>JBAUBR010000248.1:0-1901 GCA_049676965.1 Occallatibacter sp.
GGCCACGGCCAGGCGGGTGATTTCGGCGATGCCGCGGGTCATGAGGCCGGCGGCGGAGTTGTAGCCGAGGCCCACGCCGGCGGCGACTCCGGCGGCGATGGCGATGACGTTTTTGAGCGCTCCGCCGAGCTCGACGCCGATGACATCTGTTGAGGTGTAGAGGCGGAGGGTCTCGAAGGAAAACTCGCGCTGGATGTGCGCGGCTACGGCGGGGTCGGGGAAGGAGACCGTGACGGTGGTGGGCTGGCCCTGCGCGACTTCGAGCGCGAAGGACGGGCCAGAGAGCGCACCGATGGGGATCTCTCTCTCAGGGGCTAAAGCCCCTCGCTTTTCCGGCGAGCCGATGTACGGGCTAAAGCCCGTACCCTTCGCGGGGCCCGGCTGGCGGAACTCTTCGAGGTCGGGCAGGGGAAGGTCGATGCCGGGCAGGTCGAGGGGCGGGATCGAAGTCGAGGCTCCAGCGCCCAGGGTCTGGGATCCCGAGCCCAGAGTCAAGGATCCAGCACCGAGGGTCGAGGGCTCGGCCAGCGAGGCGGCGATCACCTCGGTCATACGCAGGAAGGTGTGGTCCTCGACGCCTTTCGTGGCGCTGAGAACGATCTGGCCGGAGTGGAGCTGCGGGCGCAGGCGCGCGATGGTCACGCGAAGGAACTCCGACGGAATTACGGAGAGAACGATCTCCGCTTCGGCGACGGCGGCGTCGAAGCCGGTGACGGGGATGGACGCGGGGATGGGAAAGCCGGGGAGGAATTGGGTATTCTCCCGGGCGGCGTTGATTTCGTCGGCCAGCTCGAGGCTGTGCGCCCAGAGGACGATTCGATGGCCTCCGCGGCGTTGGAGCGAGAGCGCGAGCGCGGTTCCCCAGGCGCCCACGCCGAGGACGACGATACGGCTCATGCGGGCTTTCCGGCGCCCAGGCGGTTCTCAGTGCCGCTGAGCAGGCGGCCGATGTTCTGGTGGTGCTTGGCAATGATAGTGAGCGCGACCGTGAGCTCGACGGCGAAGATAAAAGCGGAGTGCTCGCGCGCCGTGAACCAGGCGAAGATAGGGAAGCTGATGGCCGCAATGATCGACGAGAGCGAAACGAAGCGGGTGAGCGCGAGCACGATGGCGAAGACGGCGATGGCGGCGAGTGCAGCGACGGGCGCAACGACCAGGAAGACACCGAAGCCGGTGGCGACTCCTTTGCCGCCGCGAAAGCCGAGCCAGACCGGAAAGACGTGGCCGAGCACCGCGCACAGCGCGGCCAGAGCACGCATGTTGGCCAGCGTCATGGTGGGCGCGAACATGGTGCCGAGCAGGCCACCGAGGTATACAGCGGTCGCGCCCTTGAGCACGTCAAGCACAAACGTGGCCGCGCCCAGGGCCAAGCCGCCGGAGCGCAGAACGTTGGTGGCGCCGATGTTGCCGCTGCCCACGGAGCGAATATCCTGCCGGCGAAAAATGCGCATCAGCAGCCAGCCGATGGGGATGGAGCCGAGAAGGTAGGCTCCAGCCATGATGTAGAGGCTCCCGAGAGGCATATTGGAGAAAGTTTAGCAGGGCGGCAGAGGGGAAGTGCGGTGAATGCGGCGCTTTCATCTTTACGAAGGAGCAGTTTTCAGGGGACTTCAGGTCCGGGAATCATTTCGGAGGGAGCAGGGGCCTTCAGGCCCCTGAAAACAGTCCCGAAGCAAAATCGGCTTTATTGATTCCTGCAAAACAAATGTCCGTTTTGGATCGTTTGGAAGGCTGAAGGTTTTGAAAGGGCACGGCTTCAGCCGTGCCACAATCGCGCAATAAAATTGAGGGCTTTAGCCCCTGAGGGATCGCCATTCGATCGGGACAAATGTCCTTGTTTGGCCGCAAAGGTTCAGGACATTATTTATGCAGCCATCAATAGCCGCGGGCGTCCGACGCGC
>JBAUBR010000249.1:0-12218 GCA_049676965.1 Occallatibacter sp.
CGATGGGAGCGAGGTCTTCGACGCGGTGTTTCATCCGGGGAACCACGGCGAGATACAGATCTACGGTGCGACTTATAACGAATACATAACGGAATACAACAGTTTGTGGCCGGATGGCTGGCGCCTGTATATCCTGCAGTCGTTTGTGGCGGCCAACGGCACGGTCTACTACAACGCGGTGTGGAGGCAGAGCACGATCGACCGGCCGCTGTGAGGACTCGGAATCGCCGTTCCAAGCTCCGGCAGCCGTGTGCTTGACATGCGGCGCGGGCTATTGCATAAATGAGCAGTAATCCATCCAGGAATCTGGCTCCTACGCGCCTTGCCGCGCGTGGGGGCCATCGCTTCGCAGGCGAGTCTGTTGAGTTCCCCTAGATTTTCACGTTCGGGAGCCTGCCGGTCGTTCAGCACTCCCGAGTTGATTGGGCTGTTCCTCTTCTCCAGCTTTGAACGCTGTTGCACCGGTTCCGCGGAGGTCTTGTGTGTTCCTTCGGTCTCGTGTCTTTGCTTTTGTCGTTCTTGTTCTGGCTATCAGGCCCGCGCTTTCGCTGCCTCCCGCCGTGCATCATCCGCTGGATGCGCTGACGCCGGACGAGTACTGGAAGGTGTATACGGTGCTGCGCGATGCGGGCAAGCTGGAAGAGAAGACGATCTTCTCGAGCGTGCTGTTGCACGAGCCCGAGAAGGCCAAGGTACTTGAATGGAGGCCGGGCAAGCCGCTTGAGCGCGAGGCGGATGTGGTGCTGCTGACGGAGGGAAAATCGTATGCGGCGCGGGTGGACATTTCCGATGGGAAGGTCGAATCGTTCAACGAGCTCTAGGGCGCGCAGGCCCCGGTGAGCGAAGGCGAGATGCACAGCTATGACGACGAGTTGAAGAAGGACCCACGCATTGTGGAGGCGCTGAAGAAGCGCGGAATTACCGATCTGCGGCTGGTGACCTGCTACGTCACGCCGGCGGGCTACGTGGGGCTGCCGGAGCAGACCGAGGGCCGGCGCATCGGCTGGGGCGGCTGCGTCTACGCGGAGGGTGCAACGTCGCCTTGGGACCGCGAGGTCGCGGGGATGTTCTTCGTCGTCGACATGAAAGAACGGAAGATTGTGCGCTTTTCCGATTACGGCGCGGTGCCCATGCCGCCGAGCACGGTTGTCTACGACTCCGATGGGGGCCCGTCGCTGCCTGGAACCAAGCCATTTTTGATTGCGCAGCCCGCAGGCCCGAGCTTCACCATCGAGAACGGCGAGGTTTCGTGGCAGAACTGGCAGTTCCGGTTCCGGCTCGATCCGCGCGCGGGGCCGGTGGTGAACCTGGTTACGTGGAACGATGGCGGCAAGCGGCGCTCTGTTTTGTACGAGGGGTCGCTATCGGAGATGTACGTGCCCTACCAGGACCCGGAGGAGACTTGGAACTCGCATGTGTTTCTCGATGCCGGCGAGTACTTCATGAACACCGGCTCGGGCGGCATCATCAAGCCGCTGGAGCCGGGCGTGGATTGCCCCGCATACGCCACCTACTTCAGCGGAACGTTTCTCCACGAAAATGGTTCGCCGTACATCCGGCCGCAACTGGCCTGCCTGTTTGAGCGCGTCACCGGGGACCCGGTGTGGCGGCATTGGGATGAGGATACGTACGCGGTCGCGGGGCGGCCTTCGCGGGAGCTGATCCTGCGCACCGTGGCCACGGTCGGAAACTATGACTATCTCTTCGACTGGCGCTCTGAGCAGGATGGTTCGATTGTCGCGGGGGTGGGAGCCACGGGAATTCTCGAAGTGAAGGCCGTCAACGATCGGCGCGCCGACGGGCCGCTCAGCGACAAGCTGGCCGGCAAGGATCCCGACGGGCACGAAGTGCAGTTCGGCCAATTGGTGGCGCCGGGGATTGACGGCGTGGATCACGACCACTACTTCAGCTACCGGCTCGATTTGGACGTGGACGGAACAAAGAACTCGCTGATGGTGGACAAACTCGTTCCTTACAAGCTGCCGGACACGGCGCTGGGGCGCAAGTACATCTGGGCCATGATGCCGGAGATGGTGAAGTCAGAAAGCGATGCGAAGTTCGACGTGAGCCTGGAGCATCCGGCGATGTGGCGCTTTGTCAATGAGAGCGTGAAGAACTCGTTAGGGCAATCATCGAGCTTCGAGATCATGCCGGGCGAGACGGGCATCAGTTTGCTGCCCTCTTCGGAGTGGCCGCAGAAGCGCGCCGGATTTTCGGGGCACAGCCTTTGGGTGACGCCGTACGACCCCAACGAGCGCTACGCATCCGGCGTGTACGTGATGGGCAGCAAGGGCGAGGACAGCCTGCCGGCGTGGACGAAGCAGGGCCGCAGCATTGTAAATACCGACATTGTGGCCTGGTACACGGTGGGCTTTCACCATGTGCCGCGGCCGGAGGACTGGCCGCAGATGCCGATCATGTGGCACATGTTTGCGCTGCGGCCGTTTCAGTTCCTGGACAAGAATCCTACGATGGATCTGCCGGTGACTCCATAAGTGTTTGGCCTGGGTGCTTTCGGAAACAACCTTGATACGGAATAAAGCCCGGTTCATTAGGGAAGCCATAACTTAGGGGCTGAAGCCCGTAGCCTTCGGCGATTGGCACTTTTTCGAAGCCCGCTATGCGGTTTCGAGGCGGCGGCCGATCTTCCAGCCGGGAAGAAGCCTCGATCGCCAGCCGTGCGCGGGCAAGGGGCCTGGTTTGGCCGGCACTTGAGTTGGTTGTCGATCGTCGCCCGCGACTGCGGATCGCAGCTGGGCGAGCGCATCCTTGACCTGCGCGCGCAGGGATTCGACCTCAAAAATGCAGGAGCGCAGGTAGGCGGAGACGGTCATCCCGGACTCGGCGGCGCGGGCGCGAAGCTGGGCGCATTCGGACGCGCTGACGCGGATGGTGATGCTGGCGGCCTTTCGATCTTGCAAGGGTGATCTCGGCGACTGGGCTTCGGCCTCGGTGATGGTGAGCTTGCTGGCGGGAAAGTCGGCAGAGGGAGGGGTTGGCGCGTCGAGCTGTGGAGGGGAGCTTTCCACTGCGCCGGAGGAACTCGAGTTTTTGATTCGGCTTTGCAGCGCACTCTCGTAGCTGAAGACCGCGACGTCGTCGGCGAATCCGTCGTTTGGGTCCTGCCCGGAGGGTTTGGCGGGCACAGCAAGCGAGGCCAGCATTCCGACAAAGGATTGTGGGACCGCTTCTGTGGCTGCTCCCTGCATGGATTTGAGCTTATCGTGCGCCAGCTTGGGGGCTTTAGCTGATTTCTGCGGGTTCGATGAGTGGGAGTTTCGTTTTGGGAGATTGTTCGTGGAGGTTCTGAAATGGAACTGCGGGTGGAGCGGGGGAAAGGCATGCCTCAGGGGCTAAAGCCCGTATTCAATTTGCATTCTTGTTGGCACGGCTGAAGCCGTGCCCTTTCAAAGCCCCGATTTGCCGAGCATCTCGATCCGGACACTTGTTTTACAGCAATCAATAAAGCCCGTACCGTTCATCCCCCTTCGCGCGCCTAGCGTGCGCGAAGCTATTTCCTAACCGGCGATCCGGTTTCGGTCCAGAGGAAGGTGAGCTGGTCGGCATCGTCCTGGACCTTCTGCTCGACGCTCACGCCGGCGGAGTGGCCGCCGTTGAGGCTGTAGTGAAGGAGAATTGGCCGGCCGCTGGTTGAAGCGTCCTGCATCTCCGCGGTCATCTTGCGGGCGTGGAGCGGGTCGACGCGCGTGTCGCTGTCGCCGGTGAAGAACAGAATCGCGGGATACGCGGCGCCCCGTTTTACGTTCTGGTAGGGCGAGTATTTGAGCAGGTATGGGAACTGCTTCTCGTTGTCGGCGGCGCCGTACTCGGTGATCCAGAAAGAGCCGATCAGGAATTTTTGAAAGCGCAGCATGTCGAGGAGCGGATAGCCGCATACGATCGCGGAGAAGAGCTCGGGATGCTGCGTCATGGCCGCGCCCATGAGCAGTCCGCCGTTGGAGCGGCCGGTGATGGCGAAGTGCCCCGGCGACGTGTATTTGTTGTCGATGAGGTATTGCGCAGCAGCGAAGAAGTCGTCGAAGACGTTCTGCTTGTGCTCGAACATGCCGGCCTCGTGCCATTTCTCGCCGTACTCGCCGCCGCCGCGCAGGTTGGGCAGCGCGAACCAGCCGCCCTGCTGGAGCCACCAGGCGTATTCCGGGTTCCAATCGGGAGTACTACTGAGATCGAATCCACCATACGCCGTCATCACCAGCCGTTCGCTTCCGTCCTGCTTCAGGCCTTTTTTGCCGGCGATGAACATGGGCACCTGGGTGCCGTCCTTGGACTTGTAGAACACCTGCTTGAGTTCGTACTGCGACGTATCGAACGGGATTTTGGGCTGGGCGAAGACTTCGCGCTTGCCGGTGACGGTATCGAGCCGGTAGATGGTGGGCGGCAGGATGAAGGACGAGAACTCGTAATAGCCGTAGCGGTCGGTGGTGCGGCCCGCCAGGCCGGAGGCAGATCCGATACCGCCGTAATCGAGGTCGCCGAGGGGCTTGCCGTCCAGCGAATAGATGGAAGCTTCGGGCTTCACGTCCTTGAGGCGTTTTACGTAGAACTTTTGGCCGACGATATCGAAGTCCTCGATCACCTCCGGGCCTTCGGGCACGATGGTGGTCCAGGCTTCGGGCATGATGCCGGGATCGGCTTTCAATATGCGGCCGTTGGGGGAGCTGTAGTCGGTCTTCACATACCAGGCGCCGCGGGCATAGATGGATGAGAAGCGCGAATCGAGGCCCCACACCAGAATCTCAAAGGGCGAGTCCGGCTTGGCGAGATCGCGGAACACGATGTCTTCGCGCCTGGCCGGAACGCCGCGGCCGATGTGGATGACGAGATAGCGCCCGTCGTCGGTGATCCGCTGACTGAAGAGGTCGTTCGCGCCCAGTTCCTCGCCGTGGAACTCGCGGCCGAAGATCAGGGTGTCGCGCACACTGCGCGTTCCGAATATGTGCCGGTAGAGCAGAGCGCCTTGCTTGCGATCGATCGTGTAGTAGATGCCGCTGCGGTCGGGCGTGAAGTCGATGCCGAAGTAGCGCGCCGGTGGTAGCTCGTCTTCAAGCGTCTTCTTACTCTTGATGTCGAAGATGTGGATGCCGATTTCGTCCGCGCCGCCTTGCCTCACCCCGTAGGCCAGGCGCGAGCCGTCGCGGGAAACATCGGCGATGAGAACCGATGTATTTTGGTCGCGGCTGATTGCGGCGGGGTCGATGAGGCGCTCGTCCTTGCCGGTCCAGCCGTGGCGCACGTAGATGGATGCCTGCTCCTCGCCGGCCAGGCGCTTCTCGAAGAAGAAGCTGTCAGCGCGCTCAATGGGCATGGTCCAGCGGTCGACGTGCTCGAGGGCGTCGAGCGCGTCGTCGGCGGCGGGGCGAATGCGCGCCTGCCTGAAGTAACGCGCGGTGTAGGTGTTCTCGGCGTCGATGAAGGCGCGGGTCTCGGGGCTTTTGGCGTCTTCGAGCCAGCGGTAGTTGTCGGTGAGCTTGGTGCCGAAATAATCGTCGACGACCGGTGTCTGCTCGGCCGCGGGCGGCGGCGGCAGGACGATACCGTCGCGTCCGTGAATTGTTTCGCCTGCCTGGCCAAATACGGCAACCCATGCGCACAATGCCATTCCGAGACAAAGAAGTGTTTGCCGCAACGCGCACCCCCGGAGATAAGGATACGCAAACGGGGTGAGCACTCGCTGTGAAATGAGACGAATTCGCGCTCAGGCGGCCATGAGGCGTCTGGTTTTTCGGCGCGAAGCCGCAAACACCGCGACACCCGCACCCACCAGGACGATAGTGCCGCCGAGGACCTTGGCGACGGCCAGCGGCTTGTTGGTTTCATCGGCGCCAGGAATGACCGAAAGCAGGATGGTGATGGTGGTGCTAACGAATCCGACGGAGGCCAGCGCAATGGCCACGGGACGGCCACCGGGGACGCGGCGGACTTCAGGACCGGCGGGGCGGCCTTGCAGGCGGACCATGGCGGCGAAAAGAAAAAGATAGGGCAGAAAATAAGCGACGATGGTCATGCTGACGAGCACGTCGTAGGCGCCACGAACGGTAGTTCCGGCCTGGCCGAGCAGCGCCACAAGCATTCCTGCGCCTCCGTAGACGGCGATGCCGACCCACGGCGTGCGATAGCGCGGATGAATGGAGCCGAATGCTGCGGGAAGATAACGATCGATGCCGGCGACGAACGGCAGGCGCGACGTGGAGGAGAGATACGCGGCCGCGCTGCCCACGGCATTGAGGCCGACGAGCAGTGCGACAGGCGCGAGCAGCCATCCCAGGCCCAGATGCGCGCTGAGCTGGTGGATGCCGTTGACGAAGCCGTCAGGCCCGCCGACCGCGCTGCTGGGGAGCGCGACGAGGAGGGCCGCGGTTCCGGCGATGTAGCCGAAGGCAAGAACGCTGCCGCCGGCGAGAATGGCGAAGGGAATGGTGCGGCGCGGGTTCTGGATCTCGTCGCCCATGGCGGAGCCGGCCTCGACGCCGCCGAAGGCGAAGAAGACGCTGGACCAGAAGACGGCGTTATCAAGCGACCAGTGCGGCGTGAGCGCGGCCCAGGTGAAATGTGTGGCCGGGCCGAAGCGCGCGTAGGAAACGGCGGCGAGAACCAGCAGCACTGTGAGCGGCAGGAAACCGCCCAGCGAGCTGATGTTGTTGAGCCATTTGCCGGCATCGACACCGCGTATGTTAAGCAGCGTGATGACGGCCAGCCAGAAGAGAGCAAAGACGACGAAGTAAATCGGGCTGCCATTGAGCGCACGGCCGCGCGGGCCGAAGGCGAAGAGCGCCGATGCCGCGCCGAAGTAGAGCACGCCGGGAAAATAGGGCAGGTTGCTCATCCAGTAGATCCATGCTGAAATGAAGCCGGCGAAGTCGCCGAAGGCTTCGCGCGACCAGACGTAGAGTCCGCCTTCTTCAGGATGGCGCGACGAGAGTTCCATCACGCTCGCGGCAAGTGGAACGAAGAAGCAGGTGAGCGCCGCGACCCAGACGATAAGGATGCTGGGGCCAGCGGCGGCGGCGGTCGCGGTCCAGCGGACGCTGAGGCCGCTGACGACGTAGAACAGCGCCAGGTCGCGGAACCTGATTCCTCGTTTGAGCGCGGGAGCGGCGGGCATGTACGGCGGAGCATAGCAGAGGCGCGCGAATTGCGAAAAGCGGATTCTGCGATGGGTAGCGTCTCAGGTTTGATGGAAACTGCGGCTTCAAAGGGCTGGAACTGGCTAAGTAAATATTGCCGGGCCGAGTGAATCCATCCCTCAGGGGCTAAAGCCCTTTGTTTTACGACCCTTTCCGGCACGGCTGAAGCCGTGCCCTTTCAAAGCCCCATTTATGCAACCGCCTCTCTGGCCCGTTCCGCTCCCAGCGACCGAAACGCAGGACCGTAAAGTACTGGTTGGAGCCGAGCTGATTTTCACGCCTCTAGTATGAGGCTGAAGCTTTGACCTGCCAAACGGCCGACCGCTCCGGCACGGATTAGTTGGAATTTACCCAACATTCATCGCTGCGCAACCTGCCTCATCGGGCGCGCTGCCTAGTATTCGATGGCAGGAGGTAAGACATGAGGAAATCCCCCCTGATCGTTGCGTCCCTGGCCGCCATTTTTGCGGCCACTGCTTTAGCTCAGAACAGTGACAAGGACAAGGATAAAGACTGGCAGAACGGCAAAATTCGCCATGTCCTGCTGATCAGCGTCGATGGCATGCACGCGGTCGACCTGCTGAATTGCGCCCATGGCGTTGCCGGCGTCAACGGCGGCGCGCCGTACTGCCCGAATCTGGCATCGCTGGCTACCACGGGAGTGAACTACACCGCGGCCAGCACGTCGAAACCGTCGGATTCATTCCCCGGCCTGATGAATCTGATGACCGGCGCAACGCCGCGCACCATGGGCGTTTACTACGACGTGGCCTATGACCGCACGCTGTCACCGCCGGCGACCACCACAGGCAACGGCAACGCCTCCGGACCCTGCACCCCGGGTGTGATCACCGGCTATTCGACGGAATTCGATGAAGGCATCGACATCGATCAGACCGCGCTCAACGGCGGCGCACCCGGCGCAGGCCTGACCGACGGCGGCATCGCGTCGATCGAGACAGCCAGGCTCGACCGCGATCCCAGCAAAGGCTGTGCGCCTGTTTATCCGTGGAACTTTGTGCGCACCAACACCATCTTCGGCGTCATCCACAAGGCGGGCGGCTATACCGCCTGGTCCGACAAGCACCCCGCTTATTCTGCCGTGGCCGGTCCCGGTGGAGGCACCCTGGATGACTACTACTCGCCGGAGATCAACTCCAACGTCGTCACGCTGCCCAATGTAACCACGGCCAGCGGCATCAGCTGCGCCACGATCCCCGATCCGAATGCCGATCTCACCGCCTGGACGAACAGCTTCCAGAACATCGAGTGCTACGACCAGCTCAAGGTCAACGCCATCCTCAATGAGATCGAGGGCAAGAACCACGATGGCGGGAAGGCCAAGGTTCCCACCATCTTCGGGATGAACTACCAGGCGGTCAGCGTGGGCCAGAAACTGATCGAGAAGAGCAACTCCACCACCGGCGGCTATCAGGATGCGGCCGGCACCCCGACCGCGGCGCTGCTGAGCGAGTTCCAGTTTGTCGACGACACCATCGGTCAGATGATCACCAAGATCAAGGACCACGGCCTCTACGAATCGACGCTGATCATCATTACCGCCAAGCACGGCCAGTCTCCCATCGATCCCAATCGCTATGACGCCGTGCCCGGCCACAGCGGCACCAACGGCGAGTCGCCTGCCACGCTGCTTGACGGCGCCGGTTACATCCCGGCCTCCGAGTCGCCGGCGGGCGCTTTGGGCTCCACTGAAGACGACGTGTCGCTGCTCTGGCTCAAGAGCGCGGATGACACCCTGCCTGCCGTCCAGCTGCTCGAGTCGAACCCCTCCGAGATCGGTCTTGGCCAGATCTACTACGGTTCGACGCTGGCGCTCAACTACAACGCACCCGGCTTGCCGCCGGACGGCGATCCGCGCACGCCCGACATCATTGTTACCCCCAACGTCGGAGTCACCTACACCGGCAGCTCCACGAAGCTCGCCGAGCATGGCGGCTTCGCGCACGACGACACCAACGTTGTTCTACTGGTCTCGAATCCCGAGATCCGGCCGCGCAACGTGTACACCAGCGTGGGAACCAACCAGATTGCGCCTACGATTCTGCGCTCTCTGGGCCTGGATCCGCACAGCCTGGACGCCGTGCGGCTCGAAGGCACGAAATCGCTGCCCGATTTGTCTCAACTGAAATAACTTCCTGATCGCGGCCGGGCGCGGATTAACTTCCGCGTCCGGCTAAGCGATTCTCAGATCCGCGAAAGTCAAGTCCGTACGATCCCATTCAACATGATCCTGTTTTCGGCAGGCCTTTCTGCGAAGGCCGCGGCATCTCTTCGCCGCGAATCTACGCCTCCAGCCGTCAGTGTCTCTTTTCGTTGACGTGGTCGGTTCGGCTGTGAGACTTTCAATTGTCCCCATCCATATCGATGTGCGAATGCCGGATGCGGACCGTTGCGCGAACCGGCGGTCACGATGCCCATCTCACTCGACACCAAATCGCAACTGCGCAAGACGATGGGCTTCTGGGATGTGTTGCTGTTCAACATTGCCACGGTGCTGGGGCCGCGCTGGATTGCGGCCGCGGGACACAACGGCACGTCGTCGATCAGCCTTTGGGTGATTGCAGCGGTCTTCTTCTTCGTGCCCGGGGCGCTGGTGATCAACGAACTGTCGTCGCGCTTTCCCGAAGAGGGCGGCCTGTACGCCTGGTCGCGCGAAGCCTTCGGTCCGTTTCACGGCTTTGTCGCCGGATGGACTTACTGGATTTACACGTTCTTCTATTTTCCGGGGCTGCTGCTGGCATCTGCGTCGATGGCGGCCTATGTGCTGGGCGGGCGTGGCTCGGAGTTGGCGGTCGATCGTACTTTCCAACTGACTGTGTCTATGGGCATCCTGCTTGTTGCGGTGCTCTTGAACATCGTCGGTCTGAACATCGGTAAATGGCTTCAGAACGCTGGCGGTGTGGGTACCTACCTGCCGTTGGTGATGCTGGTGGGCATCGCCGCGGTGGTGACATGGCGTGACGGATCCGCGACACACTTCACCCTCGCGAACATGATGCCATCGTGGAACTGGGGGACGGTGAACTTCTGGTCGCAGATCGCCTTCGCCTTCACGGGACTGGAACTGGTGTCAGCGATGAGCGAGGAGGTGCGCGATCCGCGGCGCACGCTTCCGCGCGCGGCGTTTGGAGCGGCCACGCTGATTGCACTGATGTATATTGCGGGGACGGTTGCCGTCCTGGCCCTGCAGCCGGCGGAGAGCATCAACGCCGAGAGCGGAGTCTTCAGCGCCATCACGCTCGGTTCAATGTCCCTAAAGATCGGTTTTTTAGGCATCGTTGCCGCAGTGGTGGTCACGGTTGGCAATGCCGGTGGGGTGGGTAGCACGGTAGCGGGGATTGCACGCGTGCCATATGTAGTAGGCATCGACCGCTATATGCCGGCAGCTTTCGGCAAGATTCACCCGCGGTGGAAGACTCCGTATGTTTCAATCCTGGTGCAGGCGGGCGTCTCGGCGGCGATCCTGCTAGCCAGCCAGATCAATGCCACGATCCAGGGAGCCTACCAAGTGCTTGTCGACGCGGCGATCATTCTGTACTTCATTCCATTCCTCTATATGTTCGCCGCGATATTCAGGCTGGCGCACCGCAAGGACCGTGAAGAGAATCCGAACGCGGTACTCGTTCCGGGAGGGCTTGCCGGCGTGTGGATTTGCGGCGGATTAGGGTTCCTCGTGGTGCTCATTGGCATCGCATTGTCGTTCATGCCGCCAGGAGGGTCCGGCAGCTCATTCTGGCACGAGCTAAAGCTGATCGCCGTGACGGTCGGCTCCATCCTGCTCGGTCTTGTACTCTACTGGCGCGGGGCGCGATCGAAGCAGAGCGAGGCGTGATCCACAACTTACGGCGTTGGGCCTGTAGCACGGTGGGCAAGCATCATTTTGCGCTGGGTAAGTGCAGAGTCGGGGTAATCGCCGGCATGCACGCCGGGTAACCACAAAGCTCTTCCGAGTAATCGCATTTTGCGTGACGAACGAAGTGTTTCATCAATCCCTCTTTTGTGGGAGGATATGTCAACTCGTCATTGATAAAGCGCACCTGAGGTCAATAGCTTAATTCGCAGGTTGGTCGGCGGCGAGGAAATATCAATCTAAAAGGAAGAGAAAAATGAATAACCTATTGCTGAAGCTACTTGCAAAGATGGATGCCTTCCGCGCCCTTGAAGAAGGCCAAAGCCTGGTGGAATACGGCCTGATTGTGGCCCTGATCGCCTTTGGCGCAACTCTCGCCATGCAAAGCCTGGGCTCGGGACTTAACTCTGCATTTACGCAGATCAGCGCCACTCTCGCCAGCAGCCTTACATAATTCCCGGAGCCTGGCGAAGGCGATCTGCCGCAATCAACTCCCAGTTCGGACTCGGGTCGCCCGCTCGTTCGAGGCCGGTTCACTGTTGAAGGAGCACCAGCAGATGCTTTATAGCGTATATATCGTCTACGGCGTTGCTTTATTGTTTGCCTATTGCGGATCTCGCGGCAGGATCAAGAAATTGATTGCCAATACGGCGCCGAGGAAGGAATACGGCTGGCCGCAGCGCGCTCCCATGGGTGGATCACAACGCTTCAACAGGTTGCGCAGAAACTTTTAGCTGCGGGCTTGGTTTCAGCGCATGGCCGGCAGGTCAGGGCTTGCTGAAGCCGCGTCGAGTTCGCCGCTTTTCACGTTTGGGCTGAAGCTCTTACCCTTCAAAACATCGACTTTCTCAGAGGGTTTTCAGACTACGTCCTGTCGACCGGCGAAGCAATCGAGTCGAGCGGCGAGGCGGCGAGCAGGTGCGCGCGCGTAAGCACTTTGCGCGTAAGGCCGGTCAGCGCCATTCCGGCAGCCTCGGGGAGCGGAACCCAGCGGCGCTCGCCCGCTTGCACCGTGAGCGCGGGCACGTCGTCTTCAAGCACGGTGCGGATGCGCACGTAGTAGTTCACCTGCATGATGGCGTGGCGCACGGTCATGCGCAGCGCGCTCTCGGGGACGGCCGCATCGGCGAGCGCGGGAAGCTCCCACAGGCCGGGCATTACGGTCACCGATGCCGGCCGCTGCTCGAGCAACACTTCCCGGC
>JBAUBR010000250.1:0-4068 GCA_049676965.1 Occallatibacter sp.
TCCGCTTGCCAACTGCTCGGAAACTAAACCTCGCCATTTTGCCCACAAATCCGCTCCACGTTTTCTCATCCCTCCAAAGTGCCTCATGCCCGCGCTGCGCGCAAGATGGGGTTTAGATATCGCTCACATCCTCGTTCTCGCGGTTGTCTGCCTCGCCCTGGCTGCGCTTGTCTTTAGAGGCCAGAAGGCGCTTGCCAACATGCATCCGTTGATCGTTCGGATTAACGACGTAGGGCGGGCGGAAGCGATTGACTATCGCAACTTCCAATATCGCCCTCAAGAGGCGGAGAACAAATATTACTTGACCCGCTGGGCTGAGCTCTATTTCAGCCGCAACCGCTTCACAATTGAGCGGGACCAGACGAACTCACTCTACTTTCTCAATGGTGATGTCCAACGGGCTGTGATTGAGCAGGAGCGGAAGGACAATTTCATCCCCACATACATCAAAGACAGCACTCTTCCGTATGTCGATGTCGAGGTGAAGGAAGTAGTCCTCGACGACCTGCGTCAGTCGCCCTATTCCGCCCGCATCGAGTTCGAAAAAGTGTACACGAATCCGTCGGATCACACGGAACTGAAGCGGGAACGATGGACGGCCAGCGTGACGTACGTCTTCCGCGAGAACGTGAAGAACAACGAGCTGGCCGTGAATCCGCTCGGATTGACGATCGTTCGCTTCCGGGCCGACCAGGCATTCAGCTAAGGAATAGTCGGCACTCCCAAAGGAGAATCTATGGCCACACTCGCTGCCAATTCGGCTGCTTCACCCTCTCTGTCTCTGATGGCGCTTGAAACGGCGAATACTTGGCAGACTGCACGAGAATCCGGTGAGAATAGCCTCTCGTTGTTGGGCGGACAAAGGCGCTCGAATGGATCCGCGATTGCCCCGGACTTCTGCAGCCAAAGCACCGATGAGAACTTTGGTCCCGTGTGCGTCTGGCGTTATGTATCCCGCTTTTTGCTTGGTCACTGCTTCGGGGCAATTCCGGCGCCCGGCGGCACTGCGCCGCTCTGCTTCGGCGACGCCGCCCTTCGGGTCATGGTTCCTCCCTAAAGGGCACCCTCCAAGAAAGCGCGACTTGGCACTTGGGAGCCGGGCCCACTCGCTTGGCTTCGCCGGGTGTGACCCAAGCAAGATCGGGAAATTCAACAAACGGAGACACCGTCATGTATCAGAACAAAGTAACCCTCATCGGCTTCCTCGGCAGCGACGCAGAAGTTCGCTCCATCGACAACCGCAGCTTTACCACGCTCTCGCTGGCAACCAAGTCGTCCTACAAGAAAGAGGGCAAATACATCTCGCACACCGAATGGCACCGTTGCGTCGTCTTCGGAAAGCTTTCGGAGTTCGCCGGCACCCTGAAGAAAGGTGCGCATATCCAGGTCGAGGGCGAACTGCGCAGCCGCGAGTACGACAGCAAGAAGACGCACTCAAAGCAGCGCATTTGGGAGATCAAGGTCGACTCGATCCTGAAGCTTGACCGGGCCGAGAAGTCCGCGCCGGAAGATGGCGAACAGGACGATTCTTCTAACGAGGAAGCGGCCGCCTAAGGCCCTTCCTCTTCACTCTCGGGGGCCCGGCTACCCGCTGGGCTTCCATCGTTGTGAGGCTCCCGCAATGAGTTTCGAGTTGATACTCCCATTTCTCCGGCCAATAGAACCGCTGCTGCTGGACGACAGCATCAGCGAGATCATGGGTAATCCTGATGCCTCTTGGTGGTGCGAGCGCGACGGCAAGATGCACCACGAAGTTGCCGTCTCCTTTGATGCTGCCAAGTTGTTAACGGGCCTTGAGGTCATCGCCAATCAGCTTGGAAAGAAGCTCGATGAGGACAATCCCTCGTTGCACGCGCAGCTTCCAGACGGAAGCAGGCTCGCGGCGTGGATTCCGCCCATCGTGCGGCCATCCCCAGCACTGGCGATCCGTAAGTTCACCAGCCGCAGATTCACCATCGATGACCTGATTCGGCGCGGCACAATATCGCGTGCACTTGCTGAGTTCTTGGGAGAGCAGATTTCCAACGGCAAGACGCTGTTAATCAGCGGAGGAACGGGGACCGGGAAGACAACTCTTCTCCGGATACTGGCGGATTTTATTCCAGACTATGAGCGAATTGTCGTCATCGAGGACACGCCCGAACTTCATATTCGGAAACCCAACATAGTTGCGGCCGGATCTCAGACGAATACATTCAAGTCCCACGTCTCCTTCGACGACCTGTTGAAGGACGCACTCAGGTTCCGTCCCGACCGAATCATTCTCGGCGAAGTCCGGGGGGGGGAGGCACGGACTCTGCTCGATTCGTTCAATACAGGTCATTCCGGATCGCTGGCTACAATTCACGCGAACTCTGCCGAGAAAGCCCTTTGTCGCTTTGCAAATCTCGTCATGCGCAGTCACGCGCAGACGACCTTCTCCGATACTGAAGCAGAAATCGCAGAGGCAGTGGACTTCGTGGTCCATGTGGAACGCCAGCCTGGAAGGCGAACCGTTCGGGAAGTGTTACGACTTAACGGCTACGACCGGCGCACGGAGCAGTTTAGATTTGAACCCGTCTACGGCGGTGAAACAGCTTCCATTTCTGGGGGGCTTACTCATGCGTAAGCGCCAGCAGATTGCCGAACGGTTTCTGTCGGAATGGTTTGAGCCACAAGACACGTTTGCGCTACTCGTCCGTCATCCTGAAACATCGCGAACCCTGCAGCGAATCGTTCGCCTCTCAGACCTGATGAAGTCGAACTATCTGGGTTGGCTCGCCTTTGAGAATAGCCGCGGCGCCAGCATCTATTTCTCAATCAATCCGCTCGCAGTTGGTGCGACGAAACGGACAAAGAGCGCAGTCGCTGCTGTGAAGGGGTTGTATCTTGATTTGGATTCGGACGGCGACCTCAAACTAGCAAATCTCCGCGAGTCGAATAACGTGCCGCCACCCAGTGTCGTAATCCACACTTCAGTGGGTAAATATCAAGTCATTTGGCGCGTCCAAGGATTCTCGATTCCTGAGCAGGAAGCGATGTTGAAAGGACTCGCTGAGTGGTTCGGCGGCGACCGTGCCTGCACCGACTGTGCGAGGGTGTTCCGTCTACCTGGCTTCTTCAATCGAAAATACGCCCCCGCTTTTCCGGTCACTTCAGAGATGCACGCCATTCAATGGGTCTATTCGCCAAGCGATTTCAGATTGGAATTGCCAACGCTTACGGCGGTTCAACCCACCACAATTAGTCAGCCGAGGCCGCTTAGATCGCAGACCCGATCGGAGAGCGATTGGAGATGGGTAATGGCTCAGCTTGACGCCGGTATTCCCACTCAGGAAGTCGTTCAGACGCTTGCAAATACCCGCTCCGACAAGCCGAACCCTCTCTATTACGCGCATCGGACCGTGGACATCGCGAGCGCGGTTCGATGGGTCCGTAGGGGCGTCGATGTTGAGTCCGTTATCGAAACCCTGAAACAGTACGACTCTGCTCTCTCAATTGAACGCGCCGCCGAGATCGCCACGACCGCTTACAGGTTTGTTCAGAGAACCCGAATTCAACGCGCCAAGGAGAATCAACATGCCACTGCTCGAAATCACTCAAACCCGTCAAATCAGCGCCTCGGTCCGGCTTGATGAGGCTACTGCAACCCAGGTGGATCAATATGCCGCTTTCATTAAGGCGTCTGCCGACGATGTGGTGGATAAGGCGCTCAACTATGTCTTCTCAAAGGATCGCGACTTTCAGGACTTTTTGAA
This sequence comes from Occallatibacter sp., assembly GCA_049676965.1. Taxonomy (GTDB): domain Bacteria; phylum Acidobacteriota; class Terriglobia; order Terriglobales; family Acidobacteriaceae; genus Telmatobacter. The sequence goes on from JBAUBR010000250.1 coordinate 3,738, forward strand.
GAGTCCTGAGGCGAAGCAGATCAGTTCGACGTTGCGGGTCCGGAAAGCTCCGAGCATGGAAGTGGCCGAACCGCACGCGAGGAAGCCCAACGGGAAGGCCGATGCCGGGGTGGAGTCCACGGCAACTGTGCGGGCATTGAAGGCATGATTCTCCATGTATATCCGTGGCGGGATGGAAACGGTGCTACGCACCGGAAGCATGTTGTCGCGGTAGGGATACGGATTTCTCCGTACCCCCCGCACAGATCCGGACAGGCGGATTTCCCGCATCCGGCTCTTGCCTCAGGTGGTGACGCGCAGACGGCGCGAGGGATAAGGATGGCAGATATGG
>JBAUBR010000251.1:0-18962 GCA_049676965.1 Occallatibacter sp.
GAATAGCCATGGTCGAATTCTCGATAGTTCGTCGGCAGCGTCCGGCCATCGTCAAGCTGTATGCGGCCTCCATCGACACCCCGCACTTTTGCGAGTTCTCCATTCGTGGCGCGGAAATCGGGCTCCCGGCGATTTCCAGTCAGCAACAGCCGGTCTCCAGGGGATACTTCAATCTGGTTGCGCTCATGCACCGAGAATGAGCGCGCCTGTGTCGGACTCACCATGTGCTCCACCCCGCTCGCATTCCTGGCGATGATGTGCGACCTGTCCGAGCGCTCAACGACAAGCGCCTCTCTTGGAGCGATCCCGTGAGACGAGCGGTGGAACAACAAGACCTGGCCTTGCTGATAATTCGACAAATCCTTCTTCTGCGCTTCAGTCCATTGCAAAGGTGTATGGCGGTCAAAGAACTTTCCAGGTCCCAGGTCTCCGCTTTGCTTCATGCCCTCGCGAATCGCATGAGTTATTCTGCCAATCTCTTCATGTGTGCCGGCAACGACAAGCACTTTGCGGTTTGAATCAGTTGTTAGTTCTCGATAGGCAGATGCCACCGCTTGCGGGCGCTCCAGGTATGGGACCTCACGTATCGCCCCAAGCTGCTCAAGTTTCTGGAACCCTTGTTCGGGCGCCTGCCGCAATGTTTGAATCGCATCTCGGTATTCAGCCTGTGTCTGCCGTTGTACGCCGGTGAGCGAGATGCTTTTCATCTGCGATTCCCGCTCCAGGATGCGTAAGGCGTCCGATGCCTCTACACTTTGGATTTGCCGTGTGTCGCCGGAGAACAGAATACGCGCATGTTCGCGCTCTGCCAGCCTGAGCAAACCTTCCATCTGCCGGCCTGAGACCATGCCCGCCTCATCGACGACCAGGACCTTGCCGTACAGTGAGGCTTGCTCTGGACTATCCAGTAGTCGCGAGATCGTCATAGCATCTTTAAATCCGACCTTCCGCAGCTCCTCTACCGCGCTTCGTGTTGGAGCGACGGCTACAACATCACGGCCCGCATCGTGCAAGCCACGGTCAATTTCATGAAGAGTGGCGGTCTTACCCGTTCCGGCGGCTCCGCGCAGATTGATGGCAAGATCGCGCGAATCCAGAACCTGATGAGCGGCGCGCTGCTGTTCTTCCCGCAGGCGCTCGGAAGGGTGGAATTCGCGCTCCCCGCCCAGCCGCTCGAATCGCCCGATGCCACGATCTACCGTCGCAATCATGCGCTGTTCGCGTTCAAGACTATCGCGTGTAGCCAGGTTGTCTCCGGCCCGAATGAGAGAGCCCTGCGACTGTTCCAGCTCCAGAGCGCCGCGCAATTGACCAGGATCAATCTGCCCGCGTCCATGACGCAGGGCCTCAGTCATCAATTCGTGATCGCGCACAACGGAGTTGCGTTCAAAGAGATGCTCTTTTGCGTACTGAAGTGATTCCGATACCTCCGAGGATTCGTGAAGAATACGTGGATTCCGCTCCAGGGACTCCGCGCGGAGATGGTGCAGCGTGTGCTTTTCCCGCGGGGCAAGCCGGGCCTGCTGTTGTTCTCTCACCTTGTCCGTTGCGATTTCAGCCAGCTTGTCCGCGCGGGATTCACGGACGAGGACGGCAACTTCGTTATCGGTTGGCTTGCGGCCATGCTCTGCGGTGAATCGCTCGATTGCTGCGTCCCGCTGCGCACTCCGCACGCTATACCTTTCGAGCAATTCGTTCGAGACCCCACGAATCTCGAATCCGTGATCTTTGCCTTTGGAATCGCGGCGCGGCTCTATCTTGTATCCCAGGGCGCGCACCTCGCGGGCCAGCGCGTTCCGGTAAACCTCGGTCAGGTATCCACGCCGTTCATAAAACCCAGATGCCTGCAGAGCCTTCCAGCGTCCTTCGACTCCGTCATAGGTCAGGTTGGCAGCAACGGCATGTGTGTGCAGTTGCGGATCGAGTTCGCGACTCGTGTCATGGCGGTATGAGGCGACAATCCAGTTAGCGGTCGTGCGATCCTCATTGGCGCCGTTCAGCCGGACACGTGTTGCAGAGTGACTTTCAGCTTCTGCAAGGGTTTCTCGGACCGCTTTATCGTGAGCCGCGACCAGGCGCTCATCCCCGCCAACGAGCGCCTGAATGGAAACCGATTTCGGCGCGGAAAAGGTCAGATCGTACAGAGACCGCCCTTTGCTCTGCTCGCTCCCATCCGGACTAATGCGATCCGCGCTGTGCCGAGGCCGAAGAAACTCTCCGGTCTCAGGGTGCAGCCCCTCGCGTATAGCTTCAAATTGCTTTTGGGCTACTTGTCCGCGCAGGCCGAGCAACTCCGCCCCGCGCCCATGCCATTCACCTTGAACGCGGCGATGCTCGTCGTAATAGTCGCTATGTTCGAGATGGCGCTGAGCATACCCCGCACCTCCCGACATGGCTCGGATCGTTAGCACAATCCAACGTTAATGCTGTTCGAAATGCATATGCAAGCGGTTACATCGTGGTGCCCTGAGTGTCTTGCGCGCAGATTCGACCATAGTTTTTGTCTATAGTGGCATAGACAAGAAGTCTTGGACTCGGAAGGGCATCTTGCGGCACTGTGGGGCATGAGGTGGATACTCCATGACCATTTCGACGATGCACGTTGGAGCCATGCGGACAGGTGAAGCGGGACCATATGTGATTTTCTCCTCTCCGACCGACAACGTTTTCCCTCTGAGTGAATATCGACACGAACGGCTGCTGAATAGCATCGAGGCAGCTGCTGTCCTTGGCATCCATCCGAAGACGCTTCAGCGTATGGCACGAAGCGGTCAGATTCGCGGGATACGTGTCGGGAAGCTTTGGCGCTTTCGACGCTCGGAGATCGACATATGATTGAGAGAAAGCTGGCCTCTTGAGGCGAGACCAGGGACAGTACACGAAACTAGTCCGTCGTTCCCTCAGGATTGCTGGATGATTCTGCAAGCGTCAATTCCCCGCGTGCGCCGAATGGCATTCTCGCTACGCTCGTTCTGGAGGTAGACACCATCCCTAAGCCTGACGGCTTAGGAGAACGATGGTACACCTGTTGATCCGAACATAGGTCGAACAAACTCTGACCTTGATCGACGGTGATCGGTTATCGTTCGAACTTCGTTCGGTACCCTCTCGGAACGCCAACGGAGCGGTACAATTTCTCATCTGACTTTTGAAGAGAGCGTATGAGGCTTCGTGGGTTTCTCCGTTCCGTTCTCATGTTCGCCATGGTCCCCGTCGCGTTGGGGCAATCCTCATCCACACCGTTCGAACTTCGGTGGACGGCGGGATCCTGTCGGAATTGTGAAATCGTCCGGAAACTAGGCGATGTTGGTCTATTGACACCGGGCAATGTCTTGGCTGGGGGATATTTCTTTCCGACCGAAGGACAAGGCAGCGGAGACTACTCAGTCGTTCGGTCCAGCGATGCTGGAAGGCATTGGGTCGAGATCGTTAAAAGCCGCATGCACGCAACCGAGCCTTCCATCTCCTTCGTCAACGAGAGGAGGGGATGGATCTCGGGAATGAGCATGGATGCATCTTGCTGGGTGCTTCGAACCGACGATGCGGGGGTGCACTGGAGAATGCTATCAGAGCATTTCATTCAGAACATGCAGTTCATTAGCCCACTAATCGGAGTTGGCAGTGAGTTCGACGGAACAACGAGTGGGTTTGCGAAGACTTCGGACGGTGGCCACACCTGGAACCGTTCTGCGGTGCCGGACGTGAAGTTCATAAGCAAGATTCTCTTTCTCACTCCCGAGATCGGCTGGATTGCTGGCACAAACGAACTCTCGGACGACCTTAATGGCCGAGTAGCATTTGTGTTACGGACAACGGATGGAGGTCGGAGTTGGAAATCATGTCAGATTCCAACCAAGAGTGGCGTAGCGGACATCCAAGACCTGTTCTTTCTGAATGCGTCCGACGGATGGCTCGTCACATGGCATTTCAACAATGACGGGACGCATCTTTTTCAAACCACAGATGGCGGAAAGACATGGCTGTTACACCCTGATCAGACGATACAGGGCCAGGGAAAATGGTTATCCGTTGTTCGCTTTCTCAACCCCAAAGTAGGGTTCGCCTTCAACCGTGACGATCAGGTCGATGCTGCGGTGGAACCCCCAGCGATAGGCGTTGTCGCGAATGCAGAGACCGGCTCCACAGACTCGGGAAGGCTGCTCTTCACGGACGACGGCGGCGAGCATTGGCAATCCAGCCAACTTGGCGCATGGGTTTACGACTGCAAGGTTGCCGGGGCTGAACTTGGCTGCGCAGCGTCGAGAGAGCAGTCCGGCTTTTGGTTACTTCATATCAAATTGAGAAATGAAGCGAAGTAGGATCGAAGGTCGTTACGTCGCAACCTTGGTTGGTGCCTCACCGTCACTTGATTACTATGGATGGGTAACTGAGGCATTCAAATTTCGAATATCCGATATTTGACTGGTAGCGATACAATTTGTGCATGCTACAGGGCGAATTCTCACTGCCGAGTCCAATTCTCGATGGTCTGAATCTCGCTCCAGCCGCCAGATGCAGGTGCGATTCTGACCTGCAAGAAATGAAGCATGGCTTATGCCTATATCCTTGCGAAAGAGTCGGCCCTTTTCACTTTTGTTATGGATTGGACTGGTTGCGTCATTTAAATCCACAGTCGCATTTGCGGGACCTGAGCATGTGATCGACATGCGCGCGGCAGGTTACCCGTCTCCGCCGTGCGATTACCTTTTCCAGAGCGGAAACGGGTATCCCGACGGGCACGTCGAGTTTCTCGACCCGAATCATCTCATTGTGAAGTTTCCGGTTCGAACAGGTGGGGGATGCCGGAGCGCTGGAGATCCGTGGCCTGTTGATTTTCGGTCAATCATAATGGACACATCGGGAAAGATTGTCACTACTCAAGATTGGTCGCGGCCTAACGTCTTCAATGTGCAAGCCGGACCCGACGGAAATATTCTGGAGATCATCCCCGGCGGCATAAGGATTCTCGACCAGTCTTTCCACCTCTTACAAGGCATTGTTCTGCCGGAGAATGACTTCCCAAAGGTCATGTCTCCGAGCCCTCTGTCCGTACAGCTCTCCCCCTCGCGTCATGGCTTCACAGTAACCTACCCAGAATTCATTGGCCGCGGATTTAATGGCTTTTCCGCTTACTATGCCGACCCAATGCCGATGCGGCAATCCATTACGCAGAACACGGACTTTGTGATCGTGGGCGACGATATTCTTATTCCCGCCTCAGGTGACCGAGGCTTTGCTGCCGGTTCAATCTCCGTTGTGCTCGGGTCGAAGACGTACACCTGTTCCAAGGGTTTCTGGATTGCCGTCCCCGAAATCGACGCTCCCGTTTGTCTTACCTCCGACTTTCATCTCGTCGAATTGGCTGCAGGCAGCGCACAAAATCTCCTTGCAGATGTTAGCAGTATGGCGCCGGGTTTTTGGCATTCCGGGTTTACCTACCAGACGACCGATAGTAAAGCGGAGAGGCTGCTCCTGGAAAGCTTCGGCGTTCGCTTTCCTGTAACAGATTCTTGGGGTTTTGGAAGTTACCGTATCGTTTCCGTCTACGATCTCAAGTCAGGGCAGCGCTTGTTTAATAAACAGCTTCCATGGAGTTCGGACGTTGCGATTTCACCGGATGGGCGCTTGTTGGCTGTCAGGGAGAAAGCAAAGATCAATATCTATACTCTCCAATAATTGCTTCAGACTGTGCTGTTCGGACTGCTACTCCTGAATCACCGGCAACTCTGGAACAGGCGACCCTACAGTTTCAACCTAGCTGGCATTCGTCCTGCCGAGCATATCGAACTGCGCGACGAGATAGAGCCGTTCTGCCGGATCAGCGGCAAGCTGCACAAGTTCCGGAGAGAAGCCCCCTAGAGCAAAGAGGATGTAATGGGGATTCTTGCGCCAGCGCGCCTCGGGTAGGCTGGCAACCTTCGCCTGCAGGACGCTCAGGTCGTTTAGCCGAGTAACGCTCTCTGTGCGCCACTTGCACTCGCCGAATAGAAATGTTCCGTCGTCGAGTTCGGCCATGAGATCAATCTCCGTGCGGCCATCCCGGCTCCAGTATCGGGCCATCTGTCGAACGTTGAGACCGAGGCGCTGTTGAGCGTTCCGTTGGAGCCATTGGCCGCATATTTCTTCGAATACCGACCAACCCATGTATTCGGACAATCTCGGTGCCACCTGTGCAGCGTATACCGAAGTCGGGTCGGAGAATTGCAAGGCGCTGGCCAACGGCGCAACGAAGCGATACCAGAAGGTCAGAAAGGGATCAGCAACCCGATACAGCGCTCTGCGCTCGGAGGTTTCGCCGAAGGGAAACTCGCGCCGAATCCACCCCAGTTCCAGCAACGTTCGCAGGGAACCGGAAAGAGCACCACGCTCCACGCCAATCAGCTGCTGGATGCCATTGAACTTTGTTTCGCCGCCGGCAATCGCGGCAAGGATGGCATTGTACGGAGCCGGGTCACGAATTTGTTCACTACCGAGCAGGAACCGTACTTCATTTTCCAGGATTGCGCGTGGTTGCATTAGGAGCGTGACAATCTCCTCAGCTGGAGGGTGCGACGTATCAACGAGCGCGTGATAGCGCGGGGTTCCTCCAAAAACGCCGTACATGAGCAGCTTCTCGACAACACCGTAATGGGGGCTATCTGCGTAGAAGGCCGCCACGTCTTCGTAGGGAAGCGGGTCGAGGTGAAAAATTCCAGCATTGAACCGCCCGAACAGAGGCGCGCTCTCTTGTCCGAGAGCGGCCATGGCGGAGAGCTGCGATCCGCAGAGAACTATGAATAGAGGAGAGTGAACGGCCTCGCGGTCCCACCATGCTTGCAAGATGGAAGGCAACTCCGGAGTCTGGTCCACCAAGTATGGGAATTCATCGAGGATAAGAGCAAAGCGGCCCGCCCCCTTCTTGCGCCCTTTTGCTTGTTGCGAAGCGTAGCGAAGAAGAGCGTTCCACGAAACAGCAATATCTTCGGCGGAGACTCCTTCACTCGGGAGGGCGGCGATCAATTGGCGGGCGAGCATGAGCCGTTGTGCAGCGGCAGTGGATTGTTCTGCCAGGAAGTAGCAATGTGGCTTTTCGGGCTCGTTTCCGTCTACGCCAGCCGTAAAGTAGCGCTGCAAGAGGAATGTCTTGCCCAATCTCCTGCGTCCATACAGGAGCAGCATCTGCCCACCGGCCCCATGGCGCTTCCATGCGCGGTCCAAGGCAGCAAGTTCTAGCTTTCGATCATAAAAAGGATCTGGCTTGATGGTCATGTTGGGCATCGGCTGGATGGCCGTCTCTTATGATGCATATTATGAATTGTCAGTTTATGATGTGTCAACTCATAATCAATCGGTGAATAAGAGTGATGACCGGCGGAAGGGGTGTTTGGGGGGCAAATACCTCGCATAAGCGATAGGCCAGCGTTCTATCGCTCACGCTCTGCGCCGGGCTTTGCCTTTGCCGGACTATGGCGTTGCTGCTTTGAGTTGCCCGGCGATGCGGAATCTTCCTGCGGTTCGGGCAATGGGACCGGTTCCGTGATGGTGGGAGTTGGCGATGCGGCGGTCGGAAATGAATCCCGCCAGCTTTGAATGCCCATGCCGCCAAACAGCCCGATCAACAGAGTCGCACCAGCGATGAGGGGAATCCAGAGGCGCAGAAGATCGCTCTTCACTTCATGCAAGAGCGCATCCACGGCTTTGGCCCGGCTTTCCAGAGAATACGTCAACCTATTGTTGGCGGACTCAATTTGAGCGACCGCTCCGCGAGAATCGGACAAACTGCGCAGTGCGGTAGAAAGTTCCTTCTGGGCGGTCGTCATGGCGACGCTGGTTGCTTGCAGACCTTTGACCGTATCCGGAATGCCGGAGTTGAGAAAATGCTGACGCAGGCTTTCACCCAGCAACTTTGCAATCTGCTCCGGGTCAAGACCGGCTTCGAGTTCGCTGGGAAGCCCAGAGAGCCTCGACTCCAATTCGTGAACATAGCGGAGCGTCTTCTGCTGTGCTTCCTCTGAAAACTGCTGATGGAGTTCAAACATCTCCTGGAATCGCTCCCGCTCGTCGGCAATGTCTTTCGGAGTGTGCCGCGTGAGCAATGCCAACGTGCCCATTGCCTCCAGAATGCGCAGCATTTCATCGTCTGGACTAAGTGTGCGAGTGTGCGCAAGAACGCGATAGTAGGCGGTCTGCAAGTCCTTGGGGACAAGGCCAGCGAGAGAGTCAAAGAGAGTTGGCTCCCCCGCCGCTACGATTGACATCTTGGAAGTCGTTGGAGTTCCGCTCATGGCAAGAACACCTGCTTGGCCCGGTCGAACTCAGAAAAAAGACGGCGGCGATAGCTCTGCGCGCGCATGACCAGGGACGCACGCTTCAGTTCCTCAACGGTGGCCTTACGGTCTGCCACCTGCCCGAGTTGAATTCCATGCTGGCGGAGTGGGTTTTCAAGCTCTGCGAGCCGGAACTCCATCTGCAATATCTGTGGAGAGAAGGCTTCGCGGAAGCGGAGCGCCTGTTTAGTGGACTTCCAGTACGTGAAGTCTGCCGGGGAGCTGGTGGCATTCTCGACGACGACATATTCGACCCGATCTTGCAGGCGACTAGCCCACGCGAGCAGGCTTTCGACGCTGGCCGGATCGGGCGTGACCACACCGACTGCCGTAAAGCGTACGCCGGTCTCAACCACATCATCGTGCATCGACTCGAACCAGTCGGCTGCGACCTGTCCAGCACCCGCGCCCATGTCGGCAAGAATGATGGGCGTACCGCCGTCGAGATGATCGACAAAGGCATCGAGCCCCGCCGGGGTATGAATGTTGACCTTGGTCACAGTACCGTTGAAAAAGTGTTTCAGAGAACCACGCGCCTTGTTCTCTGTATCTAGGTCAAGCAGTGTAACTGGGATTTCATTCGCCGCAAACCACTCGGCCAGAGCAACAATGACGCCGGTTTTGCCGACACCGCCCTTGCCGCCCATGGTGAAAACAACTCGCTTCGTGAATGCCGTCATTGCTCGCCTCCGTCACTCGTCAGGGTCAAAGGTTCGTTCTCACGGAACACGAAGCGGGCGGGTTTCGCATTCGATGCGGTCGGCCTCGCCTTCAGGGCTGCAACACGATCCAGGACCGGCAACACTTCTGTTGCGGCAAGTTCCATCGGCGGCAGTTCGAATTGTGAGCGCTTGCGATGCTTTGCCCGCACCTTCACGAACGAATGAAGCGTGCTCGGTGCAACATACAAACCAAGGCGCTCCTGAAAGAGGCGCGCGACGTCGCGGTAGGTTTGTCCCTTCCGGCGCAGTTCGCGGATCAGGTCTCGATGGGGTTCCAACTTGGAGCGTGGAGGTTTGGGAGGGAGGTCGGAAAACCCGGCAAGAACGACTTGAGGGTCAGTATTCGTGGCGGAAGGAAGAGGATGCATCGCTACCCCGCAGGGCGACCAAATCGCCGGCTTACGACCATGAGCAGGTCATTGGGCGGATCGTTGGGGACATCATTGGGCGACCCGAAAATCGGTCCCCATTAAGTCCCCAATACCCGGTTTTCAGCCGTTCCCAGGGGTATCTCAAGGTTTCCACTCGTGCCCTGTTGTCCGATACTTACCGAAATCTCGGGTCGCTCATAACCCAAAGGTCGCTGGTTCAAATCCAGCCCCCGCAACCATTTAGCCGCAAGGCCAACCCCAGATAACCCCATATAACAGCGCCTGTCCAAACGCTATGGGGTCTCTGGGGTTTCTGCTGCAGGGTTCCCTTCATCGCTATGCGCTCCTCAGTGCCATCCTGACCACCTTGCTGTTGGCCTCACGCTTGGCCGTCATCAAGGCGTTTCCGTACACATTCATCGTGGTCGAGATCTGGGCGTGCCGCATCAGCTTCTGCTGCACCCCGATCGGGGCGCCGGTGTCGTCCAGCCAGGAACGGTAGGTGTGGCGGAAGGTGTGCCACCCCAATCCGTCGTATTTCCCGGCTGCTTCCCGGCGTTCTTCGTGGATCGGAAGGCGCCTGCCATTCGGTGTCGGACTTCCGTCCACGCACCAATCGCCGACGCCGGCTCCGCACTTTGTGCACTCCACCAGACACCATCCAGCCGGACGGAGGTAGTCCTGCTGAATCGGAGCCGTGTGATAGTGGCGTCCTGTGACGGGGCTCGGAAAGACCAGGTCCAACCCCACAAATGGGGTTTTTCCCTCGGCCAGGGCCTTCCGGACCTCTTCTTCGCATTTGCGCTTCCAAACCAGAAGAATCGCCGCGAAGTCCGGATCAAGAGGCAACTCGTCTTCCGAGTACTCCGTCTTGACCCACTTTACGCGGCCATGAACGACCGCGCGGACGACCCGCATATGCAGACTCTCGAAATCGATGTCCTCCCACTCAAGCGCCAGCACCTCTTCGGCCCGGAGACCGGTGCACTGCGCCACCACAGCCATCGTGCGATAGGGCTGTGGAATCAGTGCGAGGACCTGGCAGTACTGCTCGACCGTAAGGACAATCGGTTTCTTGCGGCGTTTGCTGATGCCTTTGATTTCGACCAGTTGCATGGGATTCCGCTGCCAATCGACCAGCTCCCACAGCATGGCTTTCTCATACAACCGGTGCATGAGAGCCTTGACGTGGCCTTTGGTCTTGGGCGCGGCATCCATCTTCTTCAACCATTCCTGGACCTGGACCGGCTTAATGCGGGTGAGGCGTGCGCCTCCCCACTTAAGCCGAACCTGTTTGATGACACTGAGGTACGACGTTGCCGTCGCGTAGCTCAGGTCTCCTTCGGCAGAACTCCGGTCACCGGGGCGAAGCTGCTTGATCTCGAGCAGACGTTCGTCTTCGATGAACCGATCAAGAACCGCGTTGAAGGTCGGCTCCAAAATGGCTAAAGCAGGGTTATCGGAATTGAGTTTCAGCACAAGAGCTTCCAGATGACGCTCGACTGCCACCTGCGTGGGAAACTTTTCTGTGCTGATGAACATGGATTTTCGTTTGCCAGTTGTGGGGTCCTGGTAACGGTACTCCCAGGACCATTGTTTGTTAGCCCGCGCGACCTTGCGCAAGGTGCCTCGCTGAAATCGTTGCCGTCTGAACTTCAAGGGAATTACTCCTGTCCAGTCAGAGCAGCGTGGTTGGTTGCATTTGAGTTTATTCCATGCTCCAGCCAAAGATTCAGCGCGCTTGCGCGAAATCGCCACCGTTTCCCAACTTTCAGAGCCGGGATTTTTCGACCTCGTGCCATTATCTCCAGCGTTTTCCAGTGCATTCCCAACAGTGAAGCGGCCTCGCGCAGGTAGAGCAACTCTTCAAAGCCGCTGAATTTCGGTTTCTCTGGTTGAGGCGTCCTCATTGAGACTTGCTGCTGCTCAAAATCCAATGATGTAGTCGGATATCCCATTTGCCCCTCGCGTGCCGAAGTCTGCGCTCTGTCTTACCCTTGCCCAAGCGCTGGCATCATCTCCCCGTTTCACTTCTCGGTCAAATCGGCTATAAACATCCAAAATTTGGGATTGAGCGCCTCAACTACCCGAATTTGCACGGAAACGTGCTGCAGGCATGATGTGTCCTTCGGGATACTGGCGTCGTACTTAATGCGCTTACGGGACAAGACTCGTTTTCGGCACTAGGAAGCTTCTCCTCAGCTGCGGCCGAAAGAGGTCCACCTCCGAAGCAGTGTCAGGAGATGACCAGAGATGCCCAAGCTAAAGTAGCGGCAGGACTTCGTGCGCCACAGCCAGACATGTGGTTTAGCCTGGGGCTGCCGCGGAATCTGATCTCCGTTTTCGTCGGCTGTTTGAGGGTCTCGATCGGAAATTCCTGATTCTCGCGCTGTCGAAAAGTAGCGTGCTGGAGAAAGTTGCCGATGTTCCACAATTCCCTCCCCGGAGAACGGTGGTACAAAAAGATCAGCCAATTCGTTGCGGGGCCATGGTGATGAATGACAAATTCGACATGGAATCCGAGAAGATCACCGAGCTGGGCAAGTCGCGCAGCGATGAATACACGGAGCGCATCCTCGCGTTTGTGCAGGACCTTGAAAACAATTGCCCTGAACCGTTCATACCTTTATTGACTGATCTTGCCTTGGCGCGTGCTTTGATCGTGCATCTGGTCGTCCGTTACGGACCGGAACGGGGGATGACCGAAGCACGGGATGCTGTCGAAAGCACGCTCGAGCAGATGAAACCAATTCTCGAAAGAATGAAATCTCGCAAAGGACTTCCTCCCCAATGAAGAGACTCATTCCGCAGTATTTCCTCCTCGTGGCTTTCGGCGTGAGTGCGTGGCAGTTAACCGCCTGCAAGCACACGCCCTCTCCACCAACCGAACAAGATGCCATCGTCGTATGGAAGAACATTAATCGATCACCGCACTATCAAGATCTTCTTAGCCTTACAAAGACCAACGGCGAAATGCAAAAGGCGAATGGAGTGGAGGTCTACACACTCTATTACCAAGCGCGAATAAGAAGCGTCGTTAAGCTCGGAAACCGTCCAGCTGGAACGGAAGACACGTACAGCAGCAACTATCCCTTTCGGTGGACTGAAAAAGGGTGGATGGGACCGGACCACCAAGTCTACCCCGAGCATTGACCTTGTTTCGGGAAACTGATGCCAGTTTGACCGAAATGCGGATGCGTCCTACGCTCTCCCCACGTCAGAGACGTTCGGGAGGACGGACCGGATGTATGCATCACCATCGGAAACGCTCGCCACGCTCGAAAGCGTAGGCTACTTCACCGACATCAAGACCGCGACTGCCGTCTTCCTGGCGGGCAGGATCCATCGCCCTGTCCTGCTGGAAGGCCCCGCCGGTGCCGGTAAAACGGAACTGGCACAGGCGGTTGCACGCGCCTATGAAGTGCCGTTGTTACGCCTGCAGTGCTATCAGGGGATCAACGAAGAGAAGGCCATCGGGCAGTACGACGGAAGCCTGCAGGAACTCTACGTTCTCCTGATGAGCAAGAGTGGGCAAACCCCGGACTGGGCGCAAATCAAGCGCGAAATCACCAGCCGCTCGTACTTCATGGCCGGTCCTCTGCTCGAAGCGATCGAACAGGAAGAGCGTTGCGTCCTTCTCATCGACGAAATCGACAAAGTCGATTACGCCTTCGAGGCGATGTTGCTCGAACTGCTCTCTGTGTGGTCTCTGTCGATTCCAAGAATGGGTACCGTCCGGGCCACTTCCATTCCTTATGTCTTCCTCACCTCGAATCAAGAACGCAGACTCGGCGATCCCCTTCGCCGGCGAAGCTTCTATCTGGTAGTCGAACATCCCAGCGCTGAACGGGAAGCGGCCATTGTGGCAAAACGCACGCCCCAGGCAGGCACGGCGACTCATCGGTTCATTGCGGGATTAGCGAAAAGTCTTCGCGCCTACACACTTGAAAAACCGCCGTCGATCTCGGAGATGAACGATGTCGCGATGGCCATGGAGTTGTTGGGAATTGACGAGGTGTTGCCCCAACACAAAGACATCATCCTACCGCTGATTGCCAAAACAGAAGGCGACCGAAAGCGTCTGCTGATGAAGGAGGCATTTGAATCAATTGTCCGTATGGCGGCGAAGCATGCCGAAGAGATCGCGAGAGATGCACGGGGCGAAAGCAGCCTGGCTCTTGCGGGAAACGGGATGGGCCAATGAGAAGACGCTCTCTTTTCTGGATGCTTGTGACCTTCGGGCTTTTGACGGGATTGTTTGCAGCGGCGCGAGCACAAGATCGGAAGATTACATATTACGCGGATGCCTATGCGGATCATTATGGCGTGCCGCGTCCGCTTGTTCACGCCATCATCGCACAGGAATCCGATTGGAACCCTCTTGCACAGTCCAGGATGGATGCCGAGGGTCTCATGCAACTCATGCCGGACACGGCCGAAATGTACGGGGTCCGCAACCGATATGCCGTTTCGGAAAACCTCAGCGGAGGGATTCGGTATCTCGCGGATTTATTGAGTGAGTTTCATGGCGATATGCGGCTTGCCGTGGCGGCGTACTACTGCGGCCCCCGGCACATTCTTCAACGAGGTCTTTCGTACAGCAATCCCGATGTCGTGGCGTACGTTGAATCAGTTCGGAACCGATTCCGCCGCGATCTTCTCAATCAAAATGGCCGCAGGATTTCCGCGACGGCAGGAGAACACTGACATGCATTCCAATCGATTCATTATCTTGCCAACCATTGTGTTTGCAGCGGCGGCAGGTCTTGCGTCAGCGCAGCAACCGACACCAGGCAGCACCGCAGTGCAGCAAGTCGCCCCGGCCGTTATCGACCTGCCGATTTCGGGGAGCACGGTGACCGATATTCACCTGCGCCCGCTCTTTACCACCACGATCCGTCTGCCCGAAGCGGTCACGTCAGTCGCGGTGGGAGCGCCCTCCCTATTCAAGGTCGAACACTCAGCCGATGAACCGCGACTGGTCTTTATCAAACCGACCACCAATGACACCGCCAGAAGCAATCTGGTTATCGCTCTTCGATCTGGCGAGGAGATCAGCATGCGACTGTTGTCGGAAGACGCCGGCGGCAACGTTCCAGTTGATTTCGTCGTGAATTACAAGCCAAGACAGAGTTTTCTGATCGGCTCGACAGACGAAATTGGCGGGAACACCGCAACCGCTCCGGATCCTCCGGCGAAGCCGTCGGCCATCGATGAGGCCCTGAAACAGCAGGCGGATCTTGCAAGGCCGAACTGGGTGACAAGCCCGAGCAAGGACACGAAAGATCAGAACCGACCGTCGCCCGGAAAGCCTATCCTTGGCGCCCTCGGCGAAGTTCGAGAACAAGCGCAGCGGATGTTGGTGGCTTATTCGGTGGTGAACACATCCGATGGCTGGATCGAAGTACTGCCGCCGCAGATCGAACTTAAGAGTCCCAATCTCGACGCAGGCAAAAAGAAAAAGAAGAAGGATCAGATTTTGGCGGATGAGGTGCCGATTTCCGACTATCGGTTGACCGCTCGCCGTCTCGCTCCCGGTGAACGGGCGGATGGCGCTGTCGAGTTTTCGCGGCCAAGCTTTAAGCAGGGTGCGGACCGTCTGGTCCTCGATCTGACCACGGCAAGTGCAGTGGATCATCCGCTCATGATGCAGTTGCCGTTCGTCGCTCCGGGGCAGTGAGAACAGAGTCAGCATTTAACGAGACGAGGTGGATCATGGGTCAGACAGAGACTGCTTGGAAGAATGAAACGATCGAGAAGATGGAACCCGCGGGAAATCCTGCCGATGAGAAGGAAGCCTCATTAGGATCAGTATCCAGGCGGCCGTTTGTACTCGAAAATAGACGTGGCTCAAGCAGCGGAAACCTGGCGCTGATGCTGATTGTCGTTGGGGCGATCGTAATGCTTGGGATCGGGATGGTTGTGTTCCTTTCGACCAAGGGCACGGTCGGAAAGAAGCCGCTCGCAGAGTCCAACAAGCCAAATCCCGGCCAGACGCAAACGGTCACTTCTGGCGGGGATCTTGTTCCGAACGACAAGGTCAAGCCCACTCCGAATGGCGCGCCGGAGGCTGGCTCTGTGGAGGCAGCCGACATCGAGCGGACTAAATCGCCTCAGATTGCGCAGACGCTGTCCCAAGGAAAGTTGGCAGCAAAGTCATCTCGCACCCCTGGAAGTCTCGGCGAGGTCGGGAAATTTGAGGAGCCAGACACTGCTCCGAACGCGCAAGGTAAATGGACACCTCCGCCATACGGAAGTGAGAATTCCCAAAATCAACAAGCGGCCAAGAAGGCGGAGGATGCTCTGAGTACACCTTCTCTCGTGTTTACGGCACACGAGCAGTCCGTTGTCCACGCCGCTAGCACCAATGCTACGCCGGCACTCGATAATCTCGGTCTTGCCCCTGGCTATCATGTGGCGGCGCGGATCGAATCAATGGCTACCACAGCGGTGCACGCCCCTGTAGTCGCCGTGATCGAGTACAACTACGAGCGTGATGGACAAGTCATCATTCCAGCCGGAGCTCGCGCCGTGGGGAAGATTGCGCAGGCTGATCCGTCGGGTCTGGTGAACATCGCCTTCTCGTCGCTCGAATACCCGGATGGATCGACCGTCCCTATCGACGCTGTCGCCGCCGACATGAACCTCCAGGCCATCAAAGGCAAGGTGACCGGAAGGCAAAGAGGCAAGAGCATGCTGGTTCGTTCCCTGTCAGGGATCGGCGAGACGGCCGCGATGATCGTAGGCGCGCCCAGTGCGAACAGCGGTTTCAGCGAAGACGACCTGATGAGGATGCAGATCGCCAACAACATCGGGAATGCCGGAGACGAACAGATTATGAAGATGCTGACGCTGGAGCACATCGTTGTCAGTGTTTCCGCCGGCACCGAGATCTACGTCGTATTTGAGAAGTCCGCGGGAGCGAACATTCCGGACTCAAAGAAGACGATTGAAGTCCCGCACGAGCCGAGCGGCCTCACTCAATCTGCCAACGCTGAGCACCAGTGAAGAGGGGATGAAGCCGAGGGCCGGTGCGTCTCCGAGATTGGGGGCGCGGTTTCGTGGTGCTGCTCCGCGTAAGTGCATGAGACGGTGATCTGGCAGAGCGCAGTGGGACACGATTGAAAAAGAAGTAAAGTTGCGAACCAGGCTTTTGTCACAACATTCCCAGTGCGTGGGGCAGCTGGCAGCGTCATGATGAGGGGATTTGAAAAAGAAGAAAAACTGCGAACCAGACTTTTGTACCAAGACTTCGCTTCCAGCCTCCTCAGCATTCCATTGCGAGAGGAACAAATTGGGTTGCTCTTGTAAATGAAGTAAAAACGCGTACGAGTCTTTTGTCACAGAAGATTCCCGGCTCCGGCATTGCGACTGGCTTCCGACGGCCTAGGCTCGGGAGCCGATCGCAGTCGCAATCGGCGTTTACCGGGATCTATATCCGAGAGCGCCGATGAGGCACGCTCAATGAGTGCGTTGGCTGTTATCGCCCGCTGTAGTTCGTCCGGTCGCTACTTCTCGAGATACTCGGGGAACTGCGTCGAGCATCTTTTGAACAATTCCCTAAAGAAAGGGGCGAGTGCGAGGCGCGGCTCCTGTACCCCATCGTATGAGCCCTCGCTGGAGACTTGATCCCGTAGAAAGGACTCCCCTGGGTAGCTAATCCCTCCGCCTTGAGGTTGCACTTCGAGTCGCCTTCCTTTGACTCCCTCCAAACCGGCAATCC
The DNA here is from genome assembly GCA_049676965.1 of Occallatibacter sp. Taxonomy (GTDB): domain Bacteria; phylum Acidobacteriota; class Terriglobia; order Terriglobales; family Acidobacteriaceae; genus Telmatobacter. The sequence goes on from JBAUBR010000251.1 coordinate 17,123, forward strand.
AGCGAAATGGCGGTTGGCACCCTAGGCTTTGAGCAAATCGCCCATAGCGCGGAAGCCTGCTGCACATGGCGTTGTAGATGTCCGTGAACGAGAGATTGTTGGGATCGGTGGTCAGCAGCCCGGTATCGATTGCCCAGACCTGACCATCGTCGAACGCAAACGCAACAGAGTTGGTCTCCGCGTCGGTTTCATGGGCTCGCGAGTACACGCCGAATCCGTCTTCAGCTCGTACGAAGCCGATGTCGCCCCAATTCAGTGGTTCCAGCCAGAGCTTGCCGTCTGACATCACGTGCCCCCTCAATTTCGGGAGAGACAAATCCACGGTTGACTTTGTCGCCGGAATTAGCCGGAGCCACATTGCAGGTCCAGCCGAGAGCCTGATCTCAGAAACCGGAGCCTTCTTGATGTAGGCGGGAATTTGTGACCAGAAAACGCCCAGCGGTTCGCCGCTTTCTCGGAAACTTGATCGCATCAATTCTGAAGCCGAATGACTGGCTGCCGAGTGCGACAGCGCTCCTTCCTGGGCCAGGGAGGCGGCAGTTTGACGTTCGTAGAAGGAGCGGAAGAAGTGCCGATTTAGTTCATTCAGTTCCATTGCTAGCGCGTGCGGGAACATATCCACGGCTATGCTCGCCTGCTGGAGTTTCCACATCCCTTTTCCACGAATTTCGGGATTAGGGTCGAGCGTACCGATGACGACGCGAGCCACCCTCCGTTCGATCAATCGGTCCGCGCACGGAATCTTTGGGTGATTCCGTGTTGTGCATGGCTCCAGTGTCGTGTACACCGTACTGCCTGCTAGAGGCACATCTTTCAGCTTTTTCTCAAGCGCGATGAACTCCGCGTGGTTTCCCTCCATCTCTCCTCGATGCGCCGTCGCAAGCACCCGCCCGTCCTTGACTACAACGCAACCGACCATCGGATGCACACGATCATCCTCTGCATTGCTCTTTCGCGCCTCGTCAACGGCCATCCTTGCAAAACGCTCATCGGGAAGGTACGGGCGATGGGGCGGGATGATCTCAAGCTCTTTGATAAAGGCGCGGATCAGGACCTTTTTCTCTCTAATATGTTTAACGTGCCACGCTTGCTTCTCTTCGTCGGATTGTCTTGCGTAGCTCAAAGTGACAGCAAAATGTTTTGCATTTCTGGAGTGTTCCCCGAACGTGCGCTCAACGATGCTAAGCGTTATCCGTTCCCACCCTTCGACCTCCGGGTCGTCGTGGTGTAGGCCCTCGATTGGCTCCTCCAGTTGGGTACGCAGCAAGGAGATCGCCTGATCGGAAGCTAACAGTTCGTTATTTGTCACAGGTGCTGAGAACTCCTTTGGTTTCGTATTCATCGTAGGGGCGGGAATAAGTTCCAGGTTTGAACCGGGTTCATTGCGGTCGCCGAACTGAGTGTGAACCGTGTGCCAATACTCTCCCAGGACTGTTGGGACGAGTCCATCCGCGTGACGGTCCCGTTCACCCCCGGCAGCTTTACACGAACTTCTGCGCCGACTGCAAATCGCTTCTTTGGCGACGCCTTCAGTTTTTTGGCGCTCATGCGAATAGTTTACCGGTCCGTCGGTAGACGGACACAGCCCCAGCCCTCAGCCCTGGAGCCCTGGGGACAGACGGGATGTTCCCAGAGCTATTGGTCAGTAACGAAAAGCCGGCATGCGGACTGGGATATTGCGCTCTCAGCTCGGCTGATGGCTTCCGTCGCAAACGGCGTTTGAACTAAGTCGCTGGCGCGACGGACGCTGCGGCGTGGGTGGTCCCCGGGCATTGTTGCCGGTGTAAGGCTTGGGTCACAGGAGGTTTATTGTGACCCATCTTCGGCAACTGATGCTGGA
>JBAUBR010000252.1:0-8082 GCA_049676965.1 Occallatibacter sp.
CAAATCCTCTTGCCGCTCGCGACCCTTGCGCGTTCCCATCGCCATGAACTCATCCTACGAATGACTCCTGTGGATACCTCACAATTCTTTCGCGCAGGTATCGAGACTTTCACCACAGGCTGCTAAGAAACCAGATCCGCCTGATGTAAACTTCCATGTTCCAGAAGGGTGGACTTTCAGGGGCGCGTTAGATGCGATTGCTGACTTGAAGGGTCACACGGTGGATTATGGCGATCTGACAGAGAAAGAGTTAAAAGCGGCCCTCAGGGACAAGGAAATCCATGCACCTAATGGCATCGCTGCGATCAAACAGCTTCGCAATATCACGGTTACGCCAGGTGATGTGCGGGCCTATGAAGTGCTCGACAAAGACGCGACGTATTTTGTGATGGTGGGGAAATAGCTATGTCTAGCTGCGATTGTCCGAATCCTCCCGGCGGTCAGATTAATTGTAGCTCGGGGCAAATGGCCATTTGCCGCGTGGTCAACGGGGCACCGGTGGGACAGTGCCTTGATCCTCCCAACTACAGCGCTTTCAATAATTCAAGCGACCTCGATCTTGTCTGGGCTTGGGAACAGATTACAGGCCAGAGAGTACCGGGCAAGCTCAACGTTACGCCCTCCGAAAAGGCCATACTGCTCAGTGGAGAATATAAGACTGCTGAAGGTCAGACCATTACTTTCAAACTTCCAGAGTGGATGACATCCGGGTCATAGAAACCGCCGCCACTCGAAAGGTGATTGCGAAGTGTCACAAAAGAACATATGCGAGTGCCCAAATCCGCCGGGCGGGACGGTAAGGTGCGAACCTCACCAGCTTGCGATCTGCAAAGTAGAGAATGGTAGAGCTGTAACCAACTGCATCAGTCCGCCGGAGCGTAGCCAACAAGTGTGGTATCGCTCGACAGGTCCCCGCGATGACAAGATCTTCGAGACGCTCCGACTTCTGAATTGGGCTTACACTGCGATCACTGGAATCCGAAGAGGTGATGTACTACCTCTTGAACCCTGGATTCTTGAAATATTGAAAGATGGCAAATATGTCAATCCGAAGACAGGGGCCATCACGAAATTCTCTCTCCCACTAGATCTCAGGGATTCATTGGGTATCCGACTGAAAGTTGATGAGGGGGAGGAATTTGAGGCAGGCAGTTGAGAGGAGGATGGACCTAACGTTGTTTTGATGTTTCCGGCAAGGATTCGTATTGGAAGCTTAGAATTGTTCTTGACTCTCGCGTGAGCAAAATGTATGTTCGTCGTCGTCATCTATTGCTGTCTCTGAAGCGTAGCCGCCCCTGAGCGGCTTTTTTATTGCCTTCACAATTGAGACATCGTTTGTGGTGGCGCATCTGCAGTTTGGGAAGAATCGCTGTCCGCCCTCATGGCCATTCCGCCAAGCACTTCGATCTCCGGTATCTTCAGCAGCCCATAGGCATATTCGCGCAGAGCCATGACCACAAATGCCGCCTCTGCGAAAACGAAAATACCGAGATACAGCGCCTGTAAGACCCCGTGATACGGGATGGAGTAATCCGTACCCATGGTTTGAAGTAGAGTCTTTCGTGACGATGTTCTGAAGGATTGTTGCCCCAAATTGAGAGCGTCGTCAAGGATGATTAAGTAAAAGCAGTAAGACATTGCGCTTAAGACGATCAAAAGCAAAGGGAACAGGTTCGCTAGCTGGTGGCGCCGTTTCTCTATCCTGGCGCGGGCATACTCCCAGGATTTCAGATCTCGGTTGGCATTCGGTGGAAGTGCGGGTGCGTGATAGGGCACCATCAAAGGAACAAACATACTCCGCGCATAGAAAACCCAGGCCACGATCAGAAATCCCAGCAATCCAGAATAGGTGGCGAGTGTCGACTTTTCGGAGTCGAACACCGGAATAGCTTTGGACATGGTGAGGATTGGCGCGACAGCCGCGGTGACCAGTGGCATCACGCCCATGTAACTCTTGAAGAATCCCGCGAATTTCCTCAGCCGGTTTTCCTGTGCTGGGTCAGACATGTCGATGTCCCGTTGGTCCGCACGTTTATCACAGCGCCAGGGCACAGGCATGCGAACGCGCGTAGGAAGAGGCAAAATCTAATGGGAATCTACTTCAAGCTCTGGGGCTGGCCATAACGCTCTCCCTGCAAGTAACGCTCTATCTACGATGCGCTTAGTTGTCAGTACCATGGAGAGTTCTCCAGTAAAAACACCGATAACCATTCAGTCGATGACTATTCGGAAGCCCTGGAGTATGCAGGGTGGCTCCGCGATATGAAGGGAATTTTCTGGCGTGACGACATATAAAAGTATCAGGTCTCAAAGGAAAGGCGAGGAAAACGTTTCTACCTTGGGTGCTTCGAAACACTTCGTGAAGCACTTTCTGCCTCATGTAGGTGGCCGGAGAGCGAAGAAAATGATGCCTAATACCTGCTCTTTCTCCTGACTTTTCCCTCCGCATCCCTATTCATGAGGTCGAGGAACTGGATAACACACTGGCTGGCAAGCTCTTTAGATGAAATGAAGCCTTTCTGGCCCCGCTGAGGCTTCCATCCGTATTCGAGCGCGCGGGACAGATCCGGGTCATACTTTGTTTCACTGACCATTTCAGGCTGGTCCATACGGATATTGCCGGGAGGTATGATCATGTTCTTATTGAACTCCCGGACCCCGAGGAGTGCGTTATCGAGCGAGTTCCCAAAGCGCTGAAACCAGATGACAAGCATGCCTACGCGAGGACCGGCGAGAGTGCATATTTGTTCAATGATGCCTTCCTTTAACTGGACCTGATACCGGATCTGGGGAGGCCCTGCGGCATTAACCTCATCGCATTGCCTGCAGATCTCCTCGAAGAGTTCTTTGACTTTCAAGAAAATCTTCGTCAATCCTTCCGAGGAAGACATATAGGATTTTGCACGGCGGTAGTCTTCCTCAGTGCGGTTCAACTCGGCCTTCCTGAGAGGCGTGAGGGGCTTGTAGTGGCCCCCGCGCTCCTGCACTCGCGCCTTGATCGCGCCTACGGCCTGGTCGATGGAATAGTGGGCCGAGCTGAAATACACATGGGATTCCGGCAACCATGTTGGGAGAAGGGTAGTCGACTCGATGACAAAAAAGAACAGACTACGGTAGGCGTTGGCGAGGCAGCAATCCTTTATCGCTGCGGCTTCGACCGCTGTCCAAGGGGTATTCCCCCACTTGGGCCGGTAGAGGACGACATTCAGGCGGGATTCGTGCCGGAATGCCTCCCGCATGGACTCAAGGCCATCCGTCCCGGCGAGTTCCTCCTGCCGGCGCGGGAAGAAGAATACTTCGAGCCCGTCACTCAATTTTTCATTGAGCGAAGCAGCCAATGAGATGTCCTGGACCAAGAAAGAAATGGCCACGTCATACTTGAAGTCTTCAGATTGTGTTTTGCTTTGCATGTCATTCCCAATATCATGCGCTATTCAGCTTATCGCCTCGGGCCGGAATATCCACATAAACCCATGATTTCCACTGCAAATAACTGTCAGATCAGGCGTTGCGGATTCACGACATCGCGGTAAGATTCTTTCAACGGGAGAGCAATCTTCCAGCAGGAGAGGGCAGACTCAAGTCCGTCGCGGGAATCGGCAACGAAGCCCGCAGCATTCGGGAAACCGGGTGACGGAGGCGAGAAAGCTTTTGCAACATGTGAGAACGGAAGAGCGGGGAACACGCGGGCGCGAGCTGGCGGGTTCTTCCGGATTCCCGGATGACAGCGTTGCGATCTGGAAGCCGGACCAGGTCTTCAAAAAATCGGATAGAGAGGGTGAGGTCCCGCAAGGGGTCTCGCCCTTTCGCTTTTTCAGGGATGCTTCAGACGCTGGTACTGTTCCTCGGTCAGATGTAGCCAGATTCCGCCGCGGCCGATGGATATTCCGTGGTTGATCGCCTGCTATGCTTCGAGGTTCATGTCGCATCCGCCTCGCTGAGCAAGCTCGATGACCTTGTCCTGGCTATCAAAATTCAGTTTCCTTGGAAGCGGCGTTTTGAGGTCCTCTTCGAGGAACTGGCAGTACCAGCCATCGCAGTGCATGAAGCTCATATAGATCCGGTGCAGAGCGCCAAAAGGTGCAGGGGAGATGTGGTGAAAAGTGTGTCTCCGCCGTTGTCATGCATCTCGTCCGTTGTCATGCAAAAAACGTCCCAGGGGCCGAATTGGACGGAAAATACGGAAAATGCGAACTTGGCGGGAACTTTAGAACTCCACTATTATCTATGATTTGCGAATAGAATCAAGAGAGTACAGCGATCACTGGCGGAGAGGGTGGGATTCGAACCCACGTTAGAGTTTCCCCTAAACACGCTTTCCAAGCGTGCGCCTTCAACCACTCGGCCACCTCTCCCGCGCGTTGTCTATCCTTTCGAATCTACCATATTCATCGTGGGCCGCCCGGTGCCGGTCCCATCCCTGGGCGTGGAATCTGAGCAGGGAACCGGGGCTGGGAACTTGGCTTCCGCCAGATCATGAAACCGTTTACTTCGCGGCGCCCGCTGGTTTATAGTTCCGCCTTGCTCCCGCTGCAAAATTCCGCACCCGTCTGCGACGGGGCCCCCATGAAATCGAGGAACATCCATGCGCGCCATCACCCGTCGTGATCTTTTGCAGTCCGGATTGGCTCTTTCGGCTTCTTCGCTGGTGGCGCGCTCGGCCTGGGCCCGCGCCAACGCATTTCTCGCCGCCGATTCCTCGGCCCCTTCGACCGCTGCCCTGCCCGCAGTCGCGCCGCGCGAGCAACTGCTCTTCGACTTCGGCTGGAAGTTCAACTTCGGCAACAGCGCCGACCCGGCAAAGGACCTTGGCTTTGGCGTGGGCCAGGGCGACTTTGCCAAGACCGGCGACTTCGATTTTTCGAAGGCCAAATTCGACGACTCCAAATGGCGCACCCTCAATCTGCCCCACGACTGGGCGGTCGAGCTCCCATTTATTGACGACGAGACCACCATCGGCGACGACAAGCCCTTCCAATCACATGGCTTTAAACCCATCGGCCGCCGCTACCCCGAAAGCAGCGTGGGATGGTATCGCCGCGAGTTCGAAATTCCCGCCTCGGACCTCGGCCGCCGCATCACCGTGCAGTTCGATGGCGCATTCCGCGACGTGCTCATCTTCGTCAACGGCTGCTTCATCGGCCGCAACGACAACGGTTACGCGCCCTTCCGCTTCGACGTCACCGACTTCCTGAGCTACGGCGCGAAGAATTACATCGTGGCGCGCGTTGACGCCAGCTTCGGTGACGGATGGTTCTACGAGGGCGCCGGCATCTATCGCCACGTGTGGCTCATCAAGACCGATCCGCTGCACCTCGGCCAGTGGGAGAGCACGGTGCGCACCGCGATGAACGGTAATTCAGCCACGTTGACTCTCGGCACAGTCATCCAAAACGAAGGGAAGCAGCCAGAATCCGCGCGCGTAACATGGCAGATCCTCGATGCTTCCGGCAAAACAGTCGCATCCGCCGAAGCCCCCGCGCAATCCGTCAACGTGGATGGCACCTCAACATACTCCGCAACCGCAAAGCTAGCCGCTCCCGCGCTCTGGTCTCCGGATTCACCCAATCTCTACACCGCGGTTGTCACCGTCGAAGCCAATGGCAAACCGCGCGACGCCGAACGCATAACCTTCGGCGTGCGCACCGCTGCATTCGATGCCGACAAGGGTTTCCTCCTCAACGGAAAACAGATCAAGATACAAGGCACCTGCAATCACCAGGACCACGCTGGCGTGGGCGCCGCGCTGCCCGACCGCCTTCAGGCATTTCGCCTCGGCGTGCTCAAAGAGATGGGCTCGAACGCCGTGCGCACCTCGCACAACATGCCCACGCCGGAATGGGTCGACGGCTGCGACCGCATGGGCCTGATGATGATGTGCGAGACCCGCCAGATGAGTTCCAACCCCGAGGGCCTGGCGCAGCTCGCCGTCATGGTCAAGCGCTTTCGCAACTCGCCCTCCATCATTCTCTGGTCCATCGGCAACGAAGAGTGGGAGATGCAGACCGGCGAGGCCGAGCAGGGCGCCAAGGTCGGCGCCAGCATGGTGCGCCTCTGCCACGAACTCGACCCCACGCGCCCCGTCTCCGCCGCGGTCAACGGCACCAACCGCACCGGCGTCTCCAATGCGCTCGACGTCATCGGCTTTAACTACAACCTGCAGATGCCCGATGGATTTCACAAGGAATTTCCCCAGCGGCCCGTCTACGGATCGGAGACCGCCAGCGCCATCTCCACGCGCGGCGTCTACTCCACCGATCCGCTGCGCAACACGCTCAGCGCCTATGACACCAACCAGCCCGGCTGGGGCGAGACCGCCGAAGAGTGGTGGACCTTCTACGGCACGCGCGAATGGATGGCCGGCGGCTTCGCCTGGACCGGCTTCGACTACCGCGGCGAGCCCACGCCTTACGGCTGGCCATCGATCAGCTCGCAGTTCGGCATCGTCGATACCTGCGGATTCCCCAAGGATAGCTTCTACTACTACAAATCCTGGTGGGGCACGGAGCCGGTGCTGCACCTGTTTCCGCACTGGAACTTCGAGGGCAGGGAAGGCGACGAGATCCCCGTCTGGGTGCACTCCAATCTCGATGAAGTCGAGTTATTCGTCAACGGCGCCAGCCAGGGCAGCAAGAAGGTTTCGCATCTAAGTCACGTCGAGTGGAAAGTTAGATACGAACCCGGCTCGATCGAGGCGCGCGGCTCCAAAGACGGCAAAGTCGTGCTCACTGAAAAGCGCGAAACCGTCGGCCCTGCCGTATCCATCCGCCTCACCGCCGACCGCTCCGAAATCGATGCCGACGGTGAAGACGTAGCCGTGCTCAAGGCCGAAGCCCTCGACAAAGAAGGCCGCCCCGTGCCCACGGCCATGAACCTGCTCAAGTTCAACGTCGCCGGCGACGGCAAGCTCATCGGCGTAGGCAACGGCGATCCCAACTGCCAGGAGAGCGACAAGGAGCCGAAGCGCTCGCTCTTCAACGGCCTCGCGCAGGTCATCGTGCAGTCGACGAAACACGCCGGCGAGATTCACATTGAAGCGATGAAAGAAGGCTGGGAAGGCCGTCCGCTGATGCCCGCCAAACTGGTGATTACAACAAAGCAAGTCGAGCTGCGTCCCGCGGTTCCCGTTCCCGGCGAAGAGTAACACTCCGATTCGCAAGAGCCGGTCCAGTCAATGCGCATTCGTGTGCCGTCATTGATGCAGCTCCAGTGCGCGGAGGCAGATCGGAAACAAGTGACGGCCGTCGTATGCCTCATACGCCATTCGTAATCATTACCTGTTCGCAATCCCGCGCTACACTGTTGCCTGCTCCCGCAATCAGGCTCGACGGCGCTCCAGAGCCGATTCATCTGCGCAGGAAAGACAATGCCCGAAGACCTCGTCACGTGCGAATGCAACCTCGTCTGGAAGCTGCACCGCTTCAGGACCAAATTGCGTGAAGATGAGACCCTGCGCTGCAGTTGCGGCCGCGAACTGATCACCTGGAGCGGCCCGTACATCCTCACCATGGAGCGCGTTCCCGATCCGGACGACAGGAATCGAAAATAGGTCCGGCATTCAAGTGCAGGCATCGCGGCCCATCAGACGGCCTTGTTCTTACAGCCGAGCGGTATGAAAGCGCGTTTTTTGCGCTTTGCGCAGCGGGAGCGCTAGATATCTGATTTGGCGCTGTTTAGTCTTCGGGTCTTGGCGATCCTGCGGCTGATTTTGGCGCGTTTTGGCTCGATTTCGTTACAGCATCTCGTTGAGCCGCTTTCCGCGGCGCTCTGTTGACTTAGGTATAGGTTAGCGAAATGCGAGAAATTTTCTGCAAATTGCTGCCGGAGTTTTTGGCGCTTGTTTTGCGGAACCTGGAGGCCGGGGCGGAAGAATGGGGCTTGACGTGCGCGGGGCGGAAGCTCAGGCAGAGGATTGAACGCAATCCACGGCGGCCCGGCAACATTCCCGGCGGCATCGGCGTTTGAACTAAGTCGCTGGCGCGACGGACGCTGCGGCGTGGGTGGTCCCCGGGCATTGTTGCCGGTGTAAGGCTTGGGTCACAGGAGGTTTATTGTGACCCATCTTCGGCAACTGATGCTGGA
>JBAUBR010000253.1:0-7478 GCA_049676965.1 Occallatibacter sp.
TCAAAGCGGCGGGAGGTTCGGCGGCGGGCGTCTCGGCCGCCGGGGCCTTGAGCGCCAGGGCTTTCAATCGCTCCTCTTCCTTTTTGCGCCGATCGGCCTCTTCGGCTGCGCGCAACTCCTCTTCCATCTGGAACTTGAACTCGTTGGAAGCCTTGCGGAACTCGTACATGAGCTTGCCGATCTGGCGGCCGATCTGCGGCAGCCTGCGCGGCCCGAAGACCACCAGCGCCAGGACCATGAGGATCAGCGAATCGGACCATCCCAGGATGTCCAGCTCAACTGGAAGCGGAGTTCCCATTGAAAGCAATGATACCTGCACGTGCACATCGGTCACAAACAAGCTTCGCGCCGGCGGCGCATGGAATTCCGGTGGCCGACGAATCGGTGCATCTTTGCGGCGGCGCGATACAATATGGGTGGCGGCGCTCCACGCCGGCAGGACACCGAACTGGATTCGAGAATCCATCGGCTGAGGGGCGCATCTTTAGTGAAAGGCTGCAACATCCCCGTGGATGGGGGCTCAAGGGGTCAGTGCATCCACTGCAGCCGTCGATTGCTTTCAACATCCCCGTTCGCTTCATAGATAGATTGAGGGCGAACTGAAGGCGGCAAAGGTGAATCTGGTTCTTGACGAAGTAAATGTGGCCTCGTCCGAGGCCGGCACGAGTTGCAGCCTCGAAAACTACTTGGCGCTACCGGACCATTCCATGGACGAGCGGATTGCGGCAGCGCGCGAGCGGCTGGGCTCGACCACAGTTGTGCTTGGGCACCACTACCAGCGCGACGAGGTGATCCGCTTCGCCGATTACACCGGCGACAGCTACAAGCTTTCGCGCATCGCCGCCGACACCGACGCCAGGTACATCGTGTTTTGCGGCGTGCACTTCATGGCCGAAAGCGCCGACGTGCTGGGGCGCGACGGCCAGCAGGTCATCCTGCCCGACCTGAACGCCGGCTGCTCCATGGCTGATATGGCGGAGATTTCGCAGGTCGAGGCCTGCTGGGAGGCGCTCGAGCGCATGGGCCTGACCGATGGCCTGGTGCCGATCACCTATATCAATTCCGCAGCCGCCATCAAGGCGTTTTGCGGCGAGCGCAGCGGGCTGGTGTGCACCTCGTCCAATGCGCGCGCCGCGCTGGAGTGGGCCTTCGCGCGCGGCCGGCGCGCTCTGTTTTTGCCGGACCAGCACCTGGGCCGCAATACTTGCTACGCGATGGGCATTCCGCTCGATGAGATGGCAGTCTGGGACCCCTGGGCTTTGCAGGGCGGCCAGACCAAGGATCGGCTGGAAGCGAGCCGCATCGTCCTCTGGAAGGGTCATTGCGCAGTGCATCAGCGCTTTTTGCCCAGCCACGTCGACCAGGTGCGCGCCAAGTATCCGGGCATCCAGGTGATCGTGCATCCCGAGTGCCGTTGGGAGGTTTGCCAGAAGGCCGATGCGCTGGGTTCGACCGAGCGGCTGATCGCGATGGTAGAGCAGGCGCCCGCGGGATCGATGTTCGCCATCGGCACCGAGATTCACCTGGTGAACCGGCTGGCGCGGCGATTCGCTGCGGAAGGCAAGCGCGTGATCACGCTCGACGACACCGGCTGCCTGTGCACCACCATGTACCGGATCAGCCCGCAACACCTGGCGTGGGCGCTCGAGAATCTCGTTGAGGGGCGCGTGGTCAACCGCATTCAGGTGCGCCGCAGCGTGAAGCATTGGGCGCGCGTGGCGCTGGACCGGATGCTGGAAGTGGCGTAAAGGCGGGGAACAGGGGCCAAGGGACCAAGGGAACAGGGACCAAGAGAACAGGATTTAGAGATTCAAGATCGGCGTTCTGCAAGCGGTTCGTTGTGCCACGCTTCGCGCGTCCACGCAAGTACTCCGCGGGTAGTCGTCTCTTCGACGCTTTGGATGTCCCCTTGTTCCCTCGCTCCCTCGTTCTCCTCATCCCCCATTCCCAAAGTACCTACAACCTATTTACTATTCCCTCACCCCCCTGTTCATCGTATTCTGGTGCCAGGTCACACAGATGAAAACCTTCACATTAGAGGAAGCGCAGTCCCTGCTCCCTGTCGTCGAGTCGCTGTTGAGGCGGGCTATTGACGGCAAGCAATCGGCCGAACAGGTGGATTCAGGGCTTTCGGAGCTGGCGCGCCGCATTCATCTCTCCGGCGGCATGAGGGTGGACGTGGGCCGTGTGGCCCGGCTGCGCGCGGAGATGGAAGGTCATTTGCAGCGTGCTCGCGAGAGCGTCGCCGAGATCGATGCGATCGGCGTGCAGGTCAAGGACATCGACACCGGCCTGATCGATTTTCCCTGCAACCTCGACGGCCAGGTGGTGCTGCTCTGCTGGCGCATGGGCGAACCCTCCATAGAGCATTGGCACACCATGGAAGCCGGTTTTCAGGGCCGCCAGCCCCTCGATGAGCGTTTTCGCCGCCGCTCGACCTCAGGTGGACGACCGAACTGACTGTAAATCCGGTAGGCGAAACGGAGAGGTTGCCGCAAATCGCGGATTCCACTCAAATGGCCGCTTGCTGGCCGCAACAAAGTGTTACAGCGGCTGCTGGCCTGATATGGCCTCGGGAGAGTAGCACTGGTCCGGTTGTGCAGGATTGAACCGAATAGAGAATGTATCGTTTTCTTTTGCGTCATACAGCGCGGAACGATCGTCGACCGTGATCCACCCATACTGCAGTTCCTGCTGCGCATCCGTATAGGCGAATGTAACGTCTGCGAGTTTTCTGGGATATTCGTATCTATGCGTCGGCGGCTCTTCATATTGCATGACCGATCGCACGGTCGCTTGCGTCTCAGGCCATTTCTCGGCGCCGCGCCTCTTCGACCACAACTCTTTCAGCATGACGCCCGCAGTATAACCTGTTCTCATCCATGTACATCTCCGAGCACGAAGTTCGCGCGCTGCTCACCTACGAGGCGCTCATTGCCGCCATTCGCCAGGCGCTCATCGATTATTCCGCAGGCCGCGTCGAGCAGCCGCCCCGTTTGATTCTTCGCGCAGGGAACGCGGAGGGCTACAAGAACGGCTGGTTCGCGGTGATGCCGGTCATTGCCGGCGATGCGATGGGCGTGAAAACGGTCACCTTCTATCCCGGCAACGCAGAACTGGGACTGCACACGCACATGGCCATGATTGAGCTGCTCAGCCGGGCGACCGGCCAGCCGCTGGCGTTGATGGATGGCCGCCTGATCACCGAGATGCGCACGGCTTCCGTCTCCGCCGTCGCTCTTGCTGGTCTTTTGCTGCCGGGCGCTCATTGCCTGGGTATTCTGGGCAGCGGAGTACAGGCGCGCGCGCACATTCAGGCGTTCAAGCTTGTCTGGCCGGGGCTCCGGGAGATTCGTGTCTGGAGCCGCACCGCGGCCAATGCCGATCGGCTGGCCCGGGAGACCGGCGCAAGGGCTGTCGCCATCGAGGAGGCGGCCGCTGCCGACGTCGTTCTGACTGTCACTTCGTCGCCCACGCCGGTGCTCGAAGGCCGCTGGCTCTCGCCACGCGCCCTGGTCCTGGCCGTCGGAGCCACCGGCGCAAGCCTGCGCGAACTCGATGACGAAGCCATGCTTTCCGGCTTCGTAGTGGCTGAATCGCGTTCCTGCGCGGAGCGCGAGTCGGGCGATGTGCGTTTCTCCGGCGCCAAGGTGCAAGCTGAAATCGGGGAAGTCCTGGCCGATCCGGCTGCGAAGCCTGTTCCGCGCGACGGCCGCATCGTCTTCAAATCCGTGGGCATGGCGATTGAAGACCTGACCGCAGCGCGGCTGGTCTGGCAGGCGCACTCCGCACAGCCGAAGTAGCCTCCGCAACCACTCGATTCCAGCGAGCGAATCGTCGCCAATGCGCGTCTACACAGGCAGGCCGGGAATGCCCTGGGGAACGAGAATCCTCGTCAAACTATCTGTGAATGCACTGCGAGCGAACAGGCGTGAACCAAGCCTGCAAGGAGCGGGAATGAAGATTGGCAAATGGGCACGGCTGGCGCTGGCCGCAGCGCCGCTGCTGTTGGGCGGATGCGGGAATTTCTGGCAGGACCCCTACACAAACAACAGCACCTGCACCACCAACTGCCCCACCACGGCCAGCGGCAACTTCTATGTTATGAATGAGGGAACGAACCAGATCGCGGCCTATAACATTGCCAGCGGCGGGACATTGACCACCATCAGCGGCAGCCCCTACACGCTCTCGGCCAAGCCCTTCTCCATTGCCGTTGCTCCCGGCGGCGGATTTCTCTATGTGGCAACGGCCGCCGGAATTTACCTTTACACCATCGATTCGACCACCGGCGAGCTCACGGTAGCCAACGGCGGAAGCGTCCTCTCCACCGATCTCGCCACCACCATACAGGTGGATCCGGGCGGTACCTGGTTGCTGGAGTCCGGTCCGACTCTCGGTGAGGTCGTAGCTATTTCGCTCGATTCCACAACCGGCCTCATCGCCAGCCAGACCGAACAGAAATTCGCGCTGCCGGCCCTCACTGTGGAGCAGCTGGCCGTCTCTTCGGATGACGAGAATATCTTTGTTGCGCTCGGCACCTCGGGTACCGTGGTCATTCCCTTCGCCTCGACGAACACCGACCCCTTCGGCGACAAGTACATCAAAATTCCGGTGAAGAACACGGGAGGCTCGGCGCTCTCGGTGGCCGTCGACCCGCAGACGCGCCTCTTCTACGTGGGCGAAACGCTGGCTTCGACTGGGTCCACGCCCGGCGGACTGCGCGTTTTCAACTATGCGACGCTGGCTACAACGCTCACCGAGGTTTCAGGATCGCCGTATGCGAGCCAGGGAACGGCCCCCAACGCGATCCTTCCCGATTCCTCGGGCGACTATGTATATGTCGCCAATGGGCTCGGCGCCAGCACCGCGGGTAACGTTGCCGGGTTCACGGTGACAACTTCGGGCACCACGTACTCGCTGACAGCCGGCTCGACGGTTGCGGTGGGTACCCAGCCGGTCAGCCTGGCAGAGGACTCGACAAGCACGTATGTGCTGGCAGTGGCTTCCGGAGGCAATCCGGATCTCTCGGCGTTCAGCTTCGACACCACCACGCTGGGCAAGCTGGACAGCGTGCTGACCGCATCAACGGGGACCGATCCTGTGGATGCGTCTTCGGTTGCGGCCGTCCCGGGTACCTGATCGACCGATTCAAGATTGCTCTGGCGCGCGGCGTATGACCTTTGATTCCCCGGGGTTTGCCGCGCTGAAATCCGCTGCGGTGTCCGGTGCTATTCTTAGACTAGATCACCGGTTGTGTTCACGCGTGCTCATACCTCCCTCGCCCGCCCGTTCCGCCGCTTCGCGGCCAGCGCCTATATATTGTTCAGTGTTTCATTAGCGATCGGCGCCGCCGGGTGCAGCCGTTTTCATCACGAACAGCACGATGTGGTCTACGTCTCGGCGCGGCAGATGTATCTGCACGACCGCGTCGCCGCGGTTTCCAATCGCGTGGCCGAGGTGGTGAACGGCCAGCAACTCGAGGTGATCGAGCACGGCCGGCGTTTTCTCAAGGTGAAGACAGCGAAGAACGAGATCGGCTGGATCGAGCAGCACGCGGTCATCGATGCCAGGGAGCACCAGGCCTTCGAAGACCTAGCCAGCCAGCACAAGCAGGATCCGGTGGTGGCCGCCGGCACCATTCGCGACGACATTTATCTGCACATTGTTCCCGGGCGCGAGACGGAGCACTTTTACCTGCTCGCTGCCAACGCCAAGGTTGAGTTGCTGGCGCGCGCTTCGATTCCCAAGGCCGCGCCGGGCGAGAAGCTTTCGCGGCCGGCGTCGCTGGCGGCGCAAAAGCCCGCAGGTGCGGCGCGCCCGATTTCGGTCTCGGACAGCACCGTGCCGGCGAAGCCGGAAGAGCCGCCTCCGGTGCTCGAAGACTGGTGGCTGGTGCGTGATACGCAGGCCCGGACCGGCTGGCTACTCGCTTCGCGCGTGGATGTCGATGTGCCCGACTCGGTCGCTGTATACTCCGAGGGCCAGCGCATGGTGGGCGCTTACGAGATTGCCAAGGTCACCGACCCCGAAGCAACTACGCCCGACCACCAGGTTCCCGAATACGTGACGCTGTTGAGCCCGCAAAAGGCCGGCCTGCCCTTCGACTTCGACCAGGTGCGCGTTTTTACCTGGAGCCTGCGCCACCATCGTTATGAGACGGCCTTCCGGCTGCACCCCATCGCGGGATTTTATCCGCTGAAGATCTCGGCGCAGCCCGTCAAGGACGGAACAGCTCCGGCGTTCAGCTTCCAGATCGCGAACAGCGAGGATGTGAGCGTCGATCCCACGACTGGCATATCGCGGGCGGCCTCTCCGCGCACCCTCAACTACGAGATGATCGACACGCAGGTGAAGCGCATCGGGCCGGATATGGGACCGATTCCGATCATGCACTCGCTGGATGAGAAGCACGAGAAGAAAGAGAAGAAGAAAGCCCGATGAACAAGCTCTCGCAGGGAGCCGATGTCAGGCAAGATGGCCTTTTCAGCGGAATCATCTCGCAGTGACGGCTCACGCCTAAGCGCTGTGGCCGGCGCACTGCATCACGCCAAGGAATTTCGTCCACGGTCCCACGGCTTCACGATATTGATGGGCCATGATGCGCGCGATCTGGTGCAAATGCGTCAGGTCGTGCGCAGCCCATGTCGCCAGCAGCTCAGAGAGCGTGACCATGCCGAGCACCGGATGGGTTCCCCGCTTCTTGAGGTCTTCTTTCGTCAGGTTCAGGGCGCGCAGCTCGTCGAGCTTTTCCGCGCGCAGGCGGGCAAATTCATCCAATAGCTGTGCGAGAGATTTGCCTTCGCTCTCGCGCTCCTGGGCAAAGCGGTCGAAGCGGTCGAACGGCTTGCTCTCGCCGGATTCGAGGATTCTGCGCGCCCGCGGAACCCAATCCGTGCGTTCGCCGTGAATCAAGTGCCCGACCACATCGAACGCGCTCCAGGTGTTCGCGCCCTCGTTGCGGCGCGTCCACTCGTCGGGCAGATCGCGCAGAAGCGCGTTGAGAGCGGCGGGCGTGCGTTCAAGCAGCGAGATTGTCTGGTCCAGGTCATGTGGCATCGCGCTCCCTATTGTCGCATCCGCAGCGCATGCTCCACCACGCGCATCATCTCGGCTTCGGGCGCGGGCTTGCCGGTCCAGATTTCGAACTGGCGCGCGCCCTGCTCGACAAACATCTCCAGGCCGCCGATGACGGGAATACCACGCGAGCGCGCCAGCTTGAGCAGCGCCGTCTCGACGGGGTTATAGACCATGTCGAAGACCAGGCCGGCGTTCAACTCGTTCTCTTCAATGGGCAGCGCCTGTTTCGATCCGGCCATACCGCACGGCGTGGTGTTGATGAGCACATCGAAGCGGTTCTTCGCGAATAGCTCGCGCTTTATCGCTTTGGCCTTGGCTTGCTTGGCAAGTGTCATGGCCGACTCATGCGTGCGGTTGACGATGAACACTTCCGCGCCTTGCTCCACCAATCCGAAGAC
>JBAUBR010000254.1:0-6528 GCA_049676965.1 Occallatibacter sp.
TCTTGCGACCATACTTGGCAAAACTCGCCTGCGATGCCAGAGTTTGCTGAAAACGCGCCCTTCGTTTCATGCTTATAGTTTATTCAACAATGACGCGGGATGCGGGCTTGTGCAGAGGTTCCCTAGATTCGCGGGATTATCGTCCACAATCATGATGCTCCCTGGACGGCCTGAATACGCTGACTGCTCGGTCATGGGCGGCATGCTTCCTCCAGGGTCGCGCCAGAGCTTCATATTCGCTCTTAAATCGGTGCCAAGAATGCTAATCTTGCGACGCCCCATTTGCCCGCCGATCAATGGTATCTCAAGGGCATCTTTCTTTCGGACCGCGATCGAAGACCGGCGCTGCCCAGTTACAGGCGACACGCCGCGTCCAATAATCTCGTCAGGGCATCGTAATCATAATTGTTGGCAAGTCCTTGAAGAACCTGCGCGATCCCGGAATCTACAGTCTCACCGATCTCGAGGATCAAATGATCCAGCCCCTTTTTGTCGCCGCCCAAGATAGCATTGCGGAGTTTATTGAGCAAATCCACCGGCAAGACCCCAAGCCTTTCCGCAGTTAAGGCCTCGCCGTCCGCCTGAAGCTCGTCTTCGCCGTCTCTGCTCTTTTCGTCGTATTCATATTCAATGTTCAAATGATCGCCGATCTTCTTGAGCAGTTCGTCTTCGCGACAAGGCTTGGACAAGAAATCGTTGGCTCCGCTCTGCGAGGTGGCTTCACGGTCAGCATCCATGGCGCTGGCGGTCAGAGCAACGATAATCGTTTCCTTTCCTCGCGGATTCGCCTTGATTCTCCGGGTCGCTTCTAACCCATCCATTATCGGCATATGCACATCCATCAAGATGAGTTGTGGCTCCCATTGCTCCCAGTTTCGGATCGCCGCTTCGCCATTATCCGCACTCCGCACTGAAAAACCGATGGAAGTCAGCAGCTTCACCAACCAGTCTCGATTCGAGATTTGATCATCGACTACCAGGATTTTGAGGCCGCGCATTCCGCTGGCGAGTCCCTTTACCCGGCGAGACGGGGTTCGCTTCGCGGCCACCCCGGCGTCGCCGCGCTCGACGGGGACTTCGAGCAGAAATTCGGAACCCCTGCCGAGGCGACTTGAAACCGTTACATCGCCCCCCATCAGTCGCGCAAATCTTCGGGTGATCGCCAATCCCAGGCCCGTTCCCTCCTTGGTGTTCAAGGCGTCCTTCGCCTGACAGAATGGCTCGAAGAGCCTCGCCTGATCCTCGTCGGAGATCCCAGGCCCCGTGTCTTCAACGCGCGCCGACAGCCAGAGCCGATTCGTGTTCCTTTGTTCTAAAGTAACTTGCAACGCGACTTGGCCGCGACTCGTAAACTTGATTGCATTTCCGAGGAGGTTGATTAACGCCTGACGTATCTTACCTTCATCCGCCACAAGGTATGGAACGCCTTCACCGTGCGTCGACGCTTCGAATTGCAGCCCCTTCGCTTCAGCCCGGAAGCGGAACATCGATGTGAGATCGCCCAGCAATCGGGAAAGGCTAAAGGTTACCGGATTGATTTGAACGCGTCCTGCCTCAATCTTGGACATGTCCAGAACATCGTTGATGAGGGAAAGAAGATGCTCGCCG
Organism: Occallatibacter sp.; assembly: GCA_049676965.1. Classification (GTDB taxonomy): domain Bacteria; phylum Acidobacteriota; class Terriglobia; order Terriglobales; family Acidobacteriaceae; genus Telmatobacter. The sequence goes on from JBAUBR010000254.1 coordinate 1,609, forward strand.
CTTCGGCTGATGATCCTGAGATTCGTTTTCGCCTCTGTCCCAAGATTTGGATCTCGCAACATTAACTGCGTGTACCCGAGGATCGCATTCATCGGAGTGCGAATTTCATGCGACATTGTAGACAGAAACGTGCTCTTCGCCCGATTGGCTGCTTCCGCATCCGCCTTGGCTTGCTGTAACTGCACGTTGGTGTCGTGAAGTTGCCGGTTGGCGGTCTCCAATTGCGCCGAATTGTGTGAAATCCTAGCCTCCACACGCTTCCGCTCGCTGATGTCCCGCGCAATGGCGGAGGCAGCGGCGACTTCGCCGCGTAAATTTTTGATGGGCGAAACAGTAAGCGCAACGTCGAGAAGTGTTCCATCCTTTCGGAGCCGCACAGTCTCCTCGTTGACGATCTCTCCGCGACTAAGTTTCGCTATGATTTCAGCGAGCTCGTCGGCACGGCCGGGAGGAAGCAGAATCGAAATCGGCTTGCCCAGAACTTCGTCGGCTATGTAGCCATAGAGTCGTTCTGCTCCTTTATTCCAACTCAGTATGATTCCGTCCAACGATTTTCCGATAATCGCGTCATCGGAGTAGTCGACGATCGAGGCCAGTTCCTCCCGGCTCCGCTCCATGCGTTTCCGTTCCGTGATGTCGCGGATGGTGCTGGAAACCAGCGGACCCTCCTCGGTTTCGAGCGGGCTGAGGCTGATCTCAACCGGGAACTCCGAGCCATCCTTGCGCAATGCGTAGAGCTCAAGGCCCGCGCCCATGGGCCGCACACGAGGCTCGCTGAAAAACTTAATGCGGAAATCCGGATGCTTTTCTCGGAAACGTTCCGGAATCAGCATCTCAATCGATCGGCCTAGCAACTCCGTTCGCGAGTATCCAAATTGTTTTTCCACCTGCGCATTGACCAGGACGATCTTGCCTTCTCGATTGACCGCAACCACGGAATCAGGCGCTGCTTCAATCAGTTCCCGGAACTTTCCCTCCGCCACAAGCCTCCCGGCAGCAGCGCGAAGGCGTTCCTCCGCTTCTTGGCGTTCGGTAACGTCCCATGCAACGCCGATGAGCCGGCTTGGTCGTCCGGATTCGTCGCAATAGGCCTTTCCCTGAGCAACCTCAAACCGAATTACTCCGTCCGGTCGAACCATGCGGAATTCCGTTCTATATTCCGCGAGGTTTTGGACCGAGGCTGCAACATCTCTTTGTACGCGCTCGCGGTCGTCCGGATGTACGAATGCTGCAAATTCCTCGATCGTTTTCGGGAACTCGTCCATTGGAAGCCCGAACATGATCGCACAATTCTCATCCGCCGAGATCACGTTGGAAGCGATGTCCCAATTCCAAACTCCGACGCCTGAGGAACGCAGCGCGAGCCGCAGCCGCTCCTCGCTTAACTCCAGCTCCTTTCGCGCGTGCTGGAAACTTTGCGCACTGGCTAAACGCGCGCTCCGCATTGCTCCGCCAAGCAGAGCGATGCCGGTACCCACTAACAAGTAGAGAGCCCATGAGACGTACTCCTCCGCGCCCGTCAGCCCCAGACTGCCCCGTGGCTCCACAATGAAATAGTCGGCGGAGAGGCTCCCTAGAAAGACCGCCAGCAAAGCCGGCCAGACGCCCCCAAAACTGGCCGTCACCAGGACCGCGAAGAGCAGTATGGAATAGGGAGCCTGGTTACCAAGCACAGGGTCGAGCAAAAGCCGTACCCAGGTGGCGAGAGCAATGCTACCCACAGCGCAGCCGTAGTAAAGGGCGAGCAGCCGGAAAGATTTTCCACTCACAGGAGGTGGGTTCTGACGGCTATTCATGGTCGGATTGGCTGAACTGCCATCGCGCGCAAGCCAGCCGACTATCCTTTCATCGAATGTCCAGTCGATGTGGCGCCCAAATTATACTCTCGCCGTATAACACCCGGCGTGACTCGCGATCGGGCGATATCTCGGTAGAGGAGCGAATCTCGACCGACTCTCCCCGCTCTCGAATGAAATTGATGAGTGTGCCGATTGCGGCGGATCGGATGTGCAACCGATTCAGCACTTCTTTGTACTCGGCGAGAATGTCTTCCGAGTAGAGCCAAATAAAATGTTCCTCTTCCGTCCAGCGGTGAAGCAGGTCGGCGCTCCGAATTCGGCCTGGAATGTACTGGTCCCGAAAACCGGAGATACCCGCCACCACAACGCATGTTATTGAAATCACGGCAGATTCGGTAATTGTCTCTTAAGAAATCCCCACAAAAAGAAAAGATCTCCCCGGGCACCGATGAGTTTTGGCCCTCCCGCCGGTTTTACCCAGTAGAGAGGCAAGATCGGGACGGTCAAAGTCAGCCTCAAGAGGAGATCATCATGAACATCGCACAGAAGACAGTCTTGATCACCGGCGCCAATCGCGGCATCGGTCGCGCACTGGTCCAGGAAGCTCTGCGGCGCGGAGCAAAGAAGGTGTATGCAGGAACTCGCGGAACAATCGACATCGCCGACGAGCGCATAACGCCCCTTACGCTAGATGTGACCAACGCTGAGCAGATCGAGCAGGCAGTCCGCGAAGTCGGCAGCCTCGATGTCCTCATCAACAACTCCGGAATCGCTCCGTATGACGATCTGAGTGATCTGGCTGTCATCGAACAGACCCTCGCCGTCAACTTCTTCGGCATGTACAAGGTTTCGCGGGCGTTCTTGCCAATGTTGAAGCGGTCCACAGGAGCCCTCGTCAACAACCTGTCGCTGATGGCGCTTGCACCGTTGCCGCTCACACCTAGCTACGCGATTTCGAAGGCAGCCGGGTTGAGCATGACGCAGTCCCTGAGGGCGCTGCTGGCAAGTGAGGGCGTCAAGGTGCATGGCGTCTTCCTGGGGCCCGTCGACACCGACATGACTCGCGGCTTCGAGATACCGAAGGCATCTCCCGAGTCCGTTGCGCAGGGCATCTTCGATGGATTGCAAAACGGTGAAGAGGATATCTTCCCCGACTCAATGTCCCAATCGATCGCGGAGGGATGGCGCAATGGCGTCGCCAAGGAGTTCGAGCGCCAGTACGCCGGCTTCGTGCCGCAGACCGCGGCGGCTCTGTAGAAGCGCGACGCATCGCTCAACACTCACATTCAACAATAAAGATAGGGCGGAGGAGCAAGTCATGAAAAAGCAAGGATTCACAACGTCATTCACAGTTGACCAATCTCCCGAGGAAGTTTTCATGGCAGTCAACAACGTTCGCGGCTGGTGGTCGGGAGAAGTCACTGGCGATACCGACAAGCTTGGTGCCGAATTCACTTACCGCTACCAGAACATGCACAAGTCCACGCAGCAGGTGACGGAATTCGTCCCGGGCAAAAAGGTTGTGTGGCATGTTACGGGAGCCGAGCTGACCTTTGTCAAAGACAAGACCGAGTGGATCGGCACTGACATTGTCTTTGAAATCGCCAGGAAGGCCGGCAAGACCGAGCTCCGCTTTACGCATGTGGGCCTGGTTCCGGCATTCGAGTGCTATGGCGGTTGCTCGGGCGCCTGGGGAGCGCTCGTCGACGGCAATCTTCGCAATCTGATCACAACGGGCAAAAATCAGCCCGACGCATTCGCCTAAATCAGCAAATGAGAATACTCTCGCGTTCATGCGTCGGCGTAAGGCAATCACTCAACCGGATCTTCAAAACCGAGGAGGAGCCATGTCGAACCAAAACTACACCGCAACCATTTCGGTCGACCAATCGCCGAAAGAAGCACTCGAGGTCATCCGGAACGTTCGCGGATGGTGGTCAGAAGAGATCGAAGGCAGCACCGCCAAGGTTGGCGACGAGTTCAGGTACCACTACCAGAATCTGCACACATGCACTATGAAGCTCGTGGAACTCGTACCCGACAAGCGAGTCGCCTGGCTCGTTACTGACAACTACTTCAGCTTCACCGAGGAAAAGACCGAGTGGAAGGGCACCAAGGTTGTCTTCGATGTCGCGAAGAAGGGCGACAAGACGGATATTCACTTCACGCATGAGGGCCTGGTCCCTGCCTACGAGTGCTACAACGTCTGCTCCGACGCCTGGGGCTCATATATTCGCGGCAGTTTGAAGAGCCTGATCGCGACCGGCAAGGGATCTCCCAACCAGAAAGAAACTGTCGAAAGAGTCTAGAACGAGCCGGCAAAATCTGTTAGCCAGCATCAAACCGAAAATGAAACGCGGTAGAAGTTCAGAGGAGCGTCATGTGTGTCCAGTATGCATCGCAAACGCCGCAGCCATAGTCGCCGGAGCCGGATCCACGGGAGGAGTTCTAGCTGTGTGCGTCGGCAAGCTGAAGAGGTTTTTCACAGCGATTCGTCCCGGTCTGTTTCAGCAAACAAAGGAGAAATAAGATGACAGACAACAAGGAGAGTGATATGGAACACGGCAAAGAGCGTTTCGAGATGAAGACACCCCCGATCGTGTCGCAGCAGGAGTGGGAGGCTGCGCGCCAGCAGCTCCTCGTAAAAGAGAAGGCCTTGATGCACGCCCGTGATACGCTGGCCGCCGAACGCCGGCGGATGCCCTGGATGGCGGTCGAAAAGAAATACGAGTTCAGCGGACCCAAAGGTAAGATGAGCCTGCCTGATCTGTTCGAAGGGCGACGGCAGTTGATCATCTATCGCGCCTTTTTCGAGCCCGGGGTATTCGGCTGGCCATTGCATGCCTGCCGTGGCTGCTCGCTCGGCGCGGATCAGGTGTCTCATTTATCCCATCTGAACGCCCGCGACACTACGCTCGCGTGGGCCTCGCGCGCACCGCAGGCCAACATCGAGAGCCTGAAGGCGCGAATGGGCTGGGAGATGCCGTGGTACACCATGACCGACAGCTTCGACGTGGACTTCGGCGTGGACCAGTGGCACGGCCACAATGCATTCATCCGCGACGGCGACAAGGTGTTCCGCACATACTTCATCAACAGCCGCGGCGACGAGGCGATGGGG
>JBAUBR010000255.1:0-4389 GCA_049676965.1 Occallatibacter sp.
CCGCGTCCGTCCCGCCAGCGACTTACTCCAAACGGCCCTATCGAAACCGCCCCGGTCCAATATGCCGGGCCCCATCTTGCCTCGTCTCACGGGGCGGTCACGATAGGGTTCTAACGTTTCCCGATACTTGTCCTTGAAATGGGGCATAGCCTCCAATTTGTGAGCGGGTTAAAGTACCAACTGCGACATGTACCGGCTCGCTTTGCGATGTTCAACCTTGGATCGAGTGGGGTATATTTGAGTTCCGCTCAGTTCCCCAGCGAGTACGTCCGCCCATCGGCCACCGAGGACGCCTTGGAGAACCAGCCAACCATCGTAGCGCTTCTCGACGCGGCCGAAAGCGGCAGCAAACCTGCCGCGGACGCGCTGTTCAGCGCCCTTTATTCCGAATTGCACCGGCTGGCACGGTATGAACTGGCCCATCAGGGAATGCCTGTGAGCCTGAGCGCCACCACCTTGCTGCACAAGGCGTATATCGAAATCGCAGGCAGGGACGGAACTTCCTTTCCGGATTGCAACCGATTTATGGGCTATGCCGCGCGCGTGATGCGTGGGCTGGTGATTGACTACGCCCGGAATCGGCAGGCGCAAAAACGCGGAGGCAGGTTCGAGTTCACCACCCTGACGGACCAGCACGCCGAGGCTATTGTGGATGACCGTCAGCTCAGCCGGCTCGGCGAAGCGCTGGACCAGCTCGCCGAGCTCGACGCATCGCTGTCCGAGATTGTCGATCTGAAGTTCTTCTGCGGCTTATCGCTGTCGGAGATCGCTGCGATGCGAGGAATCTCGGAACGAACGGCGCAGAGGCAGTGGGAGAAGGCCCGCATCTACCTGCATCGGAATATGCAGACGGACTGGGAAGGCTGACGCCGATGTGCCCGCTGGATGCAGCTCGCTGGCGCGAAGTGAATGCCTGGCTGGATCACGGATTGGCGCTTCCCGAGAGTGAGCGTGCTTCGTGGCTGGACTCGATCCGAGCCGAAAACCCGGAGACCGCCTGCCTCCTGGAGGAATTGTTGAGCGAGCACCGAGCTCTCGCGGCGGAACACTTCCTTGAGGGATCGCTGGCGACTTTCATGACCGGATCTCCCTGGATAGGCCAACCCGTGGGAGCTTACACTTTGATGGCCTCCATCGGCCAGGGCGGGATGGGAAGCGTATGGCTGGCCCGGCGCAGCGACGGCCGGTTCGAGCGACAGGTTGCGATCAAGTTTCTCAGCATCGCCGTAGGAAGCGAAACGGGCGTGCAGCGCTTCCGGCGCGAGGGAAGAATCCTCGGTCAGCTAACTCATCCCCACATTGCGGAGTTGATCGATGCGGGCGTGACGGATCGCGGCGAACCCTACCTGGTACTCGAATATGTCGAAGGGGAGCCCATCGATATGTACTGCGACCGAAGATCCCTGAACGTCGAGTCGCGCATCCGCCTGTTCCTGGACGTACTTCTCGCCGTCGCGCATGCGCACACCAACCTTGTCGTGCACCGCGACATCAAGCCGTCCAACGTCCTCGTCGACAAAGATGGTCAGGTCAAGCTTCTCGACTTCGGTATCGCTACGCTGCTCCACAGGGAAGGGGCCGCCCCCGCGGCGACTCGGTTGACGCTGGAAGGCGGAGCCGGTCTGACCCCCCTGTTTGCCTCTCCCGAGCAGATCTCCGGCGGGGCCATTACCACGGCCACCGACGTTTATTCCCTGGGGGTGCTGCTCTTTCTCTTGCTGACGGGCCAGCACCCAACAGGTTTGGGCCCGCACTCTCCGGCGGAATTGATCAGAGCGATCACCGAGAAGGAGCCGCCGTCCGGATCGGGGACGACCGCCTCCAGCGGCGCGGAATCACGCGCCAAAGCGCGGGCTACAACACCGGAAAAGCTCCGGCGCCAGCTTCGCGGCGATCCGGACATCATCATGGCCAGGGCGCTGCGAAAGGACCCGCAAGAGCGCTATCCGTCAGCGGTCGCGATGGCGGACGACCTTCGCCGCTACCTCGGGCATGAGCCCATCCACGCTCGGCCGGACACGCTGCTCTATGTCGGAACCAGGTTCCTGCGGCGGTACTGGGCTGCCGTATCCGCGGTGGCGATCGTCGTCGCCAGCCTCGCGGCGGGCCTGTACATCGCGAATCACGAACGTGCCATCGCGGAGCGGCGTTTCGCGCAGCTCAGGCAGCTTTCTATTCAGGTCTTCGATCTGGACACCGCTATTCGAAGGCTTCCCGGATCGACCGCGGCCAGAGAGCGCCTTGTGTCGATCGCTCTCAAATATCTCGATGGACTGGCGGACAGCGCTCACGGTGATCCTGAACTCATGGAGGAGATTGGTGAAGGATATCTCCGTGTCGCCAGAGTCGAAGGAGTGCCGACCGACCTCAACCTCGGCGAACCTGCGAAGGCCGAAGCCAGCCTGACAAAAGCAGACGAAGTCACCGATCGGCTGCTCGCATCCCATCCGAAGAATGCGAGTGCCCTGTTTCTCTCAGCCGAGATAGCGAATGCGCGCATGATCCTTGCCCAGGAGGAGCATCGCAACGGGGAGGCGGCAGCGCAGGCGAGGAGATCCGCGGACCGGCTGGACGCCTGCCTGAAGCTTGGCGCAGTGCACGGCGAGGAACTGAAAACCGCGACCGCACTCTATCTGAATATCGGCATGGTCGAAGTCAACATGCATTCGTATGCGGGCGCGATCCCATATGCTCATCGGGTCGTGGAGATGAGCCGCGCCATGCCGTCGCCTGGGGTTCGAACCGCTCAGGGGCTGACATTGCTGAGCGAGTCGGAGCGATACGAGGGCGACCTGGACGGAGCACTGCGCGATATCGATGAAGCCAAAAGCCTTCTGGAGAAGGCGCCGTACGATGACCCTGGTGGACGCATGCTTGACGAGTTCGGCATCCTGCTGCGCGAGGACTCCTGCTGGGCGAAGACGGTGCCGTGAATCTCGGCCGGCCGCGGGACGCCGTCGATCCTCTGCAAAGGGCATTCGACATGGCGGAAAGCGTCGCGGAGAAGGACCCGCGGGATGCGGTCAGCCGCGAGCGCCTGATCAATGCCGCGATTCCGCTGGGCAATGTTCTCAGCGCATGGGATCCCGGCCGGGCGATGGCGGTTTACGATCTTGCCCTGAGGCGGAGCCGCGAAGCCGGGAATGGCGTGATCATGATGCGGAAGCAGGCGCTCCTGCTGGCCAACTCATCCGGCGCATTGCTTCGTTTGCATCGCTACCGCGAGGCCCGGCAACGCACCTTGGAAAGCCTCGCCAATCTTCGCCAGACGGACGATTATCCCGCCGAAAAGCTCTCGCTCGACAGTGAAGCCTATGTTGCGTTGTCAGCCTGGGCGGATTGTCAGGCCGCAACCGGAGCCCTGGGCAGCGCTATCGACGGCGACGAGCGTCTTCTCTCGCTCATTATGGCCGCCAAACCGGCGACGGACACGGACCTGCGCGATGCGCCCAGGCTCTCCCGCCTCTACCAAAGCCTGGCGGAGCTCGATCGGCGCGCCGGCGACGCCGCTCACGCTCAGGAGATGGACTCGCGCCGCTTGGCGCTCTGGGAGGCCTGGGACCGCAAACTCCCCGGTAACCCGTTCATCCGTCGACAACTCGGCGCGGCTTTTCAGCAACAATAAAGCCGGTTTCCCGCGGTATTCGCGCGCGCTTTTCGAAATTTCTATTCTCCCGCTGTCGTCTTTTGACTGCCGTTTTCGATTCTCCGTACAGAACCACAAAACCCGGAACTCGCCGATCGGGTGAAACCCGGACGGTGGGGCATGCCGAACTCGGAGGCGGAAATGAAACGCACGCTGATCCTGCTTTACGGCACTCTCTGCTATCTCGTCTTCGTCGCAGTTTTCCTTCTGGCGATTCGATTCGTCTGGATGATGGACATCCTCGCGCCAGCCTCATCCTGGGGACGCAGCGTGTTGATCGACGCAGCCCTTCTGGGAGCTTTCGCCATTCAGCACAGCGGCATGGCCCGGCAGGGCTTCAAACGAGCGTGGACTCGGATCGTTCCGGAGGCGGCGGAGCGCAGTACCTATGTGCTTTTCGCCAGTCTGGCGCTGCTGGCCGTCATCGAACTCTGGCAGCCTCTGCCCGGTGTGGTTTGGCGAGTGGAAAACCGCTCCGTCATTCTGGGCCTGAATATTCTTTTCGGGTTTGGCTGGCTTTTGGTCTTTGTGTGTACGTTCCTCATCGACCATTTCGATCTGTTCGGCCTTAAAAAGGTGTGGCTCTACTGGCGCGGCATCCCCTACGAAACTCCGAGCTTCAGAACCCCGGGCCCCTATCGCCTGGTGCGTCATCCGCTCTACCTGGGATTTCTCATCGCCTTCTGGAGCGCACCGGTGATGACCTCCGGACACCTGTTCTTTGCGGTGATGTGCACCGCCTA
>JBAUBR010000256.1:0-7200 GCA_049676965.1 Occallatibacter sp.
GGGCCGCAAGAACGACCCGCAGAGCACAGAAATCAACCATAACGCAGCACAAAACCAGCCGGAATGGAACCGAAAGCGGAGTAAGACCGGCAAACAACTTAGTTTTTCAGCAGCCTGCTAGGGAACCTCTGAATAACTCGGTCGATTGAAGGGTACGGGCTTAAGCCCGTACATAAATCCCAGCAAAATCGCCGGGGCTTTAGCCTCCGAGGGAATGCTGGCCCAAAAAGAAGGCTTGTTCAGCGATTCCCTAGCCCGAGAGCTTCACCAACTGCTGCGCTTCAATGCGCGGGCCGAGGATGGAGATGCGCGGAATGCGGCCGCGCACCATGGCGACTTCGTCGCAGCGGTGCAGGCGCGGGCAATTCTGGCAATCCTTGAAGATCTTGTCCGGCAGTTCGGATTTATCTTCGACGACGCGGAAGCCGTATTTGAAAAAGAAATCGGGAATGCGCGTGAACAGGCACACGCTTTGAATGCCGTGCTCTTCGGCCTCGTCGATCAGCGCGTTGAGAATGCGCCCACCCGCGCCCTGGCCCTTGGCCTCCGGCTTCACGACGATTGAGCGCACTTCGGAAAGATGCGGACCGTATAGGTGCAGCGCGCCGCAGCCGAGAAACACGCCGCCATCGGATTCGGCAACGGTGAAGTCGCGAATGTTTTCGCAGATCTCGGCGAAGGCGCGCTTCAGCAGCGTGCCGTCGCCAGAGAGCGAGTTTACGAGGTCGTAGACATTGGAGGCGTCCTGGAGCAGCGCTTTACGCACCAGCATGGATGGCCTCCTTAGTTGGCGTGAGCGCAGCGACGCGAACTGACGCTGCTTCGAGAGCTTCTCGCACTCGATGAGGCGCGGTTCCGCCGATCACGTCATGACACGCGAGCGTGGCTTCGAGTGTGATCGCAGCAAAGAAATCCTCCGCAAACTCTTCGCCGAACTGGCGCAGCTCATCGAGGCTCAGATCGCCCAGCTCCACACCTCTGCCGATCGCGAAGCGCACCGCATTGCCGATCTTTTCGTGCGCGGTGCGGAATGGAACTCCCTTGCGCACCAGATAAGTGGCCGCGGCCATCGCATTCAGGTAGCCCGATTGCGCAGCTTCGCTCATGCGGTCGCGATTGAATTCGAGCGCGGCCGTAAAGCGCGCCACCAGCGCCAGCATCCGCGGCACAAATTCAACTGCAAACGCCGGCTCCTGCGTCTCCTGCATATCTTTATTGTAGGCGAGGGGCAATCCCTTCAGCTGCAGCGTGACTGCCTGAGCCGCTGCATGAATTCGCCCGACTTTGGCGCGGATCAACTCAGTCAGATCGGGATTTTTCTTCTGCGGCATGGCGCTGGAGCCGGTTGAAAACCGCTCCGGCAATGTGACAAAACCGAACTCCGCAGTGGCAAACAGCGTGATCTCTTCCGCAAAGCGGCTCAAATGCAATCCGACAAAAGTCAGCGCGTGCAAATACTCCAAAACAAAATCGCGATCGCTGGTTGCGTCCATCGAGTTTGCCGTCGGAGCGGCGAAATCGAGCTGGCGCGCTACAAGCTCGCGATCGAGAGCCAGCGTTGCGCCCGCAATCGCTCCGGAACCCAGCGGACACTCGTTCAGCCGCGCCGCGCAATCGCGTAGTCGTGATGCATCGCGCAGAATCATCTCCACGTATGCGAGCAGCCAATGCGCAACCAGCACCGGCTCGGCCCGCTGCATGTGTGTATAGCCGGGCATGACGGAATCTTTTGCTTTGCGCGCCTGATCTAGAAGCGCTTCAGCCCATTTGCCCAGAGCTTCGACGACAAACTCGATCTGCGCGCGGACGTAGAGCCGCAGATCGGTCGCGATCTGCTCATTGCGGCTGCGGCCGGTGTGCAGTTTCAATCCGAGAGAGCCGAGCCGCTCAACGAGCGCCAGCTCAACAAAGTGATGAATGTCTTCAGCGATCGCGTGGTCGCGGACTCTCTGCTCGCCTGCAGCAGAAGAGTGTTCCTCTGCAATCGCGTCGAGCGCGTTGCGAAGCTGCGCCGATTCGGACGCGGTGAGCACGCCGGCAGCGGCCAGGGCGGACGCGTGAGCCTTGCTGGCGGCTACCTCCTGCCGGAGAAGCCGCCAATCAAACACAATAGACCGCTGCCATTGCTCGAAGTCCGCATCCAGCGGCTCGCGAAAGCGGCCGGACCACATCTTTCCGGATTGTTGTTCGCTTGACATCGCTTCAGGCGTGCCTCTCGTTCTTGCTTTCCGTGGCGCCGTTCAGCTGGGGTAATTCGCTGCCTTTGCCGAGGGTGAGCAGGCCGCTCGCCGCGTAGGCAATGAGCTTCTCGCGGCTGTCGGCAATATCGAGATTGCGCATTGTGAGCTGGCCGATGCGGTCGCGCGGCGAGAAGGTGGATTCGGTCTTTTCCATGCTGAGGCGCTCGGGGTGGAAAGTGAGGTTGGGCGACTCGGTGTTAAGGATGAAGAAGTCGTTGCCGCGCCGCAGTTCCAGGGTGACTTCGCCGCTGATCGGTTTGGCGACCCAGCGCTGCGCGGACTCGCGGAGCATGATGGCCTGGGAGTCGAACCAGCGGCCCTGATAGAGCAGGCGGCCGAGCTTGCGGCCATTGTCGCGATACTGCTCGATGGTGTCCTCGTTGTGAATGCCGGTGATGAGGCGCTCGTAGGCGATGTAGAGCAAGGCGAGGCCGGGCGCTTCGTAGATGCCGCGGCTCTTGGCCTCGATGATGCGGTTTTCGATCTGGTCGGACATGCCGAGGCCATGACGGCCGCCAATGCGGTTGGCTTCGAGAAGCAGCTCGACGGGATCGGGATACTCGACCCCGTTGAGTGCGACAGGAACACCCTCACGCATGCGGACGGTGACTTCCTCGGCCTTGACGGGCACGTCGTCGCGCCAGAAGGCGACGCCCATGATGGGCTCGACGATGCGAATGCTGGAGTTGAGGTGTTCGAGATCCTTCGCCTCGTGGGTTGCGCCCAGGATGTTGGAGTCGGTGGAATAGGCCTTCTCGGCGGACATCTTATACGCGAAACCAGCCCGCTGCATGAACGCGGACATCTCGGCCCTGCCGCCAAGCTCGTCAATGAAAGCGGCGTCGAGCCAGGGCTTGTAGACCTTGAGGCCAGGATTGACGAGCAGGCCGTAGCGGTAAAAGCGCTCGATGTCGTTGCCTTTGAAAGTGGAGCCATCGCCCCAGATGTGAACGTCGTCCTCTTTCATCGTGGCGACCAGCATGGTGCCGGTGACGGCGCGGCCGATGGGAGTGGTGTTGAAGTAGGTGACGCCAGCAGTGCTGATGTGGAAGGCGCCGGCCTGGAGCGCGGCGATGCCTTCGCGAACGAGCGGGCCGCGGCAGTCAATGAGGCGCGCCTTTTCGGCGCCGTATTCGAGCGCCTTGCGCGGAATCTCGCCGTAGTCAGCTTCATCGGGCTGGCCCAGGTTGGCCGTGTAGGCGTAGGGGATGGCGCCCCTCTGCCTCATCCAGTGCAGGGCAGCGGAGGTGTCGAGCCCGCCGGAGAAGGCAATGCCAACCTTCTGGCCAACGGGCAGGGATTCGAGAATGACCGACATGCTTGGAACCTCAGTAAGTTGATAACTATGTTTTCCAGCGGCAATCGGTCTCCAGAACCACCGACGCAACTTCGATTTCATTCGTGAATGGCAAGCGTTGCAATCAACTTGTCAACCATAGACTTGCCGTTATCCTTTGATTCGACCGCGGTATTAAAGGTCAAGAAGACAAGGATCGGGCCCTTTCTCAGCCACCACTTCTTCCAATGCTTTCCATTCTGAACCGACTCACAGGTAACTCCTGAGATGGCGCCCAATTCAGTCGATACAAGACTCTCCACTTCATTGGGTGAGCCTGAGGCGAATTCCTGCAAGTCTTGAAGAGTCACTGCTCCGTTCGGCTTGCGAACTGCGCTAACTTGCAGGACTCCGGGCGAAGAGGTTGAGGTGAAGGTGGTACATTCTTCATCTTCGCGGACACCCCATTCGGGCGGCAAGTCAATGGACCACCAGTCGGAGTTGTAAGTTTCGTCGCGATGCAAGTCGTTCCCCTTCAAAACGCCGACTGAGTCAGAGGTTCCTAAGATGAAGCTGACCACTGATCAGTGTCCCTCACTGCACGTTGAACTTCGCTACATTCGCCAGTCCCCCCAGCAGCAGCAACAACAGTGCCTTCTGCGCATGCATCCGGTTCTCGGCCTGGTCGAAGACGATGGATTGCGGTCCGTCGATCACCGCGTCCGTTACTTCGGCGTTGCGGCGCGCGGGCAGGCAGTGCATGAACACCGCGTGCGATGCGGCTTTTTGCATCAGCGCTTCGTTCACCTGGAACGGGCGGAAGATGGGTGCGCGCTTGGTCGACTCGTGTTCGTAGCCCATGCTCACGCACACGTCGGTGTAGACGGCATCGGCATTTTCGACGGCGGCCTGCGGGTCCTGCAGCAGGCGAATCTCGCAGCCGTTTACCTGCGCCATGTCGCGCGCCAGGGTAACGATCTCGATGTCCGGCGAGTAGCCGCGCGGCGTGGCTATCGTGACATTAGCGCCCAGCTGCGCGCCGGTTAACATCAGCGAGTGGCACACATTGTTGCCGTCGCCGACATAAGTAAAGTTGAGGCCGGCGGCGGTGCCGAAGTGCTCCTCGATGGTCATGAAATCGGCCAGCGCCTGGCAGGGATGCTCGAAATCGGAGAGCGCGTTGATCACCGGCACGCGCGAGTTGGCGGCCATTTCGGTGATCGTGTCGTGCGCGTAGGTGCGCACCACGATGACGTCGACCCAGCGCTCCAGGTTGCGCGACACGTCGGCAATGGCTTCGCGCTCACCCAGCGGCGAGCTGGTCTGGTCGACGAAGATGGCGCTGCCGCCCATGGTGTTGATGCCGGTCTCAAATGCGAGCCGCGTGCGCAGGCTCGCCTTCTCGAACATGAGCACCATCTGTTTGGCATCGAGCGCGTGGCGGTATTCGCGCGGATTGCGCTTGACCTCGTGGCCCAGCTTCATGATGGCGCGCACTTCGGCACTGGAAAGATCGGCGATGGAGCACATGTCCTCGCCGGCCATGCGCGCGGCGGCGGCGAGAACATCGGAATCTTTCTCGACGGGAACGGCGCTCTGTTCGATGGTTGCCCTGCTAGACACGATTGGGACCTCCTGGGATGTGAGCTGCTTGCTGAGTGGTGCTGAGTGCGGCCACGTGCTCTGTCAAGATTTCATCGAGCGCCGCGATAGCGGTGTCGATCTGCGCGCGCTCGATGATGTAGGGCGGCAGGAAGCGCAGCACGGTGTCGCTGGTGCAGTTGATGATGATGCGCCGCTTGAGCATCTCGGCGACAACGAGCTTGGCGAGATCGGCGGAATCGAGCTCTGCGGCGAGCATCAGGCCTTTGCCGCGCACGTCAATGATGGCCTCGTGCCGCGCCGCCAAATCGCGCAGCTGTTCCTCAAAATAATTGCCGGCTTCGGTTGCGTGGGCCAGCAGGCCGTCGTCCTCGATCGCGTCGATGACGGCGATGGCCACGGCGCAGGCCAGCGGGCCTCCGCCGAAGGTAGTGCCGTGCATGCCGGCGTGGATCGCGCGCGCCGCTTCTTCAGTGCACAGAACCGCGCCCAGCGGAATGCCGCCAGCCAATGGTTTTGCCAGAGTCGTTACGTCGGGCAGAATGCCGTAGTGCTGATAGGCGCACCATTTGCCGGTGCGTCCCATGCCGGATTGAATTTCATCCACGATCAGCAGAGCGCCGGTGGAACTCGCCAGCGCGCGGGCCTCGGCGAAGAACTCCTGCGTGAGCGGACGAATGCCGCCTTCGCCTTGAATGGCTTCGACGAGAATTGCGCAGACATCGGACGAAAATTTGGCGCGCAGATCGGCGACGTCGTTGAAGCGAACAAACTCGACGCCAGGAACTACGGGGCCAAACGGCTCGCGGTATTTCGCCTTGTAAGTGGTCGAAACGGAGCCGAAGGTGCGGCCGTGGAAGCTCTGTTCTAACGCGAGAAACTTCGTTCCGATCTGCTTGCCTTCGCTGCGCAACAGACCGGCATGCGCCCGCGCCAGCTTTAGCGCACCTTCCCAGGCCTCGGTGCCGGTGTTGGCGAAGAAGACGCGGTCGAGGCCGGCGCGCTCGGCGAGGCGCAGCGCAAGCTCGGCCTGGCCCTCGTGATAGAAGAGGTTCGATGTGTGGATGAGCGCGCGGCTCTGGCGGGCGATGGCTTCTTCAATCGCCGGATGTCCGTAACCGAGCGCGTTGACGCCGATGCCGCTGAGCAGATCGAGATAGCGGTTGTCGTTCTCATCGATAAGGTACATGCCGACGCCGCGCACGAAGAGCACGGGGTTGCGCTCATACGTTTGCAGCAGCAGCCGCGATTCGGCGGCGCGAATTTGTTCGAGTTTCAAATCAACCTCCAGTGGCCGGCAATTGCATTCCTTCGGGGGCTAAAGCCCCGCTCACTTTTTCGCCGTTCTCGGCACGACTAAAGTCGTGCCCTGTTACAAAGCTCAACTTAATAAGGGCATGCTATGCCACCATCACTTCTGTGCCGTGGGCTACGCGGGAGCTGCACAGGTCGGGCAGCGAGCCGGCGGCTTCCGCGGGCAAAATGCGTACGCGCTTCACGCCGTTCAATAGCGCTTCGCGGCAGGCGCTCAACTTGGGCAACATGCCGCCGGAGATCACCGCGCTCTTGGCCATCTCGGCAATTTGATCGATCGAGAGCCAGCGCAGCACTTCGCCGTCGGAGCCGCGCACGCCGGGAACGTCGGTAAGAAACACAAGCGCGTCGGCGCGGCAGGCGATGGCGCAGGCCGCGGCCATCTCGTCGGCGTTGATGTTGTAGTATTCGCCATCGAAGCCCAGCGCCATCGACGAGAGCACCGGCACGCCGTTGTGCTGCCAGATGGCTTCGAGCCAGCGGATATCGCTGGCGGCGATTTCGCCGACGAATCCGAGATCGGGTGCGGTGCGCTTCTTGCGCGCGCGAAACATGAGGCCGTCGCCGCCAGAAAGCCCGACTGCGGGCTGGCCAAGCGCGCCCAGCGCTGCAACGAGTCCTTTGTTCACGCGGCCGGCGAGCACCATCAGCGCGACATCGCGGGTTTCGGCGTCGGTCACGCGCAGTCCGCCGATGAACCGGCTCTCGATGCCCAGCGACTTGAGCGTGCGTGTCAACTGCACGCCGCCGCCGTGCACCACGGCGACC
>JBAUBR010000257.1:0-5110 GCA_049676965.1 Occallatibacter sp.
CCGCGTCCGTCCCGCCAGCGACTTACTCCAAACGGCCCTATCGAAACCGCCCCGGTCCAATATGCCGGGCCCCATCTTGCCTCGTCTCACGGGGCGGTCACGATAGGGTTCTAACGTTTCCCGATACCTACCCTCTTGTAGGAGTCCAAGTCTGCTTTAGTGAGCGATTTGCCCTTGATTGTTACACCTGAGCCGAATTTCCGAATCCGTCTTACAGAGAGCTGGTCGCTGCGCATTGACACGGCGGATATACCTTGACCTTCTACAGCTAGCAATGTATATGTAGAAGCTATAGGCATGAAGAAAACAGACGACAAGTTCGACCTTCCGCAAGGCACGCTCGATCTTCTCATCATGAGGGTCGTTGCGCTTGGGCCCATTCACGGCTATGCCATCGCTCAAAGAATCCAGCAGATCTCGCGTGACGCACTCCAGGTCCAGCAGGGGGTCACTCTATCCCGCGCTCCATCGCCTCGAATATAAAAAGTTGCTCAGCTCTCGCTGGAAGCCCTCCGAGACTGGCCGAGAAGCCAAGTTCTACGAGCTCACTTCCAAGGGACGAACGCATCTCAAGGTTGAAACCGAAAACTGGACGCGCCTGACCGACGTGGTGAGCCTCATTCTCGAGGGAACCCTGGAGGGAGTCTGATGGGCTGGATACGAAGACATTTCTCTCGCGAACGATTGGAGGCCGATCTGGATGAAGAGCTGCGCTTCCATTTCGAATCTCAGGTCGCCGACAAGGTTCGTTCCGGCATTCCGGAAAGTGAGGCCCGCCGGCTCACACGAATCGAGTTCGGCGGAATTGAGCAGATTAAGGAAGACTGCCGCGAGCGACGCGGAACCATGTGGCTTGAGTCGCTTCTGCAAGACGTCCGATACACTCTGCGTCAGTTGCGCAAGTCGCCTGGATTTACGATAGCGGCTGTACTGACACTGGCGCTGGGCATCGGCGCAACCACGGCGATCTTCACGCTCGTGCAGCAGGTGATGTTGCAATCGCTGCCTGTCGCCAAGCCGGATCAGTTGTGGCGTATCGGAGATCAGCCCCACTGCTGCGACTGGGGAGGATACAGCCAGGACAGCGACGACGAGGCGGGCAACTGGAGTCTCTTCTCGTGGGAAGCATACAAGCTATTCCGCGCAAACACGCCGGGATTCCAGGATCTGGCAGCGCTCCAAGCGGGTAACATGCCGCTGGGAGTGCAGCGCTCCGGCTCATCGAGACCGCCGGATACAGCGAATGGCCAGTATGTCTCCGGGAACTTTTTTCAGACTCTGGGCGTTTCCGCCTGGCGCGGAAGGCTGTTCGTCGACGCCGACGACCTGGAGGGCGCGCCCCCGGTCGCGGTGATGAGCTTCCATGCCTGGCAGGAGAAGTACGGCTCCGATCCTTCGGTCGTCGGATCCACATACCGGATCAATCGCCATGCGTTCACGATCATCGGAGTGGCCCCGGCAGGTTTCATTGGGGCGAAGATGACGAGTTGGGGCATGCCGGATATCTGGATGCCGCTGACGGCCGAGCCGTTGATGTTGGGGACAACGGCGCGAATTAAAAACACGCGAATCGATTGGCTGGACTTGATCGGGCGAGTGCGCCCCGGAACGAATCCGAAAGCGCTCCAGGCGCAGCTTCAGGGTGAATTGCAGGGCTGGCTGGCCAGCCACCTGCCGGATATGAGTCCGCAGGAAAAAGCTGTCTGGCAGAAGCAGACGCTCCGCTTGTCGCCTGGCGGCGCAGGTTTCTCGTTCTTACGCAGGGATTACAGCGAGGGTCTGCTGCTGCTCATGGTCACGGCATGTTGTGTGCTGCTGGTGGCCTGCGCCAACATCGCCAACCTGCAGCTGGCCCGCGGGCTGAAGAACCGACAGCAGACGGCAGTCCGCGTGGCGCTGGGAGCATCGCGCGGGCGCCTGGTGAGGAATGCGCTTCTCGAAAGCGTTACGCTCTCTCTGATCGGCGGCGCGGCCGGTGTGGCTGTGGCCTGGGCGGGGGCCCGGTTGATCCTTTATCTCGCCTTCCACATGATGGAGCGAAGCAGCTGGATTCCGGTGCAGGCTACGCCCTCAACACTGGTTCTGCTTTTCACGCTTGGAGTCTCGGTACTCACGGGCGCGATCTTCGGAATGATGCCTGCGTGGATGACCTCGCAGGCCGAGCCGGTGGAGGCGCTGCGTGGCGCCAACCGTGAGGTTGCAGGCGGCAGTCACTGGGCGCAGAGGGCGCTGGTGATTGCGCAGGCGGCAGTATCGCTGGTGCTGCTGAGTGCGGCTGCGATGCTGGGCGATAGCCTGCACAATCTGGAGCACCAGAACTTCGGGTTCGATCCGGATGGCCGCTACCTGGTTTCCATTGGTTCGCCTATGCTGGCGAACTATAAGCAGGAGCAACTGGTCCCGCTTTATCGTCAGATTCAAGACCGGTTCAGTGCCATTCCCGGAGTGCGCAGCGTCAGTTCCGCGACCTATGCGCCGATGAGCGGCAACCAGTGGGGCCACGAGATTCGGGTTCAGGGCAAACCAGAGCCCGGCCCGAAGGACGACGTATTCGCTGACTGGACCCGTATGACGCCGGGGTTCTTCGATGCGATCGGTGTGCGAATGCTGGCGGGCCGCGCCATCGACCAGGACGACAACGCGAATACGCGGCACGTGGCGGTCATCAACGAAGCCTTTGCCAGGAGGTTTTTTGCGAACCAGAATCCCATCGGCCAGCATTTCGGTCCCGGTCCGGCGAGGAATGCGGGAACCTATGAGATTGTTGGCGTCGTCCAGAACATCCATTGGGTGGGTTGGGGCTTCACAGACCCGGCCCGGGCCATGTACTACATCCCAGAAGCGCAAACCGTACCCTTCGATCAGCGGGATCTCCAGAGTGACGAGCTTGTGTCGCAGAACCTCTGGAACATCGTGATCTGGGCGCCGGAGCATCCGGCGAACATGCTCATGACAGTGAAGAAGGCGCTGGCCGAAGTCAATCCAAACCTGGTGATGTATGACGTTCAACCATATTCGCTAGTAATTCAGGAAACGTTCGATCAGCAGAACATGATCGCCAGCCTTACCTGGCTGTTTGGCGCCGTTGGCCTGGTGCTGGCTGCGGTTGGCCTCTACGGCGTGACCGCATATGGCGTGGAGCAACGCAGGAGCGAGATTGGCGTGCGCATGGCCCTGGGAGCCGACCGCGGTTCGGTCACTGCTATGGTGTTGCGCGGAGCGTTCTGGCAAGTGGGCATCGGATTGGGGATCGGGATTCCGGCGGCAATTGAGGCCGGATATCTCATGTCGAGCCAACTCTTCGGAGTCACGCCATGGAATCCGTTGCTGTTGGCAGGTGCGACCCTGCTTCTTGGATTGGCGGCGCTGGTCGCTGCGGTGATCCCCGCGCAAAGAGCGGCAAGCACCGACCCGATGCAGGCACTGCGCAGCGAATGATCCACACGAGAGTAATCCAGATCAACAGATCAACTGCACGCATAAAATGGCAATGAAGAGGTGTTCGGCGACGACCGACCGTGCGCAGTTTTTGGTATTCGAAAGCTCTCTGTTCGCTGCCGATTTACCCACCATGATGCACGGTAAATACCGAAATGTCTTAGTGCTGTATCTGGAGCGCCCCTTGACGCAACAGTGCGCAGTTGCATGCTCTTGGGCGGGCGCTTCGGATACAGCGACTTGAAGGAAGCCGCCCTCATGGAAGGCTATGTACTTTGCATCTGTCTGCGCGGGTGCAAAGGGATCAGGAAGAGACTGAGTTGGGTGAAGCCTGATGGTCTGAAGGACGGATAGAGCAGGGTGGTGGCTTGCGGAGGGCTGAACTGGAGTTTGGAGAGACTGGTATTTGTGTGGTTTTGCCCAGATGAGACAAGGAGTCCGGGTGCGCGCCGAAGCACAAGTAGAAGCCGAGAGTGAGAACAGAGGTTCAAGCGGCGCATGGGTCTGGTTGCGGTGGCGAGCGAAGCAGGAGTTGCACGGCGGAGAGCCGTTCGATGACACGCATGGTTGCGCCGCAGACAGGACAGTTCCAGAGAGTGGGGTTCTGATCGGCGGACGGTGATGCCACCGAAGCAGGCATCTTCTCTGAGCCGCTGAGCAGTTGGAAGCACAACGGCAGCAGGGTTGCGCGGCGGCGGTTGGCAAGGAAGCCAAAGTTGCGGATGCGCACGAAGCCGCGGGGAAGCAGATGCAAGAGGAAGCGACGCAGGAACTCATCCACGGGCAACGTCATCAGCCCCTTCTTGTTGCCGTGCGCGGAGTCGCGCCAGCGGAAAGTGACTTGGCCATCGCTGAGGGCCACGAGCCTGTGGTTGGAGATGGCAACGCGGTGGGTGTATGCGCCGAGATAGCGCAGTGCGTGTTCAGGTCCACCGAAGGGGCGCTTCGCGTAGACGACCCAGTCCTGACGGAACAGAGTGCGCAACCACGCGTGAAAGGCGCGAGGTTCGGCGAGATGCTGGAGGGTGCCGTGAAAGTGGAGATCGCCTGAGTGGAAGGCGGTTTTCAGACCGGCGACGAACTTGCCGCGGAAGACGCGTCCAAGGACCTTAACGGGCAGAAAGAAGCGGCGGGATGAGCCGATCCACCCGGTGTGGTCCGGCGACAGCCCTCCGGCTGCCAATATGCAGTGGACATGGGGTGGAACTGGAGGCGTTGATTCCACGTGTGCAGCACGCTGAAGAAGCCAATCTCAGCTCCGAGATGGCGAGGATCGCGAGCGACCTCCACCAGCGTCTCAGCGCTAGCGCGAAACAGCAGGTTGAAGATGACCTTCTTGTTCTGGAGGGCTACAGGCGCCAGTTCGCGCGGGCTGTACCAGTTGGAACTAGAGATACATTGGCAGTTGAGACTTTCGATGAACTTCATGTTTGGGCTTCGCGCTGCGCCCGCTGACAGGGGTCGAGCCCAATCTTGTGCGGCGATAATTCGGATCAGCCGGCTAGACCGGTATTACCCTTCATGACCACTTTATCCAAACACTCTGACAATCGCGCGGTCGCAGTCGAGATCGCGAAACTCGCTCACAACTTCAACCGCGAAGCTCCCGAAGATCTGAAATGGAAGATCGAGCAGCTTCTGAACCAGGCGCGTCCTTGGCGCCGCCGTCGTC
>JBAUBR010000258.1:0-1819 GCA_049676965.1 Occallatibacter sp.
TAACCCATGTCGTTACCTTCATGAGCCCAAGACTCGATTCCCGGTGGGGCGGCTCTTCCCCTTGCCGGGGCGGGAATTGCACCCGCTGAAAGCGCCGGGCTTATCCTGGCGCACCGAAGTTTCGGCAAAGGGAAGAGTTGCCGGTGATACAGGAATAATGTGCAACAGGACGTCCATGCTGCTCATTCCAGTGGCGTGCCAGTACCATTTCGTGGATAGGCGTCGGCGCAATCGAGTTGGAGGGCCCTCGATGAAGCGGGCGAGGCAAGGACGACAACGAATCGCTCGGCTTTTCTTCCGCAAGCGCTGGCATTATCGGGGCCAACGTTCTTTTGGCCTCGCAATCTACATCAGAAGCGATATACTCCGGCGGAAGCGGTGCCTGAAAAGGAGATTCCGGTTGAAGCCTGAATGAAACCGCGCGGGAGGCGAAAATGCAAAGCGTCTTTCAGGATATCCACTTCGCCGTTCGCAGCCTAAGAAAATCCCTTGGATTCCTGCTCACGGCAATCGCGTCCATTGCTCTCGCCACTGCGCTCACACTCTCGCTTTTCGAGTTGTTTCACGCCTTATCGTATGAGGCACCGGCCATCGCCAACCCCGCACAGGTCGTGGCTATCTACGGACAGAATAAGCTCCGGCCATACATGTCGACCTCCTGGCCTGACTACCTCGACATCCGCAGCCAGCAGACTGTCTTCTCGCAACTCGCCGCGTATGTCCGCGTCGAGGCGACGCTACGGCAAGGCGCGACAAACGTCGATTCCTGGGGCGAGATGACATCTGCCAACTACTTCACGGCTCTTGGTCTTCAAGCCGCGCTGGGGCGCTTCTTTCTGCCCGCTGAAGAAAGCTCCGGCGCACCTGTCGCAATCATCAGTTATGACCTTTGGCAGCGCACCTATGGGGGAAGCCCCGGAGCCATCGGAGCGACTCTCTGGCTCAATCAGCACGCAATGACCATCATCGGTGTTGCACCCCGGCAGTTTGCAGGTGTCGTCCTCGATTGGGGCGGAGTCCCACAATTCTGGGTCGCATCGTGCCAGCAGTCTGTCGTCTTCCCCAACTCCGACCTGCTCACAAATCGCAAAGCAGCCAGTGCCGTCCTGGTTGCTCGGCTGCGTCCAAACGTTACTATGCAGGGCGCGAAGGCAGACTTATTTCTCCTAGGCCGGCAATTGGGCCAGTCCAACGGCGACCCTTCGTATAGCTTCGTCTTGCTTCCCCTCAGCCGCGCGCGATTCTGGCCCACCTTTCGCGACGGCATCCAGCACAAGCTTCAGATGCTCATGTTGCTTGCCGTGTGCGTCCTCATTGTTGCCTCCACAAATGTGGCTGCGCTACTATTGGCGCGCAGCACTGTCCGGCGCGGCGAAATCGCTCTCCGTGCCGCCGTCGGAGCCACGCGCGGCCGCCTCATCCGCCAGTTGCTCACCGAGAGCTTGCTCGTCAGCACAGCAGGCGGCCTTGCCGGCATCGGCCTGTCGTGGACAGCCCTTCGCGCCACGGAGCAACTCAACCGGCTGTTCCCGATCCCGCTGCACGTTCACCTGCATCTGAACGCCGCCGTAATCCTGCTAGGGCTCGCGATGAGTCTCGCCTGCGGATTGCTTTTCGGGTTCGTCCCGGCGCTGTTGCTCATCAGCACTAATTTGCAAAGCTCGCTGTCTGGCGCTCAGCGCTCGTTCACTGCCCAGCGCGGCCAATCCAGATGGCTGCGCGGGGCCGTCGTCATCCAGATCGCTATCTGCTGCGCCGTAGCCTTTACCACACTCTTGCTAGGCCGCTCGCTTTGGAAGCAAATCACTGCCGACCGCGG
>JBAUBR010000259.1:0-2811 GCA_049676965.1 Occallatibacter sp.
GCCCGGCAACGGGGCACGCTGGAGCTCGAACGCGCCGAGAAACGGGAACGGAGCCCATAAATCGGGTCACGCTGCGCATGGGGCACAGGTCAATGGCAACGGCAGCCGAGCGGGAAATGGCAGCCGCCCGAGCAACGGCGCCTCAAATGGAAGAAGCGCAAAGCCGTCCGCACCGGCGTGGGGACAGCGCAACGGGCACGCATCCGGCGCCAAAACCACCGCAACGCCTGCTCGTAACGGCAACGCGATCCACAACGGATCCGCACCCCGGAAAGACTCGCGCCCGCTGCACGGAAAGCCCGGCAAGCCGGCCCTCACCGCCGGCGCCAAGGCGGGCGACGGCAAGCGGTATGGCTTTACGGCCCGGGCTGGACACGGCAACGGCGGACACGCAGGCCGGACCAACGGAAGCAGGCAGGGCGGCAAGAAGCGCTGATGAGTGCGGAAGAGGAGCTTTCGCGCTCGCCAGAGCCTGCCAGGAAGATCATCGTAGCCATCGACGGCCCCTCCGGAGCGGGCAAGAGCACCATTGCCCGCCATCTCGCCCGGTATTTCGGCCTGCTCAACCTTGAAACCGGCGCTATGTATCGCGCCTTCGCCCTAAAGGCGCTGCGCGCGGCCTTGCCCTTGGACCAGAGCAGTGGACTCGAAGCGCTCGCCGCCCACACCACCATCCGCCTCGAGCCCGGCGACGAGCACAACCGCGTTCTGCTGGACGGCGAAGACGTGACCGCTCTGCTACGCAACCAGACCGTCACCGACGCAGCCTCGCGCGTCAGCGTCTTTCCCGCAATTCGCGCCTGGATGGTGCGGCTGCAGCAGGAGCTGGGCGCCGGTGGAGGCGTGGTGATGGAGGGCCGCGACATCGGCACCGTAGTGTTCCCCAACGCCGAAGTGAAGATCTTTCTCGATGCCGCGCCGGAAGTCCGCGGCCTGCGCCGCTACGAGCAACTCGGCGCCAAGCCGGAAATCAAGCCCGCCGATGTCATTCGCGACCTGCGCGCCCGCGACGAACGCGACCGCAACCGCGCCGACTCGCCGCTCAAGCCCGCTGCCGACGCGGTGCCGGTGGATTCAACCGACATGACGCTGGAAGAAGCCGTGCAGGCCGTTGAAGCGATCGTCGCGGTGAAGCTCAAGACGGTGGCCTCGCGCTAACCGCGACAGACATTATTTGTGGTTACCCACCCTTTCGCAAAGAACGCGAAAGGATGGGGCACCCACGGTTGTGGTAGGTTGGCGATGAAACCGGGAGGGTGGATCACCGGTGGATCACCCGCCTGCCTACTTTGGGAGCCGATCCGATCGCCGAAATTCCCCGCTCTTGCCTCCGGTTTTCTCTTCAAGCTGAATGCTGCGGATCACGATCGCCTTGTCCAGCGCCTTGGTCATGTCGTAGACCGTGAGCGCGGCCACGGCTGCGGCGGTCAGCGCCTCCATCTCGACTCCCGTGGGCCCGACTGTGGCCGCCGTCGCGGTAATGCGTAGGCCGCCTTCGACGATCTCCGCCTGCACGTCCACGTGTGTCAGCGGCAGCGGATGGCACATGGGAATCAATTCGGCAGTGCGCTTGGCCGCCTGGATGCCGGCGATGCGCGCTACTTCCAGAGGATTGCCTTTCGGGTTGGCCGGCAGCGCCGCCAGCACCGCCGCGGAGAGCTCGACAAAGGCTGAAGCGGTCGCCGTGCGGCGCGTGGCCTGCTTGGCGCTCACGTCTACCATCGCGGCCCGGCCGGATGAGTCGTAATGAGAAAGTTTCGGCATCGAACTCTCCTTGTTACCGATGGTGGCTGCTGTGCATTCCCACCATTCCGCGATAAAGCCGCGGAATGGATGGGGCACGGTGCGTTCATGACCGTTCGACCATGCGAATCTTCTCATCCACTTTCGAGGCTCGGCTTTTCACGTCAGCAGAATGCGCACAACTTCGCCCGCGGGTAGCCGGTCGGTTCCTTCGGGCACCACCAGAAAGCAGTTCGATCGCGAAAAGGAAACGAGGTCGCCGGAGCCTTGCGAGGGCACCGGTGCGACCTGCGGCGACTCGCTCGCCGGGCCGCCAAAACTGCAGTGCGCGGGCACAAAGCGCGTGAGATCGGGCCTTCCCTTGATGTCCTTGGCCAGGCGCGCGAGGGCGAATCGCGGGCCGAGACTTAGTTCGCCCGCCAGCGCCGACAGAACCGGCGCCACGAACAGAAGAAAAGTCGCAGCCGAGGAGATGGGATTTCCGGGTAGTCCGAAAAATGGCTGGACGCGCCGGTCTTCATCTCTTCGCGTCAGTTCGCCGAACACCGCCGGCTTGCCCGGCTGGATGCGCACGCCGGTGAAGTGAAAGCACGCGCCGGCACGCGCCAAAGCGTCTTCCACCAAGTCGAACTTTCCCGCCGAAACTCCGCCGGAGACGATCAGCAGGTCGGCTTTCGCAGCCTGATCGAGTGCGGCGTCGAGAGCCTCGGACTCGTCGGCGGCGCGCGGCAGAATCCAGGGCCTGCCGCCGGCCGCGCTTACCATCGCCGCCAACATGGGAGCATTGGAGTTGCGAATCTGGCCCGGGCCCGGTTCGGCTTCCACCGCAACCAGCTCGTCGCCGGTGGTGAGAATCGCCACCTTGGGCCGGACGAAGACCGGTACCGCGGCGCAGCCACAGAAAGCAGCCAGGGCAATCTGCGCCGCCTTGAGGCGCGCTCCCGCAGCCAGCACTTCTTCGCCCCTGCGCGCCTCGGCGCCCTGCGGCACAATGTTTTCGCCTTCGCTCAAGGTGCGCGTCCGGTGCAGGCGGATCTCGCCGGCCTCGAGGTCGACGTGCTCCAGCAT
>JBAUBR010000260.1:0-39486 GCA_049676965.1 Occallatibacter sp.
CTCTTGCGCCCATACTTGGAAAAACTCGCCTGCGATGCCAGTGTCTGCTGAATCTGCGCCATTCGCTTCATGGTTATAGTTTAATTAACAATGAAGCCGGTGGCGGACTTGTGCAGAGGTTCCCTAACTGTAAAGATGGAGCGCATCTCTGATCATGTGCTCGGTTATCGCTGCATCAATGTGGACACCGAGGGCCGCTATACCATCACGAAGTACATCATCGGCGACCCGCACCTTCCTTGCCTGCTCCAGCGTACCCGCATCTCCGGTAAAGACAAGACATCTCTCACGAATCTGAAACTCTTCGCTCTATGCGCGCCACACCTGGAGGGCGGTGGATCCGGTAATAACGGCTACGTCACCAGTGCGAACGGTCAGCGCATCCTGATGGCGCAGAGGGGCGGCAAATGGATGGCAATGGGCGCGACCGTTCCCTTTTTGCACCTCTCCTGCGGCTATGTAGGTATAAGCGACGGCTGGACCGACCTTCACGAAGACTTCAGGATGGATTGGGAGTTTGAGCGTGCCGGCGATGGAAATATCGCCCTGACAGGAGAGTTGGACATTAGCAAGACTCAGGAATTTACGCTCGGCATCGCGTTCGGAAACAGCGAACAACGCGCCCTCGCAAATCTGTTCCAGTCTCTCGGAACGCCCTTCGAAGAGCACCTGGCACGGTATAAGAAACAGTGGGATGAGACGACCTCGCACCAGCGGCCGCTCAAAAGCGCCTCCTTTGACAAAGGCAATCTCTATCACAGCAGCTACGGTCTCTTGCTTGCACATGAAGACAAGTTCTTCGCCGGCGCCCTCATCGCGTCGCTCGCTATTCCATGGGGCGAAGCAAAGGGTGACAACGACCTGGGCGGCTATCATCTTGTGTGGACCCGCGACATGGTCAACAGCGCAACTGCTCTGCTTGCGGCCGGCGATACGGCGACTCCGCTCCGGGCGCTTATCTACCTGGCCGTCTCTCAGAATGACGACGGCGGGTTCCCACAAAACTTCTGGGTCAACGGAGATGCCTACTGGAGCGGTATTCAGCTTGATGAGGTTGCCTTCCCGATCATGCTCGCGTGGCGTCTTCGCTGCGAAAGGGGTCTGGCTGACTTCGACCCTTTCAACTTGGTTAGCAGGGGCGCTGCCTATCTGATCCGCAATGGTCCTGTCACTCAACAGGAGCGCTGGGAAGAGGCCTCAGGCTACTCGCCCTCCACGCTCGCCTCAAATATTGCAGCTCTCATCTGCGCGTCGCTTCTCTTCCGTGAGCGCGGCGACACGGAAACCGCCGCCTTCATCGAAGAGTATGCCGACTACCTTGAGTCTCACATTGAAGACTGGACTACAACCACGACAGGCTCGCTCGTCGAAGGCACGTCCACGTATTACATGCGTATTCTGCCCGAGCAGGTTGGCCAGGAGCACCCTGGGGAAGACAAAGAATCCCGCGTTCTGCACATCGCCAACCATGCCCCCAGTGAGCAGTGCGATTTTCCCGCGCGCAACATCGTCGATGGCGGATTTCTGGAATTAGTCCGCTACGGTATCCGAAGGCCGGACGATCCCACCGTCGTCGCCACTCTCAAAGTGATCGACGCTGTGCTCAAGACGGACACGGCTGCGGGATCAACCTGGCATCGCTACAACCACGACGGATATGGCCAGCAGCAGGACGGTGGTCCCTTCACCGAGCATGGTGTGGGCCGCGTTTGGCCGCTGCTCACTGGTGAACGGGGCCACTACGAGCTTGCCGCTGGTCACAGCACGGAGGCCTATATCCGCGCCATGGAGAATCTTGCTTCAACAACCGGCCTGCTCCCTGAGCAGTCCTGGGACGAGGAGGACCGGCCTGAGATCTATATGTGGGGCGGCCAACCCACTGGCTCGGCCATGCCACTGATGTGGGCCCATGGTGAGTATATAAAGCTTCTCCGCTCGACTGCCGATGGCAAGGTCTACGACTCAATTCCGGAAGTTTCCAAACGCTACCTTGGCGAGCACGGCAAGAGAAAGCAGTTCGAAGTCTGGAAGCCGAACCGTCATGTGCGCTTCATGCGAGTTGGTGAGATTCTCCGCGTGCAGGGCCGTGCAGCCTTTATTCTTCACTGGTCGAATGATAACTGGAAGACTGTGCGGGACACTCAGTCGAGTCAAAACTCACTTCAGATCGACTATGTTGATCTTCCGGATGTAACGACATCGTCGGGCACTTGCATTCGCTTTACCTTCTACTGGACTGAGGGCAACAGCTGGGAAGGGTGCGACTACTCAGTCACTGTGCGTTAGCGTGCCCTATTTTGTTGTCACAATCGCCTCTGGCCAACCAGCACGCCGCCGAGAAGATCGTTCCTCATGATCTCGGTGTGCAGGTCCATTGCCTTTCCGATCCTCATCTCCGAAAGCGCGTAGCCAGTGGTGTCAATGTCGATCTCGCCGACCATCCCATCGTTGACCCGAATCGGAACAACAATCTCGGATCGCGCTTCGAGCGAGCATGCGAGATAGCGCCGATCGGATGCGACATCGTCAACAATGACCGTGTTGCCGTGAGCAACATCTGCACCGCATATCTCCTCGGTGACCGGAATCCGCACGTGCTCTGCAGGCGCACCGCGGAATGGACCGAGCACAAGAATGCCGGGATCCTTCCTGTCCAGCCTGTAGAGTCCGGTCCGGTTGTACTGAGCTAGCCGCTCGGCGATGCGCGATACGCAGAATTCCGTGCAGCGACGATATCTGGGGCGGTGTGGGCAAAATGGCGATTATCCGCCAGGGCTTGTGCGAACTCCGAATTGCTCATCAATTCCGTTTTCAGGTGCGTTTTTTGTTGGTCGGCTATCCGCGAGATATGGATGCTTGTTGGACTCGCAGATAGGCAGGAGATTGCAGCAGCGTCACGCCCAGGTTCACTGCAAAGGTGCTCACGGCTGCGAGCTCAATGATTGCCGATATCGGGAGTATTTTCCAAGCGGGAGTCCAAATGTGTTCATAAGCGAGCGGCTCGGCCGCGACTCGCAGGAGACACCCGGTAAACAGCAGCAGCTGTGACCAGAACATCAATCGTGTGCTCCACAGGACGCGCATTCCGGAAAATGCAGGCAGAACGCGCTGCCCGATGGCAAAAACCATCCCGGCGACGTAGCCGACTGTGATGGCGTGGCGACTGGCGCCCCAGATTCCTCCTGAAGAATCCCAGATCACCGCCATCATGCCCATAATGCTCGAAACCAGCAGCCAGACATACGTGATACGCACAAACCACGGAAAGCGGGGATCGACATTTACCAGCTTAGGCGGAGCGATTGACGGAGTCCACACATGCAGCGCATCGATGGCCAGCAAAGTTGCAATCAGAAACGCAACCGTGGCAACGGGCAGCAACGACAGAAAGGTAGCAAGAACCCCCGCGAGGCTGAATCCATACGCCGCATACAGCATGCTTTCGCGGGGTTGCCGAAGGCCTAGGAAAATGGGCAGCCAGCGCGCGTTGAATCCCCAGATGGTTGGTACCAGTACCCCCCAGACGGACAGAACAACAAACTCCTGATCGATCTCATGCCGGAGCGCGGGAGAATTTCCGAATAGACCCTGCCAAAGGAGAAGTCCGCAGTTCACAAGCAAGGCGACCATGAAGGCAATGGTTGATAGGAAGACGAGACGCATCCATGCTTCCGGTTTTCTCTGTAGAGACTCAGGGCGATGCCTACGCACTGAGAGAAAGAACAGAACGAAAGCAAAAAGTTGCAGGAAGCCGGAGAGCGGCAGTGCGGTCCGCCATGCATCTCCTGTGACTCCAGCGAACCAGCGCGCGAGCACGCCTATGGTCCAAACCGCCCATATGATCCAGCCGGCTCGCGCTGGAAAGTTCTTCGTGCCCCTCATTTTGGTCAGCGAGTAAAAGCCGATGCCGAGAATGAAGGAGCCGATCCATCCAAAAATCTGGGCCTGTCCGTGAGCCTGTAGCCAAGCCTGCGGTATCGAGGAGGGCTGGTGCTCCTGCGAGATGCTCAGAAGATTCCATACTCCCAGGAAGGTGCCCGGCAGCAGCATGAACAGCATGCCGCTGATCACGAAAGCTATGACCAGGCGCTGGCTATGACGTTCGCCAGCGATTCTCGTGGTATCGACCTGGCTGGTAATTTGCTGATATCCGGTCATGCCCCCCACCCCACACGAGTGTCCTTATGCGGAGAGAACGTGATGATTTCCACGCGCATTTGCAAAGAAGGCCTCCTTGAGGCTCCTCGACATCTTCGAGGCGGTCAATCCATAGTCCAGTTCGTCGGGCTAGGATTTGGCAAGTATTCTCCGGTGCCAGCTCAACGGTAGTTCGTGCCCAATCATGCACCTGCAAACATCGTCGTCTTCTGGTACCCGAGTTCGGCGTGCATTCGTGCCCGACTTTATCTTGGACGTCCTTCCACAGGTCTGCAACGACTTTAGTCACGGCCTGCCGGGCATTTGGCGGGTAACGTAGCCACTATACTTTTGGACGTCAGAGCGGTCCCATTACGCAGAAACGCAATCTTGGGAGACTCCTCGAATTCAACGAGAGAGAATTCTCTCTCAAAGTCTTGATCAGCCCGGATACCCTTTGGTCCTTCTGAACATCCACGCCGGCCAAGGCGTTCTCGAACATGACGCGAAGGACATGGTCGCCGTCTGCGCCATTACTGGCCACATCAAGTTCGATGGGAATAAGACTCCTGCCGAACTAAGGTTACGCAAGGTATTCGCACTCGATCTTCTATCATCCGTCCGAGGACTGGACGCGATTCTAGTACTGTTCCACGATAGATTTTGATTTTCGTCGTATCCGTAATGATGGAGGTTTCCGGAAGTAAGCGCTCGTCTGGATGAGTGCAAAAGTCTTTAATTAAGTTTCACTGAGCGCAGAATAGTTGCGGTCCGATATGCTATGTTGTTGGTCGCGGCATTCTGGTAGAGCGAGATCGAACCTGCGTACTCATTCTTGATCTTCTCAAAGTATCCGAAACATTTAGAGAAGTCAGACAGTATCGCGAGAGTTGAGAAGGCGTAGCGACCGGGCATTCATCTGCCGAGATGAGTTTTGCGTTGATCGAGAAATGAATGGGCTTCTAGTCGAAGTCTATCGAACGGACACTCACATGATCAGGTTTCTCATTGGATTCTTAACGGCGGTTGTATTAGTTCTGCTGGTGCTGTTTTGTTATGTGCGTTTGGGATTTGTCGACCCTCGCGCTGACGTTGAGCCAGGCTCTTTGGAAAAAAAGGTTGCCATGCCGGCTCTTGATGCTTCAGTAGATCGGCGCGCACCGAGTATGAAGAACCCCATTCAACCCACCGACGAAAACCTTCTGGGCGGCATGAAGATTTACCAGGCGAATTGCTCCGGCTGCCATGGGGATATTTCTCATCCTCATCTGGCCTTCGGAGATTCGTTCTATCCACGCGCTCCTCAATTTGTCGAAGATGCACCAGACATGCCGGAAAATCAGAACTTCTACATCATTCAGCACGGAGTGCGTTTGAGCGGAATGCCGGGATGGAAGTCGAGTCTCAATGAATCGGAGATCTGGCAAGTAACTACCTTTTTGAGCAATATGGATAAGTTGCCGCCGCAGGTCTTGGCCGTCTGGAAGATTGCAGCGACCGGAACGGGAGCAGCAGGTTCGTCAGATGCGGGAACGATAACCCCCAAAAAACATAGGCGTGTGGACATGTCTGAACATTGAGATTTTCTCTGGGTGCCGAGACAGGCCTCATCTTCAGGGCGAAGCTTGCGGCCGAGAGCCACCTTCGGCCAATGTCTTTATGTTCATGCACAACTGCTATCTGCAAGAATTGAGTCATCAATTCAACGCCGCTACCTGGGAGTTCCAGATTGTAACAAGAGTCAATTTAAGCCAAACGGGGGCCCATCTGAACTCCTGAGCTGCTTAACCGCGCGCTGCGAACGAACTAAGAAGGCTTCCGATCCTGCAACAAACCTCATAAAAGCTGAATTGCGAGAACTATTCGCCAGCGACAAGGATACAAACCGGCGGCGCTTTATTCCGCCGGTTCAAACTCGTATTTTCAAAGGCGGGTCGTTACATCTTCAACGACTGTACGTGGATAATGTCGCCTTCTTTCGTGCCACTGACGCTTACGCGCAGGTGGTCTTTCTTGGTGGTGTTCTGCAGGAGCTTCAACGCCTCCGCGTTTCCCTGAGCATCGAATTTGAGGTAGTGTCCATCTTTGTCGAGTATGCCGAATCCACTCTTGGCACAGGTTAGTGCGCAGGAGCGGGCATGTAAGTCGGGATCGGCCTTCGCCTTAGTCGAACATTGCGTGTCGATAATTGAGACGTTGTTCCAGTCCTCGGCGGACGCAAACAACGGTAAGGCCATGGCCAGGATCATCAACAAGATAATTCTTTTCATTCGAACACTCCTTTGAAGTCGGACGTTTTGAGAAGCAGTTGATTTAGGCGATGTGCTGGATCGACTTTGTCTCCGAAACTCTGTGTTCGAGCCCGGAAGTATTTTCGAGCAAGGCTAATCCGCGGACTTCTGTAAGCTTAGCCAGGACAAATGCCCCGAGCGATAGCTCGATATCGCGTACCGCAATATCGAGGAACAGTCCCTGGGATGCAAGGTTAGCGGCAATTGCCAACAGCCAAGCCATCACAATGTAGGCTGCGTACCGTGTGAAACGGCTGAATACCAGCAGGCCTGCGACAATCTCGACGACGCCAACAACATGCATGAATGCCGCCGAGGTTATGTGCAGGAATGTCGGTACGACCGGATTCAAGTACATTTCCCAGTTCGTAAGCAGGTTGAAATATTTGTCGATCCCGGCGAGCAGCGCGGCTAATCCTAGCCCGACGCGCAGCGTCCACCAGGCGTGGTTAAGTCGGGGATCAAAGCGCATGGTTTACCTCCACTACTCAATGGAGCGCTGAGCGGGCATTCGGTTACACAGGAATTGGGTGTAACAATTGGGAGGTTGACGACTCCAATAGATAGAGAGGGTAGTGACAATTGCGACGATGACGAATTTGCCCACGTTGGAAAAGGCCCGCGTAGAAGAATGGGCGGACGAGGAGATCGTGCGTCGTGTTCTCGAAGGAGACTTGGTTTTATTCGAGATCCTCATGCGCCGCCACAATCAACGCCTCTACCGTGCAATACGCAGCATTCTTCGTGACGATTCAGAAAGTGAGGACGTCATGCAGGAAGCGTATGTCCGCGCATATGAGCATCTTGGACAATTTGAGGGTCGTGCGCTGTTCTCAACATGGCTTACGAGAATTGCTGTCAATGAGGCACTTAGGCGAGTGACCGCCCGCGGAAAGCTTGATCCGCTCGACGAGGAGCAGTACGAGGGAGAAAAGGGAACCATGCCAGCGTTTCAGTCAATTTCGCCTACACCGGAAGCCAACGCGTCTAGCAGCGAATTGAAGAGCCTGCTCGAAGAAGCAATATTAGCCCTTCCGCTCACGTACCGCACAGTTATTGTCCTGCGCGATGTCGAGGGGATGAGCACGGCGGAAACCGCCCAGGTTCTTTCGCTCACTGACACGAACGTGAAGGTCCGCCTCCATCGCGCCCACGAGCTGTTGCGTGGGGAACTCTTCGCGCGTGCCGGAGCGTCCAGCTCACAAGCGTTCTGGTTCCACGCAACCAGGTGTGACCGAATCGTTCGCGCTGTCTTTGAAAGGCTTGAACTGGGCAACCGCGCGAGACAGTAAGGAGATCATGGTATGCATCACTGCAGGGCAAGGCACCAGAGTAAACGACACTGAAGGGCTGCTGGCTCACCTGTGCACTGAAGAATACGGCGGTAAGCGCTTTTCAGCCCACGCAGTTATTCTCCAGTCCGGGCGGTAACTACATCATCACCATATGTGGCAAACATGGATTCTTCCCCGCGCGGACCGATGCCCGAACGGTTCTTCCTTCGTCAGGAGGTAAACCGGGAAGGCCGTGAGCTGTGCTGATTGTTTGTCGGTTCATCGCACCAAGGGAGACCTTCCTTCCCTGTCACGAACCTAAACAAGCTCAGCTAATGGAAACGAACGATGACTACGAGAAGGCTCAAGATAGTTCTGTCTGTGCGTGGTTGTCAGAAACTTGGTAAAGCCCGTGTTCTCATCGGAGAGGTTGAACTTCTTTTGCAGCGCGATTCCATCCATCTCGAGACGAATCTTTTCAAAGAGCTGCGCAGAAGCCGCAAACCCAACAAAATGCACCCCCGGCATCGGCTTAGGGCTGACCGGACCATCGGAATCGAACTCGAATGGATGTTCGACCGTGTCGAAATCCTGTCGAAGGAATATCACCGTTCCTTTGGGCAAACGATCTCCGTACGCCGTAGTAGTTTCCTCTCCCAGTCGTGAAAGGAATTGCATTTGCGCATTGTGTCCCAAGATGCCATGCGCTCTCGCGTCCTCCTCCAGCGCCCCCTTGAAGGTGCTGGTTTCCGGGGCCTGCGATGGGGAGAGGATCTCTTCGCCTTCTTTGCGACGCGGATGGAACATGCGGTGGAGCCGATCCTGATGATTCATTTCATACCATCCCTCGAGATCGATGTTGATATGTGAGAGATGCATCATCGTGCCGTGAGCGAAGTAGCTCGTGGGTGTTTGATCGGTGTAGCCCGGAATGGTTTCGAAACTCGGTAGCGGTCCTTGGGCCAAACCATGAACGTGGCTTGAGGTGAATCCCATAAAAAGCATCGCACCGGCCGGAATCTTCTTTGCGCCTGGAAGGCTTAGGCGCAGACCCATCTTGCGCGGCATGCCGCTGCCCGCAAATCCGCGACGGATTGAGGTCAGAGCAACCAGATCTCCAACGTAGACGTTCTCTCCGGGGATCCCGTTCAACAGATGCTCGCCCGGTTGAAACAGCGCCTGCAGGACGTCGTTGATGTGCTCCTTGTAATCACTTTTGAAGTGAAAGGAGATATCGTTCTTTTCGAGAATGAGACTCTCAGGGTCTTTGGGAAACCGGATGGATTCGATCAAGGCCCACTCTCCAGGCTTCCCCTTTTCCAGCACACGAGGCATCAACTTCTCGGTTATGCCGGCGGGGATGTAATCCCTGAAATAGGGAAGGCCATAAGCCACCTGAGTCAAGATACCTCCCGGACTCAGCGGATAAATTGCTTCGATCTCGGTCAACGCTGCCTGCAGACGTGCCTGCGCGCGTTGCAATGCCGCGACGTCGCCCTTTACGAGGTTCAATCGGGCCGTGACGATTGTGTGCCATAGAGGAACACAAGCAACGGGGACACCAAGATGATCTTCCACGTTGACGCCTGGCAATTCATATTGCGTCTTAGGCGGTTCTGAGTAGGACCGTCTCGCATAGTTAACGACCGAAGTCCAATCAAAAGTGTTCGAGTTATCCAAACGATTCTCCTTCGTTCTTCCGCGAACCGGCCCTGCATGGCGCGGACTGCATTACGTCCTCTATTCGCGATCTTCCCTCAGTTGGCAAAATCATCGTCGCAGCGGGTATAAACGGAACCTACTGCTTTACGCTACGCTTCATATGGGGCCTCAGCTATGACATCAGTCATGGTTGAGGCTATTTCAATTCGAATGCAGCATAGCCGCAGCTAAGACCGATTGCATGGCCCAGAGGTATATTTAGCAGGCTAGAGTTGCCCGCCAGTGCGCAATAAATAAGAGAGCTGCTGTTCGGCCAAGAAATAGGAGTACAAGCGGACTTTTTGTGAGCACTTCAGCAGTACAAACAATGCAATGGTGAGAAATCCATCCATAAATATATCGGTGCCGGACCAAGCGCGCGGGGGAATCTTTCGAGTAGCCAAGCCAGACTCACGCGATCGAGAGGATCCGCAACTTGCTGAAGCCCCCAATACTGCTGCTCGCGTTCCGATTTAGCGACGTGCTTTGAACCCCCTAGATATTAGGCAATAGATCAAAGTACTCGTCGTCTTCGTTCTTTCCGCCTTCTCCGTCGCCGAGCTGTTTCTCCGATTCAATGAACTCGATTCGTTCGATCCATTTGACCATCTTGTACCCGAGCTGGTTCTCAACTCGCAGCCGCAACGGAGCACCATAAACTTCTGGAAGTCGTTGACCATTCATATGCGAGGCCAGAAGACATTGTGATTTCAGTACATTCTCGATGCTCTGCGTATCGTAGTATGCGCCGCCGTACAGTGCTTCTCCGAACGAGAAGAAGGCGACAACCTTGGCTTCCGGCTTTGGACGCACCAGGTCGATGAGCGTCTTCATTGGGATGCCTCCCCACTTGGCAATTCCGCTCCATCCCTGGATGCAATGATGCATGGTAATGTGCTCGATTTCGCCAAGCTTTTCGATATCGGCGAGAGAAAGATCAATCGGCTTTTCGACCAATCCTCCGACCTTTAACCGGAAATCCTGGAAGCCGCGCTTTGCGAGAAGTTTCCAATCGTTTCTTACGGGCATCTTTCCATTGGGCCAAAAGTAGGGTGAGATATCTTGCTCGGAGTACTTTTGCTGGGGAGAGAGCCGATTCAAAGTAAGGAGTTGCATCGGATACGCTACGAGTTTCAAGGCATGTTGCAACATGCGCGGGTGGTTCCATGAGATGTAGTGAGCCGCAATCCACGAAAAGAAGACCAGGCCGATACCAACAAACCCCAAGAGCATGCCCCTCTGCCCCAGGTCGTCGGTACCCATAACGATGTGGTTCATGTTTCGAACGAATCCGGTCATTACGATCAAGGTCACATGCACCACGAGGAACGCAAAAAAACTGAGCATAGTAAGAAAATGAATGGAACGCGCCGATTGACGACCGCCAAACATCCGAGCATACCAGGGAAAGTGATTCACCACGGCCGGCGACATGGCGATGCCAGTCAGAATAGCTAAAGGGCCGAATACGAAGACGACTGCGAAATACGCAATTTGCTGCAGGGCGTTGTATCCATAAAAACCGTTCGGTTCCGCGGGCAGATGAAACGTAGCGTAGTGTACCCAGGTGTTCCAGGCTTGGAGAAGTACGACAGAAGAAGTGGGTACCAAGCGCCGCCACTGTTCCGTGTCGAAGAGCATTATGACGAACAAGATACCCGTGATGATGAACCCGTGAACGTTGATGAAGTGCCAGACTCGCGCAACGCCGATTGTGTGTCGATAGCCTGGCGTACCTACAAGCGGAGAAATATAGCGGGCGTCGTCTTTCGCGGTCCAGATGCGATCGCGGGGGACTTTGAGCGGCGTTAATCGGATCCACTCGCTTCCGGGTGAGCAGTCGTCGTTGAAATATAGGCGCGGGTGATCCACGAGGATCGAAAGACCGCTGCGAATCAGCATCATGACAAAGAGGAAATTGAAGAAGTGGCAGTAGCGAACCCACAGCGGAAACCCGTGTGGTCCAGCGAAATTATTGGGATAGACCTGCGGGACGGGAGGAATATGCGGCAGTCCGCCAACGGCCATCTCGACCCACGCCGCCGCAATGAGGAACACAATGACCGCGCACGTCCCAATCACAATGGACGGCCTGACCCACACCCGAAAACGACGATCTGGAGGGTAGTGGACTGCTCCATGCTCAGCGTCAAATGAGATCATGCTTTCACCTGAAAGGCACCGTGGCTCTTTTAAGGACTGCGGAATGGACCTTGTTCAGGAACGCCCCTACTTTATTGCAAGTGGAAGGCTGCAACTGAGCAAGGCCACTCTTGATTCATTGAGGTGGAGGCTCGGATCCCAATTTGCACATCAAATCAATGGAGTAAACGAGCCAATTCCAGTGTCGTCGCCACATACCCCCGCCCACAATAGTATGTTTGTCCCTTCACAAGGACGTTCATCATGCGAGCCCCACGGCGATGACCGACCGGTCGCGCGCATATCAGCTTGTTTGCAGTTCTGAGCGAGTGCGAGATCAGCATGCTCTGAATTGCCGAATGCTTTCCGAGCCAAAACCTCGCCGAAAACAGCTTTGGTTGCCTTTAAACTACGGCCATTCTGGCCTCACAATGCATGTAATGCGTTGTCGTTCGACACGCTTCTCCGGATCCCTCCTACACCGGTTCTCGGTATGCACAGCTATAGTTGTACCGCCGAGCAGTATTCCTGTTTCATTGAAGTAAATCGATTTGGGAGCCAACCTTAAGTTGGCTGGTAAAGCAGAAGAATTGCTCAAGCCGGGAATAGGCACGCTATGAAGACCGCTAATCATTTCGGAATTATTGGAAGGTTGGTTTTAGCATTTGGCTTCTGGTACATCGCATTTGGGACGGGGGTTAAGGTTGATGTGGCGCACGCTCAAAGCCAACTCTCGCATGGAGAGAACTCTACACAGAAGGCAAGAGCTGCTGATATCGTTCGCGATCCAGCCGATCTTCCGCCGGCGATCGTCGACCGCGCTCCGGCTGTGGTGCATGTAACTCTCACAGCCAAAGAACTCGTTGGCGCACTCGACCCTGCAAGCGGCACGACCTACCGCTATTGGACCTTCAACGGCAAAGTTCCCGCGCCGTTCATCCGCGCGCGGGTGGGAGACACCATCGAAGTGACTCTCCAAAACGACAAAGGTAGCCAAATGGTGCACTCGCTCGACTTTCACGCGGCGATAGGACCCGGTGGCGGCGCGGACCTCACGCAGGTTCCGCCAGGTCAGTCGAAGACCCTAACGTTCCAGGTCAATACTCCAGGGCTGTTCGTTTACCACTGCGGCAGTCCCATGATTGCCCAGCACATAGCCAATGGCATGTACGGACTGATCCTTGTCGAACCGTCGGGCGGGCTGGCGCATGTCGACCGCGAGTACTACATCATGCAGGGTGAGATCTACACAACGGCGCCGAAAGGCAAGGCAGGCCTGCAACAGTTCAGCGTCGAAAACCTCATGCAGGAGAATGCTCAGTACTATATTTTCAATGGCGCTGTTGACTCGGTCGTGCGCGAGTATCCTCTCCATGCCAATGAAGGTGAGACGGTACGCATCTATTTCGGCAATGCGGGTCCGAACGCCACCTCTTCCTTGCATATGGTTGGAGAGATTTTTACCCAATATTATGCGCTTGGTTCGCTGACTTCGCCGCCGCTAACCGGGATTCAGACAACAAGCGTTCCTCCGGGCGCCGCCACAATCGTCGAACTCAAGGCCAGCATGCCTGGACAATTCACGATGATGGATCACGCGATGTCCAGAATGGAGAAGGGGGACATGGCCATTCTCCAGGTCAAAGGCCCGGAAAACACTGCCCTGATGCATGCAGGCCTGGCATCAACGACTGGGGGAGGGCAAGAGATCAGCGGAGTCACGACGGCAGATGTGGATGAGGTGGAACACATTAAGGTATCTTCTGCCGCCCTTACGGTTGCGGAGCCGGTTGGCGGCATGAGTGACATGGCTTCCATGCCTCCTCCGGCGCCGCCGTTCACCCTAAAATCCCTCGGGGGGCTCATCGGCTGTCTTACAAATGAGAATGATGGCAAGTCGATGCTGAAGCTGTTTCATTCAGAGAAGATCTACAGGATGGAAGCGCAACCGTTTCTATTCTCAGAAAATGCTGGCCGGCTGGTTCACGTAACGGGTCATTTCGGAAGCGTCGTCGCGGTTGAAGATCCCAATGTTCCAAGCTATGTCGTCGATACGGTTGATGCAATCATGCCAAATTGCTCATCAAAGACGACGTTCGCCGACCTGAAGAAGGCGTTGGCGCCTCCTGAGGCAGCGGTGGGTGGAGTGGTGACGATGGGTTCAATGTCGTTTGTGCCTACGACAATCACAATTTACACCGGGGAGCAAGTTGTCTGGAAGAACACTTCGTCGTACTACCATAACGTGGTGGACGATCCCACAAGAGCACTGCGCCGTGTAGATGTCAGTTCTCCGTCAGGGAGCGCGCCGTTTGCTTCGAGCCTGCTCCAGCCAGGCACAAGCTTCTATCACGTGTTCGACAAGCCGGGTACCTATCATTATGTCTGTGTCGTGCACGAAGGTAGCGGCATGAAAGGAACTGTGATTGTCAGGCCAGGGCTTATGCTCGCCTCGGAAAAGAAATGACTAACCCTGAAGCAGGACGGCTAGGCTCCGTTTCCAGTGATTTGAATCAAATGAGGTGGCGCTGCTGGGCATGTGTGACTGCCTCGAGTCGATTGTGCGTTCTCAGTTTTTGATTGATGTGGTGGAGATGATTGCGCAAGGTTTGTGGACTGATCCCAAGCGCCTTTGCAATGCGCGGAGCACTGCCTCCTGTCGCGAACTTCTTGAGGATCTCGAGTTCATGGGACGAGAGAGGCGCAATTGGCGCGGCACCCGCAATCGTTTCCTCCAGAGCAGACACCTCCCGGGATATCTCGCTCATACGGCGGAATACTTCCTCTCTCTTCTTCTGGGCACTGATGTCACGTGCCAGATGAACAAGGAGTGTACCGCCCGTTCGCCGGTTCAAATAGGAGATAAAGGAAAGATTCACCCAGATCCGCTCTCCAGTGCGAGTTGTTGCATTGAGATCGAAATTAGGCAAAAGTTTAGGTAATTTGGTCGACTGCGTACCCCATTGCAACTTCGCACAGTGATCACTGCAGACTTCTGTGCCCAAGGCCCCTATACCGTGGAGGACCATCGAGCAGGTCTTGCCGATCACCTCCTCTGCGGGATAGCCAAACAAGGTTTCGGCCGCATGATTCCAAAAGCAAATCTCACCCGACTCCCGGGCAGCGAAGACCGGATCCAACGTATTCTCGAGAAAGGCAAACAATTCTGCTTCAAGCATTTTCACATCCTCCGCGGGCGTCTCTGCAGACCCCTCCCGGTACTACAGAGAAGCGACTTCTGTGTTCTGGAATCCATAAAGCCGATTTCTCTGGTCCAGAACCAGGATCAAAGACGACGGAACCCTCGATCCGAGGCCACATGCAGAATTGTAGGAATAATAAATGCGCGTGCCCAGTCACGTATTGACAATCGTTACCATGCGCCCCCCCGCTTTTCGCTCACGAACCCGCCGTTGTCCTTTTCCCGGAGACACCTGCTGCGAGTCTTGGCTAAACATCAACAGAATCAATAAATTGTATCAGCTGTACTTTGCTAGAGCTTGGTCAGCAGCGCCTTGCAGTCAGCAACATTGTTGGAAAGTGAATAACGGAATCCAGAAATAATGGTCGCTTCGGAGTTCTTGCGCCCGAACGGTCAATTGGTTTCAGAAGAGTGTCAGCCGACATGTACGAAGACACCTTCTGGTCATTTGATGGTGAGCAGGGACCCGCTCTCATCCCCTGCTTCAAGTTTGTGATCTCTCCGCAAACAGATCTTGAGCGTATTTGCTGGCGAAGGAAGGCCTGGTCACGCTGTCATGCTGTGCTAGAACGGTTGTACTTCGCGGCGTCGTGTGACTAAAGTCCCTGCAACTGATCGTGAAGAGGGCCAAACTCACATCAAAGGAGTTTCATTATGGCCGCCGCCTCCCAAACAGTCCGACAAATTGCAATTGATCAGCCATCCGCCATTGATGTGTTCGATCGCATGGGCATTGAATATTGCTGCAAGGGGGGGCAGACATTGCAAGATGCGTGCTCTGAGATCGCGATATCTGTCAAGGATGTGGTACGGGCACTCGATCAGGCTACCGCCGGAGACCAGGTAGGCAATTCGAGATTCGAAAACAAAACGCTCGAATTCTTGATTCTGCGCGCCCTTCGGAACCAACATGGACGACTCAGAGAAGAGCTCCCTGTTCTGCAAGGAATGGCGGCAACCGTGGCAGATCGGTATCGTGCCCGGCACCCAGAACTGGCAGTAATCGACGAGCTGTTGCAGAAGCTATCCCTGGAACTTACAACTCACTTGGCTGAGGAGGAGGGCACCTTGTTTCCGGCTCTGCTTGAACTGGAGTTGGCATATTTGGGTGAAAGTCCGATCGTCGGTTATCCAAAGCGAGTACGAAGCATATTGAAGAGCATGTCACAGCAACACGATACCTCGAGCGTCACCCTCCGCCAGATACGGGCTGCAAGCCACAGCTTTTGCCCGCCGTCGCGCGCGGCTGCGCCACATCGCGAGTTCTATGATCGCCTGCAGAAGTTCTTTCGGGAACTACACCGCGATTTCCACATGGAGAACAACATCCTCTTCCCGCAGGCTGCCCAAATGGAGGCGGAGATATTTCGAGGATCCAGATTCAGCAGAAGCTGATTCCCTCAATGCGCCATTGTGCGTTCGAGAGCCGTTACGATCTTTTCGACGGAGATCACGCAGAACTGTTCCAGTTCGGCCGCGGCTGGCAGCAGTGGGACGTCGGGCGCCACTACTCGAAGAATTGGTGCATCAAGGCAATCAAACGCCTGCTCTGCAATCGTAGCTGCGACTTCAGCACCAATGCCTAACGTGCGATTGTCTTCGTGAATAATCACTGCGCGACTCGTCTTGGCCACCGACTCCAGAAAGGTGTCAGTATCGAGTGGGGCGAGGGTGCGCAGATCCACGACTTCGACATCGACGCTATGCTTCTTCTTCATCAGCTCAGCCGCCTGCAATGTAAGTTGCAATGTGTATCCGTAAGAGATCGCAGTAATATCCGTTCCCTGACGCCGGATAGCAGCTTTCAGAAGCGGGACAGTGTAATCCGTATCCGGGACCTCCTCCTTGAGGGAGCGGTACAGCTTCTT
Organism: Occallatibacter sp.; assembly: GCA_049676965.1. GTDB lineage: Bacteria > Acidobacteriota > Terriglobia > Terriglobales > Acidobacteriaceae > Telmatobacter. Next base: position 16,616 of record JBAUBR010000260.1, read on the forward strand.
ATGTTCGAAGAACATCACCGGGTTGTCGTCGCGAATCGCAGCTTTGAGCATACCCTTTGCGTCATACGGTGTTGAAGGAGCTACAACTACCAGCCCAGGACAATGAATGAACCAGCTCGTGTTGCTCTGTGAATGGGAAAGACCACCGCCGACGTTTCCGCCGTAGCAGACTCGAACCGTGATTGGACAGGTTTGCGTACCCGCACTGCGATAGCGCAGTTTCGCCGCCTGCTGTGTGAGCGCGTCCATGGCTGGCGTGATGAAATCGACAAACTGGATCTCTGGCACCGGCCGCATTCCCATCATCGCCGCACCAATCGAGGAACTGACGATTACGCCCTCCGCAAGCGGCGTGTCCATGACTCGCTCACTCCCAAATCTTTCTAAGAGGCCTTTAGTGGCCCTGAAAGCCCCGCCCATCTTACCCACATCTTCACCAAGTACAAAGACTCCGGGATCGCGCTCCATTTCTTCGTGAAGCGCTGCATTGATCGCGTCAATGTAGGTCATGATTGCCATCAGAAGGTCCTTTCAAATTTCGGAGACCACGTCCTGCGCTCCAACTCGCGCTTCCGGATGCTGAATGAGTAAACATGGTCCAGCGCTTCATCGCCGTCGGGTATTGGCGAACCCTCGGCAAAGGCAATGGCCTCATCGATTTCGCGATTGAAATCTGCGGTCAGCTCCTTTTTCCAGGCCTCCGACCAGAGCCGATCAGCCTCCAGGTAGCGCTCCATTGCCGGGATCGGATCCCGCGACTTCCAGTACTCGAGTTCCGCGGGGTCGCGATACTTGGCGGCATCGATCTCCGAGTGACCGTACCAGCGGTATGTCTTGCACTCCAGCAGTGTTGCACCACCGCCGGAGCGTGCTAGCTCGATTGCTTCGCGCATAGCGGTATACACAGCAATCACGTCATTCCCGTCAACCGTGACACCGGGAATTCCATAGGCACGCGCTTTGATGCTCATGTCCTCCACGGCGGTCTGCAGAGCAACCGGCACGGATTCTGCGTAGCCGTTATTCTCGACAACAAAGATGATGGGCAGCTTCAGAACACCGGCGAAATTGATTGCTTCATGCCAAAACCCCAAACTGGTCGACCCCTCCCCCGAGAGTGCTACAACCACGTTCTGCTTGTGCTGCATCTTGTAGGCGAGCGCGATACCGGTACCGATGTTCAATTGCGCGGCAATGGTCGACGACGGAGTGATGATATTTAATGGCGCATATCCGCAGTGAGCAGGCGCCGACCGGCCCTGGTCGGGGCTGGTTTTGCGTCCATATAAATGTGCGAACATCAGCGGCAAGGGGGTTCCCTTCATGAGGTTCACCACGAAGTTTCGATGCGAAGGCGCAACCGCGTCTTCAGGCAACAGATCCAAAGTCGCGCCCACTTCGGTGGCTTCCTGGCCAACTGCGGAAAAGTAGTTCCCGGCAAACCGCCCTTGGCGATACAGCGTCCGGATGCGCTCCTCCATGATGCGACATTGCAGCATATAGGCATAAAGACGGCGAAGCAAAGCAGGCTCCAGTCTTTTCTTCTGCTCTTCATCAGAAATTCTCGTTGGAATATTGCCTACCGGGTCATTGACGATTGCCATCCTACGCTCCTGCGAATTCGTCCTTAGAGCATCTTGCTTATCTAAGTCTTGCGCAATGAGAAACTGCAGACAATGAGCGGCCCGTACTACCGATTGCAACAGGAATACCAGTGCCAAAGGTTGTAGTTGATTGCAATAATCTTCTGTGACTCGTCGGTCTTGCGGTTCAGCAACAGTGAGACTAGATTCGACGGTCGCTTCTTACGCCAGTTGGGATGGCTCTCTTATTGTCGCCGTCGTTCGATGCGTAAGGCTTCTCGGTACTTCATAATCCGGTTAACCGGACGGTTGCAAACGTCTTTCAACGCGGAGAGAACAATCCATGCCAACCGACGTCATCATGCCCCAGATGGGCGAGTCAATCTTCGAGGGCACAATCACCAAATGGCTGAAGAGAGTCGGCGATCCTGTAGAGAAGGACGAGCCGCTATTCGAAATCTCCACCGACAAGGTGGATGCCGAGATTCCGTCACCTGTCGCTGGCATACTCAGTGAGGTCAGGGCAAAAGAGGGTGCTACCGTGCAGGTCAACACTGTAGTTGCCGTGATTGAAGACGCTGGTAGCGCTTCCGCGCCTGCTCCAACAACCGAACCGGAAGAGCCGGCAGCGAGTGCTGCTCCTGAGCCTTCACCTGCGGCCAGCGACAATCAATCGAGCAACAAAAAGATCCATTCTTCGCCCCTGGTTCGACGTATCGCCCAAGACAACAACATTGATCTTGACCGAGTCGCCGGCACTGGCCCGCAGGGGCGCATCACCAAGGAAGACATCCTGCGCCAAATGGGCCAGCAAGAGGCCAGGAATACGCCATCCGCAAATCCGCCGGTGGCTGCCGCTTCTACGACCAAACCTGCACCTGCGGCTGCACCGCCGCAGGAAGCTGCAGTTCCGCCCGAGGTCCACCCATCCGACCGGACACCCTCAGCCATTCCAACCTTGCCCGGAGCACTCGTACCGCTCACCAAGATGCGGGCCATTATCGCCCAGCGCATGGCCGAGAGTGCGCAGATCAGCCCGCACGTCCACACCGTTTACAAGGTAGACATGACTCGAATCGTGCGGATTCGCGAGCATGAGAAAGGCAACTACGAGCAGCGCAACGGCGTCAGGCTTACCTACATGCCGTTTATAGGCATTGCTGCAGTTGAGGCACTGCGCAAGTTTCCAATCGTCAACGCTTCGCTGGAGGGCGGCTCCATCCGCTATCACGAGAACATCAACCTGGGCATTGCTGTCGCCCTCGAATGGGGACTCATCGTGCCGGTCGTTAAGCAGGCTGAGGAGCGAAACTTTCTCGGTATAGCCCGCGCCATCGTTGACCTGGCTGAACGCGCCCGTGCCAAGCGTCTCAAGCCCGACGAGGCCTCGGGTTCCACGTTCACGCTTACTAACTCCGGCATTTTCGGCGAGGAGTTCGGTACCCCGATCATTAACCAGCCGGAGTCGGCCATCTTAGCTATTGGCGGCCTGAAAAAGGAACCAGCGATTGTTACCGACGCCGAGGGCAACGACACCATTGCGATCCGCTCCGTGCAGCACTTCTGCCTCGGCTTCGACCACCGCATCATTGACGGCGCCGACGCGGGTAAATTCATGAGTGAGTTTAAGAAGACACTGCAAAACTGGGATCGAGAGATTGGGTAGTCCTCGCTATCCGGTTTGTCGTCTCAGCAATCAGATCTTTCTCAGCAGCGGTTGCACCTTCTGAGAGCGAAACCACCTCGCGATCCCGGCCGGATTTCGGAGATTCTGCTTCTACGATCTCTTCCGAAAGGGTAAGGCGAGCTGAACAATCTCCGCCCAACCCGAAGGGTGGTATGTGCATGCGACGACAGAACGCACCAACATCTTTCGAGCAGTACCGAAGTCAGCGCTATGCAGTGAATCGTTTCGGCGCAGGTAGGCTCTCCGGCTCACTTCTGATTAAGGAGGAACGTCACGCATGATCTGCGGCCGTTATCTCTGGCCATGCGATGGTGAGTAGGAACGCGCTTTCCTCGAGTGCTTCGACGTCGTGTTCAAGGCAGCGCTCAAGCGTCAAGAGGTCCCCCGGGTCAAGGTCCTCCATACGATCGTCCGGAAGGTGTATTCGAACCTTACCCAGAATCACCTGCACGGAGATCGGCCCTTCGGCGCGGTGGTGGCTCATGTAACTTCCAGGCTTCATTCGTACTAGGACGATGCGGAACTCTGCATACTTCACGATAGTCTCGGAACTCCTGCCCGCTTCGCGCTTCCACGTTGGAGCGTCCTTCAGCTTCTCAAGCTCCTCGTTGATGTTCTTTCTGATTACCTCGTCAGCTAGTTCAGGAAGACGCGTCAGACTCTGGCGGTGACTGGCCTTCTGACGATTTTCTTGAGATTTTTTCATTGGGTACCTCCGCCTTCGATGATTGGTTGTCCGGCAAGAGCGGTTGTTGCTCCGGAATGACACAGAGCTTATGACACCTGAGAGAGAAATGGAATGATCCGGCTGTCATTGCCGCTGTGACAGTCATACCGCAAAGTCCAGAGCATCTGCGGACTGATCATCCCTCTCTTAGCTGGTCACGCGTATGTGGATTTCTCAGGTGCAAACCAGTCAGGGCCTTCTCTAAGGGCCGATTTGAGGTCGAACGGCGCTCTCAGATATCTTCCTCAGCGTAAGAAAACGTCCTCATCCTTTACCTTCGACGCGCGCATAACCAGCACGTCGATTCTCGCGGCCGGTCTGATAGATCCACGTTTTGGCGCTCGTAGCAACGCGCCTAAAATGCTGATCTCAAACGTCGACAGATGCTCACGCTTTCCGGGGTGGTTGCAAGGGACGAATCTCAATACGGCTTACGAGCGCGAGGCCGGGATAACGATAGATATCGATCACCGCCTGAGCAATCTCTTCTCCCGACAATTTCCACGATTCATGGAGATTGCTACCATCTGCGCCTCCAAAATCGGTCGCAACGCTACCTGGCATGATGGTACTGACACGTATGTCATCATAGCGAACATCTTGCATCATTGCCTCAGCAAGGCCATTTACGCCGAATTTGGAAGCGCAGTACGCGGAGCCTCCGGCAACACCATGGATGCCAAGCAGGCTTGAGATGTTAAAGATGTGGCCGCCGCCACCCTGCCGCATGATCGGAATGGCTTCGCGGCAACAATAGAAGACACCGGAAAGATTTGTCTGAATGGCAGCATCCCATTCCTCGACTGTCAGTTGGTCAATGGGCTTGAAAACACCAACGCCTGCGTCGTTCACCAGGATATCGAGCCGCCCGAATCGTGTCGCTGCCTCTTGAACCACGCGGCAACACTCCTCGTACTGGCGAACATCCGCCACCGCTCCATCAACCACATTCTCGCCCCGGAGCGCGTGGAGGTGGTCCAGTGCCATTTTCAGCGTTACCGGATTGCGGCCGCAGATGAACACCCTGGCGCCCTCTCTAACCAAAGCCTGCGCAATGCTCAATCCGATGCCCCGCGCACCGCCTGTTACCAGCGCCACCTTCTTCTCAAATTCCGCAGACACAGATCCTAGAAGACATCATTTGCGACGGTAGATGATCGGCACTTGGGAAGGGGCTAAGGGGGCCCTCAAGCTGATGCCTTCCGCGTCTACGAGTTTGCTGGCTCGAGATTTGGCAAGAAGGGCCTTCGAGTCTTAAAGACCAAGTGGTAACGGGTATCGTTTTTTGGTTGTAGCACCTGTACCAACTCCCATCCTTTCATGCCGTAGTCCTGCAGAATCCTTCGCAGCTCATCATCGAGGTCAATGCTGCTGTTTAACTCTGTACAGAACGTCTTATATTGCCATTGCGCCATTTGGACGCCTCCTCACTATCGTTTGATCTCCTGTTATTCATCCACGATGACTTTAAAATCAAACCCACCACACTTGCCGCATTGTCGCGGTCCGAAAGTGGCCAGAAACTGCTGCAAATGAAGTTGCGCAGCGTGAACCGAACCGTGCCCTGCTAGTAGCCCGCAAACTCTTCAATGCGGATGTTGTCGTCATCGACTCCGGAATCCGTGAGCATTACGTGCATGGCGTTGACCATTTCCGGCGGCCCAGTGACGTAATAGACAGGCGAAGCAACTTCTTTGAGGTACTTTTCGAGCATCGCAGAATTGATCGAGCCTCTCTCCCCTGTCCAGGATTGCGACGATTTCTGCATCTCAGTCATGCAAGCTATCAATTTGTAATTCTGGATCTGTTTCTCCAGTTGCTGAAGCTCAACAAGGAAAGCGGCATCTTCCGGGCGCCGGTTGGCGTAAAAGAGAAAAATGTGCCGCGGTAACTTCTCTTTTGCAACATGCAAAAGAATACTTCGAAAGGGAGTGATGCCGATTCCTCCCGTCAGAACGACTGCAGTTCGGGATCTGTCGTTGTGGAGCCTTAGGTTTCCAAATGGTCCTTCGATTTTTACTTCTGTGCCTAACGGAACACGTCTGAGAACGTTCTTAAATGCTGTGTCCCGCATGCGAGTCGCCACCATGATGGTGTCCTCGTAAGGTGCACTCGCGATCGAGAACCCACGCACATTGCCTTCGGGATCTGTTTCTGGGGGATTCTGCAAGGTGATATCAACGAATTGGCCAGGAGTGAATTTGAAGTTGGCCGGCTTCTCGAAGCTGAAGGCAAATGTGCCTTCAGCTATTTTCCGCCGATCCTTGAGTTTTACTAGAATCTTGGGCAATTCAACAACCGCTGCGCTCATTGTTTTCCCTTTCCCACCGATCGAAGGCTGTCTACTCTTCAATCCTCGTCTCCAGGCGCGATCGCAGACAATGGTCTATTTGTACCCTCGGGAGAAACAACAATTTGTCCAGGAGTTGAACCTACGCACGCATCGTGCTGGTGGGTATTGGCATTGGCGCTGGATCTGAACCTAAATCAACTAATTGCGACACCTCCGGAGTACAGTTGTCACCTTTTTTAGCTATTGGCCAAGCCGGCAGCATCAATCTGGCGGAGAATCCTTCGCAAAAAGTCATCACACACTTAAAACCGGGCACGATGATTCGCGAATGATTGTGTACAGAGGCCTTGCACGGGAGAAGTTCTCTCTTGCGTGTCCGCGGCCGACAATCAGCAGGTCAGCTCCTTCATCACGTGCGGTTTGGCGAATACCTTCCGGTATGTCGCCATCCAGGATTCGTACGGAAGCGTCCTGGGCCATTCCTCTTCCCGCAGTAGTGCCGGCTTGGTCGAAACGGAGCTTGATCAATTGAGCGATAGACTGCCGGTCCCGCTTATCGGATGGCGATTGGATGCACAAGAGGCACAACCTTGCGCCGTATGCCCGGGTGAAAAGGCTTGCCGTATTGAATACATGATCCTCTTCTTCGGGGTTGATTCCTACCGCACAAAGAATCGAACGGTACCCTCCGGGCAAGATCGGGGTTGGCTCAGGCTCGTGGACATTCGTCCACACGGGACAGCTGATGTCGTGAAGAATCTTCGATGTTACTGAGCCCATAAGCAGACGGCGGAACCTGCCAAGCCCTCGGGTGGGCATCATGATCAGATCCGTATTTTCGCACTTTACGACCCATTCGATGACCATTGCAGGATCGCCATCCTCAATTCTTTCTGTATGTCGGATGCCTGAGAAATGGGTCCTGGCAAATTCTTTCAGCCGCTGCTCTTGTTGGGCACGCAACTCTTGGAGGGCCGGTGAGAACAAGATTACGCCTTCTTTGGAGCCACAGGGAGTGTCGAGGGCAGGGCCTGAAATGTATTCGGGCGCGAGGTTGACAGCATGTAACACTGTGACCGTGGCCTTGAATCTCTCGGCCATCTCTCTAACCAAGGGAGCCATGGAAGCGCCTGCTGCAGAGAATGCGATAGGGAAGAGAATTCTGCGAAGTTGCATCATAGGCTGCGGTCCCTTGGCGTACTGGATTAGGCCAATTCTCGGTGAATACGATCGTTATCACAGCAAGATCACATTGCAGTGCCGGTTGCACCAGGTTGGAAGCAAGGTTAGACAAGCACCGCGCTCTTTATGTCAATGCACTTCTGACTCCAAGTTCATGCAACACGAGTGATGAAGAAGTTGTCTTCGGTAAGCAGCCGGCTCCTCGCACCATGTCAGAAGCCTAGTGTGCGTACTACATGCTGTATGGCCTCAGCGCTTGATTGCAAGCCTGCTTCTTCGGTAGCATTCATCGGCACCGGCAACAACCCTTCCACGCCTCGGTGGCCAACAATCGACGGTACTGAGAGACACACGTTGCTTATCCCACGATAGTCCGTCAGCAGAGAACTCACCGGTAGCACGCGCCCCTCGTTCCACAGGATGGCCTCTAGAATCGTAGCGACGGCTAGGCCTACCGCGTAGTTCGTCGCGCCTTTGCCCTGAATGATCTTGTAAGCAGCCGTGCGTACGCTTTCGAAGATCTCCTGTTCCTCCTTGACGCTTAGTATGCCGTGGCCCGGCATGTGCCAACCTCGTACAGGCACGTTACCGATGCTCGCGCTGGACCACAACGGAATCTCGCTGTCGCCGTGTTCCCCAGCGATGTATGCATGCACGTTTTGCACCGCCACAGAGCAACGCTGCGCGATTAAAAAGCGGAAACGCGAGCTATCGAGAACAGTACCGCTCCCGAGGACACGCCGACTCTCCAGTCCGCTCAGTTTCAGTGCCACATAGGTCAACACATCCACCGGGTTGGTTACCATCAGAAGGATTGCATTTGGCGCCACCCGAAGAAGATCGGGGATCAACTTGCGGCAGATTGCCGTATTTGCCTCGGCCAGTTCGATCCGTGACTGTCCTGGCTTTTGCTTCGCGCCTGCGGTCACCACGATAACGTTGGACTGCTCGAGCACATTCAGATCATCGGAGCCGTCTACTGTGGCCATGGGTACAAACATCAGCCCATGATTCAAGTCCAGCACCTCGGCTTCGACCTTCGCCTTTGCCACGTCGAACAGGCTGACATGCTTGCCAACGCCGCGCACCATGCACGCGTACGCGATGGTGGCACCTACGCTGCCTGCACCGACAATTCCAATCTTTCCCGGTCTCTCATTCATCGATGTTCAACCAATGTCTGCAGACTGACAGCAAATCATCCGTATCACGGGGACCTTTGTCACAGCGGATACTACCTGCGTACCCAGACCCTCTGGCATGCTTATCCGGAATTTCCAGTGTCAGCTCCGCGATGTGAGCAAACGTACTGACCTTCATCAGATTGGCCACTCTGGCGGCTCACATTCCGGACACTGGATGCCTATGAACTCAAGCAGGTTCACAATATCTGCGAGTCGAGGAAGCGTCTGTCCATCGCGCGTGCGGTAAGCGCCGAACACTTCGCCAAAGCGATCCGTCACATACACGGCCGCGAATTCTCGTCCCTGTGAATCAGCCGCGCCTAACTCCTGATGAATGCGCCCATTGTCATCGGCAAGTATCGGATAAGGGAGTTTGAGCTGTTCCTTCTTTCCGGCGGCTTCAGCAGACGACCGCACGACAACAAGAACCTCCGCCTCTTCGTTCCGAATTTCCGTATACTGACTCGCTAGTCCCAAAAGCAGTTGCTCTGTCTCTGCCCGCTCATCTGCACAGATCAGCACGAGATTGGATCTGCCGCGGTAAGCAGAGAGTTGAACAGGGTGCCCCAGAGCCGACATCAGCGTAAAATCACGGAGAAGATAACCGATTGATGGCAGTTCGTTCCGTGGAGTTTGTATTCCTCCGGCAATCTCCGCTTGTGACACCTGAACCTCCATTCAAGTATTCATCCCAATGCCTAATACCAACCGTTTCGCATACAAGCAGTCTAGCTTCCGATTGCCTGGTAAAACTCGGCTGCATACTTCTGCTCTTCGGAGAATACTCCGCGCATGGCAACGGTGGTCATCTTGGCTTCCGGACAACGCACGCCACGCGCTGTAACGCAATCGTGTTTCCCCGTGATCTTGACGACACAACCCAGTGGCTTCACTTCAGACATAAAGGCAGCGGCAATGTCGGCTACGAGGTCTTCCTGCACAATCGGACGAGCAGCCAGCGCCTGAATGAGGCGAGGAATCTTGGAAATGCCTACGATCTTTCCATCAGGAATATAGCCGAAATCTACCCTGCCACTATAAATAAGCAGATGATGAGGGCACAGGGAGAAGAACTCGATGCCAGAAACAACAATCAGTTCACGGTTGCAGGAGCGGAAGGTTTTTAGGATCTCAGCAGGCCTAACACGGCTTCCGCGCGTGAATTCGCGGTAGAACTTTGCCACTCTTGTCGGGGTGTCGCGAAAATGCTGCGAGCTGATATCCAGTCCCAGTTCCAGCAGGAGCATCGCGACGATTGACTCCAATCGATCCTCACTGGGGTTCGAAGAGGCGGCATGGTTGGGGATCATCCGGAGTTCAGAGGGCACTAATCCGCCATCGTCCATCTGCAACAGACTGTGTCCATCTCCGTTTCCATTACCATTACTCCGCACTGATTGCCCCTTTTCCGTGGTCTGAGGTTCAATTCCCGTCCAGCGCTGCCCTGTGGATTGGTAGAGAACCTCAACTGCTCGCCAGCTTTTACCCAAATTGCCCTAGAGAGATCCCTAAATCGAAGCCGGCGATCCGTTTAACGTTCGTGATAATCACCTTCCCACATGCTTTCTAACATCTGCTGAAACGGCTTCGGCCGCAATGAACCAGTCATACTATTGCGCACGATGAACGTACTCAAACCGGAGATGACCGATTTGACACTACCCAACGAGATTGGACCCTCCGCTGGCCGCAAGACTCATTAAGTCCCGAACAGCGCACTGAATATCTACGTGAAGAATTTAGAAGTGGGACCGCCCTAACGGTTTCCAAAGTGTAGTTTCCTAGACGGGCACTACGGGATGTTTGGTTGGTCAACTTGACCCTGCATATTTCAACAATCTTCCGAGCACAAGAGGGTAGACGGTATATCTTAGCCTGTAGATCTGCTAAAGGACCGATAGTCAACTAGAATGCGGTCGGTCTGGCTTCGGGTGGTTGCCGAAGTCGATTCGCTACAGATTCAGGAAATGCGCCGGAGACCGCTCTTCTCATCATTCCTCTTGCGTCCGGGTCACTCCATTTTGACTAGCCGAGCCCGTCGACTGAGCGCGCAGGAGTGCTCTGGTGAGAATCGACTTGGGCTCGTGAGAACTGCCAGTATGGGTCGCACGAGTGGCGTTCTTCATGGGCAATAAGCTTGCCCTCGCTGTCTTCGGACGCAATGGTCTGGAAGCATGTTGTGCAGATTGAATCGATCGATGCGTCAGAATTTCTTCTATGGGCAAACGGGATAAGAGCAACCATTACCAAACTCCTTGCGGTCCGGCGCTTTTGTGCTGCCCGGTGCGAGCGTGACCACACCAGGCCAAGTTGAGGGTGTCCACGGAACAAACATTGGCAAGTTCTTTCAGTAGCCTTATCAACCCGGCATTCCTTAGACCTCCTAAACGGTTGCTGGCTGCGTGACCGGTTCGACGAGTAGGTCTAGCACCCGCTGATGAAGCATCTCAAAGAGCACGCTCGACAAGTAACGCTCGCCGAAGTCGGGTAACACGGCGACAATCAACTTACCCACGTTCTCAGGTCGGGCGGCAACCTTGAATGCCGCAACTACTGCTGCCCCGACGGCTTGATCTTGCCCGCCTTCCCGCCGGCCTCACTCATCGCCAGGCCGATACGGTCTTTCACTCCACTGAGTGGATTGTGACTCTCGAGCTTTGCCACATCGGTTGCTGGTAATCCAGCCGTCACTCGATTCAATCGCACCAGTGGAATTACCCCTCACTCATTACGCGTCGATGTCGTGCCGCGAAGCGGATGTCAGTACGTCCGATTTATCCAACGACCTCGGTAAGACGCGCGACTCTGTCATAGTCATAAGCCTCGAAATCAACGATTGGTGTCTCGGCAAAGTTTTCGACGGGCGGAGGCGACTGTACGGTCCACTCCAACCCCGCTGCGTGCCATGGATTTGCACCAGCGATCGCTCCATACTTCAACGACCAGATAAGATAGATCGTCGGAAGCAGATAGCCCAGAGCAAGGATGGAGGCACCCGCAGTCGATAGAACATTAAGAACCTGGAACTCCGGTGGGTAACTGTGATAACGCCGCGGCATGCCCAGAACCCCAAGTATGAATTGTGGGAAAAACGTGAGATTGAAGCCTATGAACAGAATGATTGCGGCCATCCTCCCCAGCGACTCTGGGTACATTCTGCCTGTTATTTTCGGCCACCAGAAGTGCAGGCCGGCCATGACGGCGCTGACCATACCTCCGACCATGATGTAATGGAAATGCGCAACGATGAAGTACGTCTCAGTCAGATGGATATCGAGCCCTAACGAAGCGAGGAAGACGCCTGTCAATCCACCGATCGTAAAAAGGCCAATGAAACCGAGTGAATAGATCATCGGTGTGTCAAAGGAGATTGAGCCTTTGTACATAGTTGCGCACCAGTTGAAGACCTTGATCGCAGATGGCACAGCAACCATCATGCTCATCAATGAGAAAAGCATTGCCGAATAAGTGGAAATGCCCATGATGAACATGTGATGTGCCCAAACGAAAAATCCGAATACGGCAATTCCGACGGAAGAAAAGGCTACAGCCGTGTAACCGAAGACGCGTTTTTTGCAGAAGCACGAGATGACTTCCGAGATGACCCCCATCCCTGGCAGGATCATGACATACACTGCCGGATGGGAATAAAACCAGAAGAGATGTTGAAAAAGAAGGGGATCGCCACCCTTCGTTGGATCGAAAACGCCAATTCCGGTAACACGCTCCAGCACGATGAGCACCATCGATATGGCAATCACCGGTGTTGCCAGAACAAAGATAATGGACGTCGCATAATAGGACCAAATGAACAATGGCAGTCGGAACCACGTCATGCCGGGTGCTCGCATTTTGTGGATCGTGACGATGAAGTTGATGCCAGTCAGAATGGACGAAAACCCTGCGATAAAAATACCCATCGCTGCGGCAACCACATTGGTGTTCACATAGTGCGTGCTCAGAGGGGTCGTGAACGTCCATCCTGTGTCTACCCCGCCTGCAATCATCATGCAGAGTTCCACACAGCCGCCGATGGCGAACAAATACCAGCTGAAGAGATTGATCCGCGGGAGTGCCACATCCTTGGCACCGATCATGAGGGGGATCAGAAAATTGCCTAGCACTCCCGGCGCAATCGGTACCAGGAAGAAGAAAACCATGATGATGCCATGTATGGAGAACAGTTTGTTATAGGTATCCGAAGCGACGAGATCGCCGGCGGGAGTTAGAAGTTCTAGACGAATGATTGCTGCTGCAGTGCCGCCGATGACAAAGAAGAATATCGTAGTGAATAAGTAAAGGAGAGCGATGCGCTTGTGATCCAGTGTCAACAGCCAGGATTTGAGTCCGTATTCTGCATTTAGATAATTCTTCGCGGGCAAAGCAAGGAGTTGGGACTGTGCAGCGGACATTATTGCCTACCTCGGGGCGTCTAATGCCCCTCGATGGAATGGTCGTGTGATGTTCGTCTTGCGCCGTAATCTGCTTTTCGACCAATGTCACGGACGGAAATTGTGTAGATTCCGCAGGGAAAGGTATCGGTTGCGGCGGTCTCCTGCAGGTTTCGATTTCGCTCAGTTGCTCTCTCTATGGGATCGAGGAACCTGCTCTCCCCGAAATCTATAACGCAGGCATTCGGCATGCTATGACTTAAGTCAGAGAGAGGCGCTTTTCGAGGGCGAGATGTTTTTTGCCAACGACTTTTGTCACAGACGAGGATCACTTTCCTCAATATGCTTAAACACGGAGGTTCTTGATTATGGCGTATGTAATTGCGGAACCCTGCATTGGAACCAAGGACACCGCCTGCGTGGATGCGTGCCCAGTGGATTGCATTCATCCCGGAAAGAAAGAATCGTCATTTGATTCAGCGGAGCAGTTGTATATCGATCCGGTGGAGTGCATTGACTGCGGCGCGTGCGTGCCGGCCTGCCCCGTATCTGCCATTTTTGCGCTCGACGACCTCCCGGAAAAATGGAAGAACTTTGCCGAGATCAACGCGAAGCACTACGGACACTGAGGAAAGAATGCGAAGAATTGACTACCAAAGGATTGCACCCAAAGCGGTCTCTACCATGCGCGAGATGCAACGGTATGTGGACCAGTGCAGTCTCGAAAGACCGCTGCTCGAACTGGCGAAGTTGCGAGCATCTCAGATCAACGGTTGCGCCTATTGCGTGGACATGCATAGTAAGGATCTACGTGCATTAGGTGAATCGGAGCAACGACTCTACGCAGTCGTTGTTTGGCGCGAAGCACCTTTCTTCAATGATCGTGAACGTGCCGCCCTTGCGTGGACGGAGGCGGTCACCCTCGTGTCGGAAAGCGGAGTACCGGATGATGTCTACGAGAATGCGAGAAGTCAATTCAACGAGAAGGAATTGGTGGATCTGACGATGTCTGTGATTGCAATTAATGGTTGGAATCGGCTCGCCGTCAGTTTTAGGGCAGTTGCGGGAAGCTATCAGCCGCGTTCACCAGTTGGCCGTTCCGAAGAGAAGGCAAATTCGTAGCAGAAAAATAACTTGAAGGAGGAGGAGTTTTGTCCATAGGGGCAACAGGTGACCCACTTTGAACTCATTGAGTTTCGTGCTGTGTCCAATAGCACCGTTTCGGCTTGATCTTACCGTTTGGGCTCTGCGTCGGCGCGCACGCAATATCGTTGATCGATGGGATGGGGCTAACTACCGACGAGTCATGGTGGTTGATGAAGAACCAATCGAGGTTCTGGTTATGCAGTCCGGTACCCCTGAGCGCGCCCGGCTGAGAATCACTCTGACCGGCAAGCACATCAATCAGCAATCTCAAGACACAGTGACGTCTGCGCTGACACGAATGCTGGGTCTTCGAATCGACCTCGAAGAGTTCTATAGGCTGGCCGCTGGAGACGAGCGCCTTGGAGTTCTGGCCGAACAGTTCCGCGGACTCAAACCGCCCCGCTTTCCAGACGTGTTCGAAGGTCTTGTGAACGCGATCGCATGCCAACAACTATCACTTACGGTTGGCATTGAATTGCAGAATCGACTGGCGAGGCGGTGCGGCCCAGCCCTCGAATCCGACGGCTCCATTGAATTTGGATTTCCTAGGTCGAAGGAGCTTCTCCTACTGAAACCAGAAGCATTTCGCGAACTTGGTTTCAGCTATCGCAAGGCCAAGTATCTGTTGGGACTGTCGCAAGAGACAGCGACAAGCCAGTTTGATTTCGGGCAATTGGAGCACCTAGACAATCCGGCCGCCACTCAGATGCTCTTGAGGCTGCATGGAGTTGGGCGATGGACTGCCGAGTACGTGCTGCTCCGGAGCCTCGGTAGAACCAGCGTGTTTCCAGGCGACGACGTTGGCGCGCGTAACAGGTTGGCTCTCTGGCTCGGACTCGGACGGCCATTGGATTACAGCAGCACAAGATGCATCGTCAATCGCTGGCAGCCTTACGCCGGTTTGGTGTACCTTCACCTTTTGCTGGCGGGCCTGACCCAATCTGGGGAAATCCTTAAAACCGCGCCTTTGGTCATCGCTTGAACGTGAATCGCCTAGTTGGCATCAGGTTATATGAGTTCGAGGTTGAACAAATCCGAGGTGGTTATAAACGGAATGAAGCGTCTGCGCCGCCATGGCTTTCGCCTTTTCCGAGCCCTTGGACAGAACACGTTCGATCCGATCGCGGTTCTCAGCGATTTGCTCGTATCGCTCCCGAATTGGACGCAAATACTCCACCAGACTGTCGGCTAACGCCTTCTTGAACTGCACATATGTCTTGCCGGCAAACATTTCTTCTGTATCCCGAATGTCGACCCCGCCGACAATGGAGTAGATTTCCAGGAGATTGCTGATTGCTGGCTTGTCGATCGATGTTTTGATTTCGTAGCCGGAATCCGTCACGGCCGATTGAATCTTGGCTTGGATTTCTTCTGGACGATCCGTAAGGCAAATGGTCCCAAAGGGGGACACCGAAGATTTGGACATCTTTTTCTGTGGATTCTGAAGATCCATAATGCGAGCGCCCATGGGCGCGATCAGTGGCTCGGGAATCGTGAACGTCGCAGAGAATCGGTTATTGAACCGCTGTGCAAGATCGCGAGCCAGTTCAAGATGCTGTTTCTGGTCTTCTCCGACCGGAACGCTGTCCGCCTGATAGAGCAAGATATCGGCGGCCTGCAGCACAGGATAGGTAAACAACCCTGCAGTCGCCCCAGTCTCATCCCGCCGAGATTCCTTTTCTTTGAACTGCACCATACGGCGCAATTCCCCCACGCGCGTAAGGCAGTTCAAGACCCACGCAAGCTCGGCATGATATCCAACCTGGGATTGAAGAAACAGGATTGAACGCTTCGGGTCGATTCCCAGGGACAACAGGAGGGTTGCGGTTTCCCATGTTCGCTTCCGTAACTCTCCCGGGTCCTGGGGCGTCGTGATCGCGTGCAGGTCGGAAATAAAGAAGAGGCACTCCGCATCGGCCTGTCGCGCCACCCAATGCCGTAACGCCCCGAGGTAATTGCCGAGGTGAATCTCGCCGGTAGGCTGAATGCCCGAGAGGATGCGAGTCACGCAGACTGCCTTTCCACCGCAAAATCGCTGGTCGCTCGATTCGAAATGGCTTCCGCCCCTTCTTCTAAAGCTTGGGCGCGCGTGCCGCATGCGGCAGCTACCCGCTCAATGACGCGATGTTCCCGTTCAAGAATCTTCGCGGCCCTCAAGTCTTCCCCCATTTCAACAACTGTGTTTCCATTTCCGCATCGATTGGAGGGACAGCGCAATGGTTGGCTTGTACTATTGGGCATCACCTGAATACCAATGATTTTGCAGTAAGGTCTTGGCAACGCGGATGTTACATATCGTCGCTACGTGAAGGATTAATCGAATCAGACACACACTTCGCTTCAATACAAGAAATACCTCATAGGTGTTCTGTGGAAGCAAGGGAATGACGTACTTGGCGGTAATGATCGAATCGTTCTCGTTCAAGCGCTTCCAGTGGCTTTAGGCGCGGGATAGGTAAGCCGTTTTCGCTTCACGCAAGCCCAGGAAGTGAGCGTATGAGGGCGAGTCCGTACCCTCCTAGCGATCTCAGCTACGCCGATACCTCGGACCAGGAGCGCGTCAGCGATGAGTGAGCGATGGCATCGCCAAGGGACGGCCTCCGCACACATGATCACGGTCGGGCACGCTTCGGCTATGCGAATTAACTCGACCAGGGCATTTTCAAAGTCCGGCGTCTGCATATAATCGGCAAAACCACGGAAGCTGGCATTGTGCCATCCAGAATTGATGGAATCGTGACGCGCGCGCCTCAAACCGCCAAGCCCTGGCATGTGACGGTAACGAATTCCAGCTTTCTTGAGGGAGCCGGGGAGACTATCGCCATTGAACTGCGGATTGTGCCGCGAGCGTGGGATTGTGCGAATGTCGACCAACTGCTTTACGCCGTGAGCAAGCAGTAGGCCTTCAAATTCTTCGAGAGGTCGCGTCGAATGCCCCACAGTAAAAATCACGAGCGAATTCTGTTTTGCTTTGGCACGTCGTCTTGCAGGCTGCTTGATACTCGTGGTGACCTCGCTCTCAAGAACAATCGGAGAGGAACGAACTGATTTGGGAGATCGTTGACCGACCTGGTTCCCGGACACGGAAATCATCGGTATTGCACCTCCAATTATTCGGCGAGGACTCGCGACAAACTCTGTGTCGGTTGCAGGATACTGGATTTCGCTAAGCAGGCAATGAGTGCAAAGCAGTAATTTCCAAGGCCGCCTCATGAGTCACATCGCTAGGTGGCAACATGGCTACCTGTTCCGCTTCAAGGCCGCAAACACCGCAGACCCGGGTATCGGCCCACGGGTTTTCGATGCCGCTCTCCCTCAATGCAGTGACCAGCCTGCGTGGATCCCCTAAATCACTCCAGCCCACTTCTCCACAGTTGGCTACAGCAAGCCCTTCGGTACTGACGGACAACACCTGTTTTGAAAAGTCGGTTGGAGTCAGCCGATCGTAGATATACTGCATTTTTTCCTCTTCCGCATCCGGGCCGCAATCGGCAAGCGTCGACCCGAGGGTCTGGAAGATCGTGGAGGACGTGCGTCTAATCATCGCAAGAAAGGCTCCAACGGTACCTACCATCACGAAGGTGTTCCACAAGCAACCGTCGGCCAACAGTTGCTGTGCGATAGGGTGTGCGGGCTTTTCCCAGAAACGCTTCACTCGGTCAATCCGACCGCCGATCTCGTGTCCCGTGGGAGACTCGGGTTCGATCCAACCGTATTCGGTCTCCGCCCTCTCTGGCGACGCACCAAGCAGGATGACGGATTCTGTGTGTACCTCTGCATAACTAAAAGCCCATTCGACCGCGGTCATGAATTTTCTCTCGTCTGCAAAATGATGATCGGACGGAAAGAAAGTGACAACGGCTTGCTTGTCGAGCCGGGACACGCGCAAAAGGCTCCAGAGAATGGCTGGCAATGTTCCACGATTCATGGGCTGTATAACCTTCTGATGAGCCGGCACCATTTCCAGTTCCTTTGAGTAGAATGATTCGTGCTTCTTTGTCAGAACGAAGAGCATCCGACTCTGATCGATACTCTGAGCGATCCTGGACCGAGTTCGCGCGAGCAGCGTTTTGCCACCCAGAAGCGGACAAAACTGCTTGGGACGGTTATCGCCACATGCAAGTCGTGTCAGGGGGCGCAGACGAGTTCCATCTCCCCCGGCCAGGATGATGCCCCAGCGATGGTGATGAAAACTTGTGATGGGCCCGTCGGACTCACTCATGGTTAAGACCCCTGATTGACTTTTCCTCTCCTCACCGTTTCCAGACATGTATATCTCACGCCCCCTTTACTGGATTATGTTCGTGTGCGGAGAGCACGGCAATGGGATAAACATCCTGCTGCATAGGCAAGGTGTACCGGGCACAATTCAGCACCAGTGCGTTCATGATCATAGCTGGTCTGGCTTTAGAGACCTGAGGTTCTGAGTCCTGAATGAGCAGGAAATTCGGTATCCGTGGCTGCATCATAGTTGTATCAACCGGCTTCTTGTGCTGTCTGCTCAACTGCCGATACTGGTACAGAACCTCAATCTCAGAGCATGATGAATGGAAGGGGGCAGAGATGAAGACACTGGAATCGTTCCAGGGACGTTCTTCGATGGCGTTCCAGTCAGTTGAACAGGTCGTCGATCATTTTCGCCTGTGGGGGTATCTCCAAGCGAAGCTTGATCCATTGGGCCAGTATCTGCAGCCCTTGACAGTACCTGAACTTGAGGCTGCGGGAGACGTCGCGGAAAAAGCGCGCCGACGGTATTGCGGTACAGTCGGAGTTGAATTCATGCATATTGCGGATTCCACCAGACGGAGGTGGGTCCAAGAGCAATTCGAACGGGACACGTCCGAACAAAAACGCCAGCGCATCCTTGACCTTTTGATTCGGGCAGATATTTTCGAACAAGTCCTCCAATCACGCTATCCCGGGACTAAACGATTTTCTCTAGAGGGAAACACGGCACTCATTCCCCTTCTCGATGCATTACTCGATCGAGCTTCCAATCAGGGAATGCAGCAAACAGTGTTGGCGATGAGTCATCGCGGACGACTAAGTGTCATGCTGAATATCATCGGTACGCCTGCCACTGCGATCTTTTCCAAATTCGAGGATATCGACCCGCGGAGTGTTCTCGGCAGTAGTGACGTCAAGTATCACATCGGCGCGACGGGCCAGTGGAAGAACGAAGAGGGGAAAGAAGTCGATCTCCATCTGGTGTCGAATCCCAGCCATCTGGAAGCAGTCGATCCAGTGGCCATGGGCCGCACGCGCGCCAAGCAGAACCGCGATGGGGAAAAGGGAGAGGAACTTGTGCTGCCGATACTTGTTCACGGCGATGCGGCATTTGCTGGCCAGGGTATCTGTGCCGAGGCACTCAATCTCGCCTTCCTCAAAGGGTACTCAGTTGGAGGCAGCATCCACATCATCGTAAATAATCTGATCGGATTTACTGCCGGTCCCGAGGAGTCGAATTCCTCGCGATTTTCGTCCGATGTTGCGAAGCGTCTGCCCGTTCCAATCTTCCATGTCAATGCGGAGGATCCCGATGCGGTTGTGCGCGTGGCGAAACTTGCCATCGATTATCGTTACACGTTTCACAGCGATGTGGTTGTGGACCTGATCGGCTATCGGCGATACGGGCACAGCGAGATTGACGATCCCACCATTACACAGCCACTTCGCTATGCCAGAATCAAAGATCATCCTCCGCTCTACAAGATCTATGCGGAACGAATCGGGGTGGATCCCTCGGCGCGCGCGACCGAGATTCAGGCTAGGATGATGGAAGAACAAAGTGCGGCTGCGCGAATGAAGAAGACTCCTGTATTGGCCAGCCTCCCTGCGTACTGGGCCCCATACAACGGCGGCTCGTACACCCCAACGGAATCTCGGGAAACAGGTGTCTCCAGTGATCGCATACGCAAGATCAGCGAACTTCTGACTTCGTATCCAGGAGATTTTCACCTTCACCCCAAGATGAAGAAGCTTCTGGAGCAACGGGTCGAGATGGGACAGGGCAAACGCCCGATGGATTATGCGATGGCCGAAGCCTGTGCCTTTGGCTCACTCGTTCTAGAGGGAACGCCGGTTCGTCTCAGCGGTCAAGACAGCAAACGTGGAACTTTCAATCATCGCCATGGTGCTTTGGTAGATGTTCACACGGGGACCGATTTCATCCCACTTGCGAATCTTGCGCCGAATCAAGCCCGCTTCGAGATCTACAACTCGATTCTGTCGGAAGCCGCAGTGCTTGGGTTTGAATATGGCTTTAGCCGCGATTATCCGGAGGCACTGGTGTTATGGGAGGCTCAGTTTGGCGACTTCGCCAACGGAGCGCAGGTCATAATAGACCAATTCATCGCGGCCGGCGAGGACAAATGGGGATTGCTGAGTGGCCTGGTTCTGCTGTTGCCTCACGGTTACGAGGGACAGGGTCCAGAGCACTCGAGTGCCCGAATCGAGCGTTACCTGCAACTGGCAGCGCACGACAATATTCAGATATGCCAGCCCTCCACAGCGGCACAATATTTTCACCTTCTGCGGCGCCAAGCGTTGCAGTCCTGGCGAAAACCGCTGATCGTCTTCACTCCCAAAAGCATGCTCCGGCGACCGGAAGCGGCATCGCCGGTGAATGACTTTGCGGCTCGGGGGTTCCGGAAGGTGTTGCCAGAGGCAGAAATTCAGCATGCAAAGCGCCTGCTCCTTTGCACCGGCAAGATTGGACATGAATTGCGTGCGGAACGCACCCGGCGGCAGGACATGACGACCGCAATCGTGCTTCTGGAGCAACTCTACCCGTGGCCCGAAGAGGACCTCACAGCCGCGCTCGATCGCCATCCTAAGGCGCATGAAATCGTCTGGGTACAGGAGGAGCCGGCCAACATGGGAGCACTCTCCTTTGTTGTGCCTCGACTAAGACGGCTGGCACATGGACGCCAGGTGCTCACGGTGAATCGGTCCAGTGCCGCGAGCCCGGCTACTGGTTCTTCCAAGGCACATGCACTGGAGCAGAAGACATTGCTTGCCGCCAGCTTTGGCGGTGCGTAAAGATCTTCCCGCCAATTTGCATCTCTGTCTCGAGATCCTGTGTCATTCTCATCGCGGCTGTTACGCAAGGGCTTGCTCCGCAGGCCCGCAGTCGGATTTAAGCGGCGCACATGAGGAAGCATGGTATCCAGTGCGGTCGCTCATCTCGATACCAGAGCCACGATCTAGTAGTGGAACTTGCGAATGACATATATCTCTGTTGCTGGTACAAACCGACTATTGTCCGGCCCAAAGAGGTAGGTGAGCATGGTGTTGGACACGATTTTCGGCTCGGCGATTAGCCAGGACCTTTACGTCGATGGATCACCAAACGAGAGTTTACGAAAACGTATTTGAAATGATGCCGAGCGAGGAGAACCCTACGCCGCTCGTGCGCATCAATCGACTGAATCCCCGTGTCGAATTCCCTCTCTACGCAAAGCTCGAATGGATGAATCCCTTCGGTTCGGTGAAGGACCGCGCGGCGTGGGCCCTGCTACGTGACCTTGAAGACCGCGGCGAACTTTCTGAAGGTCGCGGCCTCGTCGAGCCCACCTCCGGCAACACGGGCATCAGCCTTGCCGGAATGGCCCGTGCGCGCGGCCACCGCCTGCTGGCCATCGTTCCCAATAAAGTTCCGTTCGAAAAGAAAGTGCTCCTCAAAATCGCCGGTGCTGATCTCGACATCGTCTCGGACGAGCTCTGTCCCGCGCCTGGCCTGGGCGACGGCTCCATCAATCTGGCCAAAACCTACGCCAAGGCGCAGAGCCACAAGTACGTCATGCCCAACCAGTATGAGAACGAGAAGAACGTCGAGGCGCACGTCAAGACCACGGGCCCCGAGATTTGGAAGCAGACTGGTGGGCGCATTACTCACCTCTTCACCTCACTCGGCACCTGCGGTACTGTCACGGGTATCGGCCGGTTTCTTCGCGAGAAAAATCCCAAGATCAAAATCGTCGCCGTGCAGCCCACCGAGGGCCACGACGTGCCCGGCCTGCGCAATGTCTCCCAGCTCAGCGTCTCCAAGCTGTTTGATCCCTCTCTTGTCGACGACATTCTCGAGATCGACTTCAATCTTGCCTACACCCGCGCTTTGGAGCTTTGCCAGAATGAAGGCCTCATGGCCGGTCCCAGTTCCGGCCTCATTCTTGAAGGCGCTCTCAAAATTGCCGCCCGCGACCAGCGCGGTTTCGGCGTCATGATCTTCCCCGACAACATCTTCAAGTACACCTCCAACATGATCAAACACATCCCCGAACTTCAACCCTAAGACGCAAAGGTGATAATCCCATGACTGAGTATTCCCATCCCGAAATCCTGGTCAACACTGACTGGGTGAAGCAGAATCTCGGCAAGCCCGGGGTGAAGCTGGTTGAGGTTGACGTTGACACCAAGGCCTACGACGCAGGCCACCTCCCCGGCGCAATTGGTTTCAACTGGCAGAGCCAGCTGCAAGACCAGGTCCGCCGCGACATCATCAGCAAAAAGGAATTTGAAAAACTGCTGAGCGAGGCAGGCATCTCTCCCAGCGACACGGTGATCCTCTACGGCGACAACAACAACTGGTTTGCCTCCTACGCCTTCTGGCTGTTCAAGATGTACGGCCACAAGGACGTGCGCCTCATGAACGGTGGCCGCGTCAAGTGGCTCAACGA
>JBAUBR010000261.1:0-51081 GCA_049676965.1 Occallatibacter sp.
CACCCGCTGCTCCGGCGACAAGTAACTGAACATATCCGCTTGCTGATGATCGATTCCGCGCATGGTTCCTTCTTAACCCATCACGCTGTGGATTTGAAGTTACTTTTTCAGCACCCTGCTAGGGAACCTCTGAATATGCCTATGAATTGAAGCCAGCATTCCCTCAGGGGCTAAAGCCCCGTCCGTTTTGCTGGGTTTACGTACGGGCTGAAGCCCGTACCCTTCAAAACTTCGAGTTATTCAGAGCTTTCCTAGCTCTGTCTGCCATCGCGAACCGCCCATTCTTTACTTGCCACTTCATCGAGTACGTATCGCATCGGCATTGAGTGTTTGCAGTGCCGCAGCGGCGGCCGGATCCGGCTCCGGCGTTGCCGGGGCGTTGGGGTGATATTCGATTTGTTCCGGGCCGAATAAAGCGAAGACGGGGTCAACAATTGGTTAGCGTCGTTGATCAGCTGGCGATTATTCTGAAGATTGTTTTGATTCGCCGCCGGCCTTGCCGGATTTTGGTTCGAGGACGAGCAATACCCCAAGGCGTGCAAATTGTATGTCACGGCGGCGCCGCCACGCCAGTACCTCAGTACCTGCGTTGCAATCTGCGGCTGGTAAAGTTAGATTTCATGTCCGCTGGACGAAACCATGACGTGCCTGCTGTTTGTTGAGAGGTCCGCAAGGTCGTCTTGCAGTCGCAAGTGGTCTTGGCGAGCCTCTTCGGGCGTCATACTTCGCTCCAGGCGGTCAGAATGGCAAGTTGCTCAGAGGTTCCTTAGAGTACAGTCAATGAAGAACATCGTCTGCGCTATCATCGCCCTTTTCGCCATGGGTTCCGCCGCCCAAAACACAAGTCAGTTCGACATCCAAGCCGCTCAACGGTTTGCGAGTCTTGCTTTAGCCTGCGTGCACAAAGAGTATCCAAATCACATGAGCCACACGCTGAACAGCGATGCCGACGTCGCGTCGCCCAGGGAATTGACTCCAGCCTTCTATGGCTGCTACGACTGGCACTCTTCCGTGCACGGGCACTGGTTGCTGGTCCGGCTGATCAGGGCTTTCCCGGATGCGCCGTTTGTGCAGCCTGCTCGCGCGGCACTGCGGCAAAGCCTCACCGCAAAAAACATCGCTCAAGAAGCCGCATATCTTCGGGAAGAGGGACGCACCAGTTTCGAGCGCCCCTACGGGCTCGCGTGGCTTTTGCAACTCGTCGCGGAACTCAAAGAATGGGACGATCCGCAAGCCAAGGAGATGGCCGCCAATTTGCGCCCGCTTGAGGAAGCCGCGCTGGGGAGACTCAGCGACTGGCTGCCTAAGCTCTCCAACCCCGTGCGGATCGGCGAGCACGACCAGACTGCTTTCGCGCTGGGCTTGATGTTCGACTACGCGAACGACACTGGCAACGGGCAATTCGCCGAGCTGATCGTGTCCAGAGCCAAGCAGTTCTACCTCGGCGACAAGGACTGCCCGCTGGCCTACGAGCCTTCCGGCGAGGACTTCCTGTCGCCATGCCTCGGAGAAGCCGATCTGATGCGGCGAGTGCTGCCAAACCAAGAGTTTGCGCGGTGGCTCCGAGCATTCATGCCTCAAATTGATACGTCCCGCAACGATAGATGGTTGCAGCCCGTCGCGTCTCCTGATCCGAGCGATCCGAAGCTGGCGCACCTGGACGGGCTGAATCTCAGTCGGGCATGGATGCTGGAGGGAATAGCTGCCGGTCTGCCGAAGCGCGACAAGAGGCTGCCTTCAATCACAGCGGCTGCGGTGGCGCACAGGCAGGCGGGGTTGGCTGCTGTGACGGGCGAGCATTACGAGGGCGGGCACTGGCTGGGCAGCTTTGCAGTTTATCTGGTCACAAAGCGAGGCATTTCGAGGGGACTCTGAAGTCCACGAAGCCATCCATCATCCTGCGACTCTCGTTGTAGCCGCCGTCGATGCTCTGGCCGAGGTTGGTGACGACTTCCTGGCGGGCGCGTTCGCTGCGCGGGCCGAGGTCCACGACCCAGCCGACATGGCTGATGAAGATCCAGCCGAGGATCAGGCCGACGAGGCCGACGCTCCTGCATCCGGGGTAGTAGCTCGGCTACTCGTGTGCAAATCATTCGTGTAAAAATTCTCCGCGCCGAATTCATTCGACGATTTTGAGGGTAGCTTCGGCGGTGGCAAGGGAGCTGCCTCCGACCCAGATGTCATAGGTCGTGGGTTCGACGGTGCGGCGAATGTCGGCGTTGTAGAAGTTGAGCTCGTTGAAGCCGAGCGGCAACTCAACGTGCTTCAATTCGCCGGGAGCGAGGGTGATGCGGGTGAATCCCTTGAGCTCGCGGACGGGCTGCGAGACACTGGCGACGGTGTTGCGGATGTAAAGCTGCACGACTTCGGTTCCGGCGACTGAGCCTGTGTTCTCTACGTCCACTCCGACGGTGACGACGGGCGTGTGCTCTGACGCCAGCACTTCGCGCAAGGGAACTTCGGCGCGCGAGACTGTGGGCTGCGAGTAGCTGAAGCTCGTGTAGCTGAGGCCCCAGCCGAAGGGAAAGAGCGCGGTGTTCGGCTCGTCCATGTAGCGCGAGTCGAACTTTTCACCGGGAGTGCGCGGCATGCGGTCGGGATCGTTCGCGGGCCGACCGGTGGGCAGCTGCGCATAATAGAGCGGTTCCTGGCCCACAGCGCGCGGCAGCGACGTAGCGAGCTTGCCCGAGGGATTGACGTCGCCGAAGAGAACATCGGCCAGCGCCGGCCCGGCCTCGATGCCCGGCGACCAGATGTCAAGGATGGCCGGCACGTACCCGGCGGCCCATTTGATTTCGAGAGGACGGCCCGCGGCGACGACCAGGACAACCGGCTTGCCGGTGGCGACGACCGCCTCGAGCAATTGCTCCTGCGCGCCGGTGAATCCAAGATGGGCGCGGCTGGCCCCTTCACCTTCCATCCAATTGTTGGGCTCGCCCAGCACCAGGATGGCAACGTCGGCCTTCTTGGCGGTTTCCACGGCTTCGGCGATCAACTCGGCGTCATCGAGCACGGGCTGGTCTTCCACGCCGGCGACGGGGCGGTGTGAATCGATATCCTTGATCACGTTCTCGTCTACGCCGCTCACAAGCCCGCAGCCCTGAGCGTAGAGCAGGCGGTCGCCGAGCTTGTGTGTCAGCGCGGTTTTTGGCGTGATCACGTCTTTGGGGTTGCCGCTGACGGCCAATGCGCCCATCAGTTCGCGCTGGTCGTCGGCCATCGGCCCGATGAGGGCGATGGTCCTCAGCTTCGGGCTCAGGGGCAGCAGAGGGCCGATGCCTTCGACCGGATCGTTCTTGAACAGCACGAAGGTTTCGCCGGCGATCTTGCGGGCGATGGCTCGCTTCTCCGGCGTCGGTTGATAGGCGGGGCTCTGTGGCGTGTAAGGATGGTCGAAGAGTCCCAGCGCAAACTTGACGCGCAGCACGCGGCGCACCGCCTCGTCCACGACGCTCTCGGGAATCTTGCCGGAGCGCACCTGGGCCGCAAGCACGGTGCCGAAGGGACCCTCGAGATCCACGTCGATGCCCGCCTCGAGCGCCATGCGGGCGACAGTGGCGTCGTCGCCGATCCCGTGATTCTTCAGTTCAGAGACGGCGGCCCAGTTGGAAAACATGATCCCATCGAAGCCCCACTCTTTGCGCAGCACCTTCGTAAGGAGGAAACGATCCGCCGGCACTGGGATCCCGTCAATCGTGTTGAATCCGCTCACCATCGCCGCAGCGCCCGCTTCCACCGCGGCGTGGTAGGTCTCGAGATAGACTTGCCGCAGCTCGATCGGGCCCATCTCCACAGCGTTGTAGTCGCGGCCGGCGACTCCCGCGCCGTAGGCGGCGAAGTCCTTGACAGCAGCGGCGACCGAGTCAGGCTTCGAAATATCGTCCTGCTGGTAGCCCTTGACCCACGCGCGCGCCATTACCGAGCCGAGATAAGGGTCCTCTCCGGCCGACTCGACGATGCGCCCCCAGCGCGCGTCGCGGGAGACATCGAGCATAGGCGCAAGCACCTCGGTGATGCCATCGGCGCGCGCCTCCGTGGCGCTGATGCGGGCCACTGTACCGATCGCATCGGGGTCCCAGCTCGCTGTCAGGCCCAGCGGCACGGGAAATGTGGTCCGATGGCCATGAAGCACGTCCAGCCCGAAGATTAGGGGGATGTGCAGTCGCGATTTCTCGACCGCGATGTGCTGATAGTGATTGGTGGCATCGGCTCCGACCACATTCAGCATGGCGCCGATCTCGCCGCGCTCCACCATCTGGTCCCAATTGGGCGTGAAAGCCAGAGGGGCAGTGGGGTTGCTCGGGTCGCCCACCGAATGCTGCACGAGCTGGCCGATCTTTTCATCGAGCGTCATCTTCTTGAGCAGCGATTCGACGCGCTCGTTCAGTTCCTTTGCGGCGAGCTGCGGGTTGGGCGCGGAAGAAGCCTGCGCGGCTGCCAGAGCGGCGCTCGAAAGAAACAACAGCGGCAGAAAAAGACGAATCGGCTTCGGCATGCGGTGATTCATTGCGACGCCATCATATCTTGTCGGACCGATCGCGGCAATCGCTTGAGCGCTCGCATATCGGAACCTCTGGTTTCGCTCTAGTTCCACCAGCTTTCGCCAGTTGCGAGATGGCTGCGGATGTAGTCGAGGTTGGGTTCGACGCCCAGGCCGGGCTTGTCGGGGATGAGGATGCGGCCGTCTTTGACCAGCGGGCCGTCGTGGAGGACGAGCCTCGACCAGGCTTCGATCGGGTCGCCTTCGATGTGGCCCCAGGGCATGTCGGCGGAGGTGCCATTGAGGCGGCCGACGCTGAGCTCGTGTCCTTTGAAGTCACTGATGGCGGCAGCGGCGTGTGCCGATGCGACGGCGCCGAGCGGGCCCGATGCGTTGTGCGATGTGACCGGCATGTCGAAGAGATCGGCGAGGTCGGCGATTTTTTTCGCTTCCAGCAGGCCGCCGGCTTTGGGGATGTCGATCTGCGCGATGTGGCAGCCCTGGTGAATGATGAAGGGCAGAAAGCCGTGGCGGGTGTAGAGGTTTTCGCCGGTGAGGATGGGGATGGGCGACTCCTCGGTGAGCTTGACCCAGGCGTCGCAGAAGTCGGGTGCGAGCGGGTCTTCGAGCCACATGGGACGGATGGGCGCGACGGCGCGCGCGAGGTTGAGGGCATCGCTCCAGTCCAGCTCCCAGTGCGTGTGGACGGCGATGCCGAAGTCGGGGCCGAGGGCTTCGCGGACGTTGGCGAAGGCTTTCGCGTTCAGGTCGAGATCTTCGTTGGTGAGCTGACGGTTCTGGCCGCGGGGATCGTTGAAGGTAGTGTCGTAGAGGTTTTCGTTGGGATAGCCGCGGCGGACGAAGTTGGTCTTCACCGCGGTGAATCCGAAAGGGTGTTGCTTGACGATCGCGGCCCACTCGCGGCAGGAGGCGGGATCGAGCGGGTTGTCGGGGCTCGAGGTGAGATAGACGCGCACGCCGGTGCGGTACTGACCGCCGAGCAGCTTGCAGACGGGCTGGCCGAGGAGTTTGCCGGCGAGGTCCCAGAGCGCGATTTCGACTCCGCTGATGGCGGTTACGGTGACGCCGCCGGTAGCGCCTGCGCCGCCGGTCTGGATGGTCATCTTGGTCAGGAGCGGCTCGATGTCGAACGGGTCGGCGCCGACGATGGCAGCGCGCAGGTTGCCGAGCATGACCTCTTTGACGCCGAAGCCCCAGTAGGCTTCGCCGTAGCCGGTCACGCCGGCATCGGTGTCGATGCGCACCAGGGTGTTGTCGCCGGGGCGGCCGAGGACGAGCGCTTTGAGGTCGGTGATCTTTACCTTCCTCTTGACGGGCTCGGCCATGGCTGCAAAGCTGCCCAGAGCGGCGGATGCCGGAGCGGCGACGGCCAGATTGCGCAGAAAATCTCTTCTCTTCATCTCGCACCTCTAATTCGTACCTCGGGGATCCTGGCGAAGAGAGACCATTGTGAACCGCCTACCAGAGCCAGGCATAGATGGCGATTGTGGCCAGAGCGAGGGCGCTCCAGTGGAGACGCCAGTCTCGCCAGCCTTCAAAGGGAGTGGCGCGGGATTTCCAGTCGACGGTGAGGGCTTTCACCTTGGCTGCGTCCGGAGCCTTGGTCATGTGAGAAACGAGGACGAGCACCGCGATGGTAATAAGGGTGCCCCAGAGGCCGCGATAGGCGTAGTTGAGCGTGAGCTTGAAGTGGAGGAACGGGAAGAGCTGCGCGCCGGTGCTACCCATGAGCTGATCGGTGACGAAGAGCGTGGCGAGCAGGATTCCGGCGACGGTGGAGGCTACGGCGCCCTGAAACGTCATACGCTTGCTGACGATGCCGAAAAAGATCGCCGGCGTGATGGGCATGACGAGATAGATGGAGATGGCCTGGAGGTATTTGTAAAGGCCGTCGGGCGTGGTGTAGATGAGCCATGCGGCGGCAACGGCGAGCGGAGTGCTGGCGAGAATGGCGACGCGGCCCATGGCCACCTGGGCTTTGTCCGATGAGTTCTTGCGAAAGCCGAGAAGGAAGTCGCGGACGACAAGCGTGGAGACCGAGTTCATGACGGAGAGCGAAGAGCCGATGAGGGCGCAGATGAGTGCGGCGAGCACGAGGCCGCGAACGCCGGTGGGGAGCAGGTCGCTGAGCAGGGTGACGAACGTGGTCTTGGGGTCGCGGCCGGGGAATAACGCGGCGGCGATGACGCCGGGAAGCGCGAAGATGAAGATCGGGCTGAGCTTGAGCAGTGTGGCGAACATGGCGCCGGCGCGGGCTTCGCGGAGGTCGCGCGCGCCGAGAACGCGCTGGACGTTGACCTGATCCACGCCCCAGTAGAAGAGGCCGCCGTAGAGAGCGCCGAGGAGGATTCCGATGAAGGGGTAATTGGGATCGTCATAGGGCAGGGCAACGTGCATCTTGGCGGGCATGGCCGCGACCAGCGCATGCCAGCCGCCGACCTTGGCGAGCCCGATGAATAGAACGAGGCTGCAGCCGCCGATCATGATGGCGGTCTGGATGGAATCGGTGTAGGCGACGGCGGTGAATCCACCGACGATGGTGATGGCGGCAACGGCTGCGCCCATCAGCAGGACCATCGGCATCACGTCCCAGCCGAGGAGGGTGTGCAGGACCAGCGCGCCGGCGTAGAGGTGGAAGGCGAGCTTGGTCATGATGCAGACGACCAGCATGAGGCCGGAGAAAAAGACGCGCGCCGTGCGGTTATAGCGGAGCTCGAGGAACTCCGGGATGGTGTAGACACGGGCGCGAATGTAGTAGGGGAACAGGAGCGCGCAGGCGATGCCGAGGCAGATGCAGGTGGTGAGCTCGACGGCGCCGGCGGCGAGACCGTAGCGGTAGGAGTCGCCGGAGAGGCCGACGAGATGCTCGGCGCCGATGTTGGTGGCGAAGAGGGATGCGCCTACAAGGGGCCAGCCTAGGCGGCGGCCTGCGAGGAAGAATTGGGAGCTGGATTCGCTGGCGTGCTTGCGGTAGGCAATGATGAGGCCGGCGCCGATGCTGGCCACGACAGCGACGCAGCAGACTACGATGTCGAGCGAGCTCAGTGACATAAAGGAGGAGCAACGAGTGTCGGTTCGAGCTTAGCAAGTGGCGCAGCCGGGAAGCTCTTGCTGCCGGGAAGCCGGTTATGCCGCGAAAGA
The DNA here is from genome assembly GCA_049676965.1 of Occallatibacter sp. Lineage (GTDB taxonomy): Bacteria > Acidobacteriota > Terriglobia > Terriglobales > Acidobacteriaceae > Telmatobacter. The sequence continues at coordinate 7,643 of JBAUBR010000261.1, forward strand.
ATCCCGAGCGAAGTAACTAGATCAGTCTCTCAGGCATGGTGTAGAGTATACATGTCAAGCGCCCAAGCGCTTGACCGAGCTTTGGGTCCTCGGCGAGAACGCTATCAGATCTGGGTGGGATGGCGTTTTGCTAGAGCTCGCTCGGTTCTTCATTTGCGCATCGATTTGCGTTTCAGGGATCCTTCATGCCCGTTTGGAAGATCGGCTTCGCCGCCGTTGCAGCGATCAGCGTTGCCTTGAGCAGCGTGATGGCCGCGTCACCAATGGCGGCTGCGGAAGGGATGCGGCCTGTGGCGAAAAGCGATCAGGGCTGGCCGTTTTATGGAGGGCAGCCGGCGCAGGATCACTATTCCAGCCTGACGCAGATCAATCGCGGCAACGTGAAAAATCTCAAGATTGCGTGGACCTTCGACACCGGCGAGCAGGGGAGTATGGAATGCACGCCGGTGATTGTCGGCCGCATTTTGTATGCGCATACGCCGTCGCTGAATGTGGTGGCGCTCGATGCTCAGACGGGAAAGCTCGTTTGGGCATTCGACTCGGGCAATCGTGAGCCCGACGCAAGCCGCGGCGTTACCTACTGGACAGACGGAAAAGAGAGCCGGCTCTTTGCGGGAATGCGCGACCGGCTGTATGCGCTCGACCCGGCGACCGGCAAACCGATCGAGAGCTTCGGCGAGGGTGGATTTATCGATCTGCGCAAGCACCTTGACGGCGACTACAAGCTGCAATCGGTCGGGCTTACGAGCCCGGGGACCATTTACAAAGACCTGATCATCGTGGGAGGGCGGAATCCGGAGACGCACCCCGCGCCGCACGGGGACATTCGCGCATTCGACGTGCACACCGGCGCGCTGCGATGGACGTTTCATACCATTCCACATCCGGGCGAGCCGGGAATCGAGACCTGGCCGAAGGGCGCCTGGATGACAGCCGGCGCGGCCAACAACTGGGCGGGGATGGCGCTCGACTTGAAGCGCGGGATTGTGTATGTGCCCACGGGATCGGCGGTGTTCGATTTCTGGGGCGGCGATCGCGCGGGCGACGATCTTTATTCGGATTCGGAGCTGGCGCTCGATGCCCAGACGGGCAAGCTGCTGTGGTATTTCCAGGGCGTGCATCACGACATCTGGGATCGCGATTTTCCGTCGTCGCCGGCGCTGGTGACGGTGAAGCGCAACGGCCAGAGCGTGGATGCGGTTGCGCAAACCACAAAACAGGGGTGGATGTTTCTGTTCGATCGCGTGACCGGCAAGCCTCTGTTTCCGGTTGAGGAGCGCAAGGTCCCCGAGAGCACGGTTCCGGGCGAGGCCACTTCGCCCACGCAGCCGGCGCCGCTTGCGCCGGAGCCGTTCACGCGGCAAACGGTGGACGAGAATTCGCTCACCAATCGCACACCGGAGGCGCATGAGGCGGCGCTCGAGATGCTGCGCCGTGTCGCCGGCGGCACGCAGTTTGTGCCGGGAGTGTTGAATCAGCCGACACTCGAGTTTCCCGGCGTGGGCGGCGGCGCGGAGTGGGGCGGATCGGCGGTGGACCCGAATGCGGGCGTGATCTACATTAACGCGAACCAGGTGGCGTTTACGACAACGCTGGTCAGGACCGATCCCAACGCCGGCCCGGGAGCGAGCGCGTATCAGAGCCAGTGCGCGGTTTGCCACGGAGCGGACCGCGCGGGCGCGCCGCCGGCGTATCCTTCGCTGATCGATATTGACAAGCGCAAATCTTCGGCGCAGATTGCCGAGATCGTTCACCAGGGGCGGGGACGGATGCCGTCCTTTCCGAATCTGCAGGACAAGCAACTGGAAGCGCTGATTGAGTATCTGCGCACGGGGAAAGATGCGCTCAGCGTCGCAGTCTCCGACGCTGGGCCTGCGGCGCCGGGGAGCAAGGAGACTGCAACGGAGGCAATGCCGTACAGCATTACGGGCTATACAAGGTTCGACGATCCCGATGGGTATCCCGCCGTGGCGCCGCCGTGGGGGACGCTGAGCGCGATCGATTTGAACACCGGGAAGTATCTGTGGAAGCTGCCGCTCGGTGAGTATCCGGAGCTGGCGGCGAAGGGAATCAAGAACACGGGAACGGAGAACTACGGCGGCCCGATTGTGACGGCGGGCGGGCTGGTGATCATTGCGGCGACGGATTTCGACCGCAAGATTCGCGCCTTCAACAGCCGAACGGGCGAACTGCTGTGGGAAGCGACGCTCCCGTTTGCGGGCGTGGCCACGCCGGCCACGTACATGGTGGACGGCAAGCAGTACATCGTGATTGCCACCAATGGGACAAGAGATCCCAAAGGGCCGCAGGGTGCGGTCTACGTCGCATTTGCACTGCCGTAGCTTTTTGAGCTCGACAAACGGGAGTTTTGTTGCAGAAGGACGACATGAGTAAAGAAACATCGAACCAGCCGCGCATCCGCGGAATCTTCGCGCCGACGGTGACCGCGTTCCACGGCGATGAGTCGCTCAACACCGAGGGAACGCGGGCGTTTGTGCGCTTTCTGCTGAGCCAGGGAGTGCACGGGCTCACGCCGCTGGGCAGCGCGGGCGAGCCGGTTGCGCTGAGCGTCGAAGAAAGAAAGCAGGCTCTGGACGCGATTGTGGAAGAAGTGAATGGCCGCGTGCCGATCTATGCGGGAACGGGCGACTACTCGACGGCGACCACGATCGACCTGAGCCTGCATGCAAAGGCCGCGGGGTGCGAAGGGCTGATGTTGCTGGCGCCCTATCTGCTGCGGCCGCCGAAGCAGGACGTGCTGAATCATTTCCGGCGGATTCGCGAGAAGGTCGGGCTGCCCATCATGGTCTACAACGTGCCGGTGCTGACGGGCGTCGAGCTTACGCCGCAGGACATCGCGCAACTCGCGGATGAAGACGTGGTGCACGCGGTGAAGTGGTCGCACATGGAGATTGCGCGCGTGCAGGATACGCGCCTGGTGTGCGGGCCGGATTTCCCGGTGTTCGCGGGCATCGACATTCTGGCGTTCGGCGCGCTGGCGCTGGGCGCCGACGGATGGATTGGCGGCATGCCGATGATTGCGCCGGCGCTGGCGGTGCGGCTCTTCAAACTGCTGAACGAAGAAAAGAATCTGGACGAGGCGCGGGCGCTTTGGCTTAAACTTCTGCCCATCATTCATCTCGAATACCGTGCGATGGGAACCAGCGACGCGAGTCCGCACTGGCTTTCAGTGTGCCGCGAGAGCGCTGCTTTGCGCGGCATTCCAGTGGGCAGCTCACGTGCGCCGCTGACGCCGGTCACCGCTTCGGAGCGCGAGGAGCTGCGCGAAATTCTGGCCGGGTTGGGCCAGCTTGGGAACACTTAGAGGGACGAGTTTTGCGCGCGGGATGTGAGCGTTGCGCGCCGTAATAAAGCAGAGAGTCATGGAGCAGTGAATCATGGAGCAGAGAGTTTATGAAGATCACGAACGTTGAAGTCTTTCTTACAGGAACAACATGGCGGAATTTTCTTTTCGTCAAGCTCACCACCGATGAAGGCCTGATTGGCTGGGGCGACGGAACGCTCGAGTGGAAGGAAGCGGCCGTGCGCGAACTGATTCTGGACTTCGGGCGGCGCTACGTGATCGGCATGAGCCCGTTCAACATTGAGGACTTGTGGTTCAAGCTTTACCAGGTGGAGCACAACACGGGACCGATCATGTATTCGGCGATGGCCGGCCTGGAGACGGCGATGTGGGACCTGGTGGGCAAGGCGCTCGGGCAGCCGGTCTATAACCTGGTGGGTGGCGTGGTGAGGAAGAAAGTGCAGGTCTACGCGAACGGCTGGTATGCGTTCCAGGGTGACCTGGAGAAGATTGCCGACCGCGCGCGTGAGGTGGTGGCGCTCGGCTACAAGGCGATGAAGTTCGACCCGTTCGGCCCGGGAGGACGGGAACTGACAGCCGAGCAGTTGCGGCAGTCGTGCCGCGTGGTGGAAGCGGTGCGCAAAGCGGTGGGCGACGAGATCGACCTGCTGGTGGAGTTTCATGGGCGCTTCAGCCCGATCATGGCCATCGAAGCGATCCGCGCGATGGTGCCTTACCGACCGCGCTGGTGCGAGGAGCCCATTCCGGCGCACAACAACGAGGCCATGGCGCAAGTTGTGGCCGCTTCGCCGCTGCGCGTGGCCACGGGAGAGCACGTCTACGGCCGGACCGGGTTTCTCGACCTGCTGCTGCGCAAGGCCGCGCACCTTATTCAGCCGGACATTGTGTATAGCGGCGGATTCCTGGAGACGAAGAAAATTGCCGCGCTGGCCGAGGCGTTCTATGTAAGCGTAGCGCCGCACAACTGCCGCGGGCCGTTGGGCACGGTGATCGCGATGCACCTGTCCGCGAACATTCCCAACTTCGACATCCTGGAGACGTTCGAGGACTACGATGTGCCGTGGCGCTCCGATCTGACCCCGGGCACGCCGCGCGTGGAGAAGGGGTATTATGCGATTCCGACCGGGCCTGGATGGGGCGTGGATGTGGACGAGGAGTTGATCCGCGCGCATCCCGAGAATCCGGACGCGAAGCTGAACATGTTCTCGGACCAATGGGAAGAGATCATGTGCCGGTAGGTGCCAGAGAAGCTCTGAATAGGTCCGAGTTTTGAAAGGGCACGGCTTCAGCCATGCCGCAAACGGGCAAAGTAAGGGGACTTTAGTCCCCGAAGGAAGGCTTTATTGAATCCCGACACTCAGAGCTTCCCTGGAGCGAGGTAAAGCGATGAGTTTTCGACATGACGATCGGCGGATTCTGGTGACCGGCGCAGCGAACGGACTGGGCCTGGGGATTGCCCGCACGCTGGCCGCCGCGGGCGCGCGCCTGGTGCTGGCCGACGTGGACCCGAGGGTGTTGGAGCGAGCCCAGGAAGACGAATTTGTTGGAGGCGCGACGGCGTTGGTACGCGACCTTGCGGAGCCGGACGCTGCGCAGTGGCTGATCGAGGAGAGCACCAAGGCCGTGGGCGCGCTAGATGGGCTGGTGAACTGCGCGGCGTGGAGCTTTCACAAGCCGGCGCTCGACACGACTCTGGAGGAGTTCGACCGCGTGGTGGCGGTGAACCAGAGAGCGCCCTATTTTCTGGCGTGCCACTTCATGGCGCAACTCAGGGCGGCCGATGCCGATCCGTGCATCGTGAACATCGCGTCGGTGAATGCTCTGGTGGGCAACCCCAACCTGATCGCCTATGCGGGGACGAAGGGCGCGATGGTGGCGATGACGCGCGCGATGGCGGTAGAGTTTGCGCCCCGGATTCGCGTGGTGGCCATTTCGCCGGGCAGCGTGCGCACGCACGTGACGAATCAACTGATCGAGTCGGGACAGATCGATCCCGAGTCGCTGATCGACAAGACGCTGGTGAAGCGATTCGTGGCCGTGGAGGAGATCGGGGAGCTGGTGTCGTTCCTGTTCAGCGCGGCGCGATCGATCACCGGCGCGAACTGGATCTTCGATGGCGGATACACGGCGCGATAGCGATGGGCGCGAGAGGAAAGAGTTGGGAGATCTTACGCACCACGCATCGAAGCTGAGCCGCAGGGCATTTGTGGAGATGGCGGGAGCGGCCGGCCTGACGGTGGCGGCGCGGCCGGTGCTCGCGCAGCGCAGTGGCGGCGATTCCGATGGCGGCTATCCGAATCTCGACCGGCTGCGGCGCGAGCACGCGACGGCGGGAATCGTGTCGCCGGGGCGAACGTATCGCGCCATGGAGTGGGAGTTTCACACGCCGGCCGAGCAAACATTCGACATCAATTTGGAGGGGGCGATTGCCGCGTCGGGCGCAGCGGGTGCGGAGAGCCTGATGTTCTACACGCAGGACCACTGGGGTTATGCGTTCTATCCCAGCGATTCCGCCGTGCGGCATCCGAATCTGAAGTTCGATCTGTTCGGCACCGAATGCGGGCTGGCGCGCAAGGCGGGCATCTCGGCGACGGCCTACTACAGCCTGCAGTTCAACAATCAGTGTGCGATTGCGCATCCGGACTGGGCGTGGACGACCGAGGATGGAGCGGAACAGAGGTTCTATGGCCGGTGGCACATCATGTGCCTCGATTCGCCGTACCGGCAGTATGTGCTGCGGATGATGGAGGAGATCTTCTCGCGTTACGAAGTGGACGAGCTCTTTCTCGACATCTTCGGGATCCAGTTTGAGATGTACAACCGCAACGGGATCAACCCGTTCTGCTTTTGCCGGTACACGCAGGAAGCATGGGAAAGAGAAAATCCAAACGATCCGTATCGCGATGGATTCAAGACGCGCGATGGCTGGCAGAAGCGATTCGCGTGGCACCAGCGGCGCACCATGACGGAGATGCTGGACTCGGTGATCGCGATTGCGCGCCGGCGCCGGCCGAAGGTCTTGATCTCGCTGAACGGCGGTCCGGAAGCGTTTCCCGACGACATCATGCAGCGCGTGAGCTTCATCTATGCGGAGCCGCTGGATTGCCCGACGGGCATCGCGGTGGGCTCAATCGTGATGCGCGGATGGGGACAGCCCTGCTATCAGGCTGGAGTCTTCACGGAATATGGCTATGCCGATGCGTATCCGGGCGACCTGGCGCGGGTGCAGGCCAATGCCCTGATCGTCCAGAACGCGCGCACGTTTTTCGTCGGCAACGCCGGAGTGGTGAGCGGGGTTGACGGGCAGGGATTCTGCAATCGCTGGTTCGCAGTGGCGAAGGACGCATGGGCCGACGTGAAGAATATCGATTGCGTGCTCGGGCCCGATCTCAAGCCGTTGCTGAGCACGGCGGTGCTGTATAGCGATCTGACGCGGCACGAGGCTGAGGCGGACAAACGGCCCTACGACTTTCGCCGATCGATTGTGGGCGCATTGGAAACGATCACATTTGCGGGGAGGCCGGTTGAGAGTTTGCCGGACCGCGACTTGAACCCGGAGACGCTGGGGCGCTTTGAAATGCTGGTGCTACCCGAAGTGACGGCGATGTCGGACCGTCAGGCAGAGACGATTCGACGCTGGGTGGTCAATGGTGGAACGCTGATCGCGAGCGGTCGCAGCGGGCTGCTGGATGAGAATCACCGTGAGCGAGGCAACTTTGTGCTGGCCGATGTTTTCGGCGTCGACTACGTGTCTACGGACACGACCTACTCGAACGACGAGAACGGCAAGCAGCGCGAGGGAGACTCGACGACTATGTATCTCGAGTCAATGGGCCATCCGCTGGCAGGGTTGATCTCAAAGGGGACGGTGGGCTTGCCGGGGCCATTCGTTCGCCTCAAGGAAACTACGGGGCAGCCGGTCCTGCGCTACAGGCTGCCCTTGTTCTCAGAAGACGTTTCCCGAAATCGCTGGGCAGGCTGGGGTGCGCCTCCGCCGGGACCGCGGACGGCGGGAACCGCGGCGGTGCTCAACCGGTTCGGCAAAGGTCAGTGTTTCTATCTTGGTGTGCCGATCTTCTGGGCTATGCAGTGGAGGGCTTACTGGATCCAGAAATGGATTCCGGAACTGGTGAGGAAACTCGTGCCGCAGCCCTTTGCGGAACTGCGCAGCGAGCCAGGTTCGGAATATGTGCATGGTACGTTCTTCCACGACGAAGCGCGTCGCGCGATCCTGGTTCAGATTCTGGACACCCTGGAGCTGGCAACGAAGGGCGAGACTCGGCCAACGCCAAATGTCGAAGTATCAGTCGATTCCGGCAAGCTGCGGATTGCAGGGGCGCGCGTTGTTTGGCCCAGGCAAACGGATCTTGCTGTGGAAGCGCGGGATGGAAGGACGTACTTCGCCGTAGAAAGGCCGGATCGGTACACGGCGCTCTATTTGAAATTGGCGTAGAGCCGAACGACGTGGATAGATGCTGCTCGACGCGGCGATTCGCCGCGAAAGGAGCCGGTTGCTGACGAGCGCGAGCACGACTGATTTTCAGTTGACAGACCGAGATTCCGGAACTTAATGTGATGTTTACGCGCTCAAGCGCTTAAACGAGAAAACGCTTTATCCCAAAAAGGGTGCGTCCAGTGCTTCCAGCCAACTTTCCCGAACAGGTTTCATCTCCGATCAGCCGTCGCGAAGCATTGAAGGGCATCGGCGCCATCAGCGCGATGCCGCTACTCGCACAGCCGGAGAGAGATGAAAACCGTGCGAAGGGGCAAGCGAACGAGCTTGCCGCTGGCTCAAGTCGAGATCGGGACCATCTGTTCGATCTCGATTGGAGATTCCTGCGCGCGGATGTCTCTGGTGCGGAGTCGCCTGACTTCGACGATGCGGGATGGCGAATCGTCGACCTCCCTCATGACTGGAGCATTGAAGACCTCGATCCTGGCGTAGAGCCTTCGGGCGAGGGAACAATCTGGGTCGGGGGTTCCACGCCGACGCGCGTGGGGCCGTTCGACGTGGCACGCAGCGCCGGGCAGGAAGCAACCGGTTGGGTGGTCGGCGGAACGGCGTGGTATCGCAAGCGCTTTCGCGTTGACTTGAGCGATGAGCGCCCGCTGACGGAGATAAGGTTCGACGGCGTCTACATGAATTCTGAGGTCTGGATCAACGGCCATTCGCTGGGCCGTCATCCGTATGGATATACGCCGTTCGCTTACGATCTCACGACCTACCTGAACGCCGGGGGCGAGAACGTAATTGCGGTGTGTGTGCGCAATGAGGGTGCGAACAGCCGGTGGTACTCGGGATCCGGAATCTACCGGCATGTCTGGCTGACTCAGACTTCCAACGTCAGGATTCCGCTCTATGGAGTCGGAGTTACGACGTCAAAAATCTCACGAGAGCGAGCGGAGGCCGATGTTTCCGTTACAATCGAAAACCGGAGTAAGTCGCATGTAAGTGCCACGGTCCGGACGCGTGTCCTCGATCCTGACGGGAAGCCGGTGGCGGATACAGCGAAAGAAGTGAGCCTTGCGGCAGGTGAGTTACTAACTGTAACTTCGTCGAACGAGCTCGCAGATCCGCATTTATGGTCGGCAAGAACGCCGAAGCTATACCGCGCCGAAGTTGAAGTGGTCGTGGGCGGCAAGACAGTTGACCACTCTACGGTGACGTTCGGAATTCGAAGCATCGAAGTCGACCTCGAGCACGGCTTGCGCATCAATGGCGAAACCGTAAAGCTGAAGGGCGGCTGCGTGCACCACGATAACGGAATCCTCGGCTCGGCCGCTTTCGATCGTGCCGAAGAACGACGCGTGGAGGTTCTGAATGCAAATGGATTCGACGCCATTCGCACAAGCCACAATCCTCCCTCGCCCGCATTTCTGGATGCGTGCGACAGGTTGGGGATGTATGTGATCGACGAAGCCTTCGATTGCTGGAATCTCGGAAAGTGGAAGGACGACTATCATCTCTACTTCAACGATTGGTGGGAGCGCGACCTGAACAGCATGCTGATGCGGGACCGCAACCATCCCAGTATTGTTTTCTGGAGCATTGGCAACGAAATCGACGGCCGGCGCGAGCAGACTGGCGTGGCCATCGCCAAGCGGCTCCACGACGCGGTGAAGGCGATTGACACCTCGCGGCCAGTTACCATGGCGGTTCCTGGCCCATACGACCATAACCTGCCGGAATGGCAGGCCAACGATCCCGCATTTCTTCATTTGGATGTGGGCGGCTATAACTACCAGTGGCAACAATACGAGATCGATCATAAGCGTCTCCCCGACCGGATCATGATGGGAACGGAATCGTTCCCCGTTGAGGCCTGCGATAGCTGGCGAAGCGCCGAACGGCTAAGTTATGTGCTGGGTGACTTTGTCTGGACGGCGATCGACTATATCGGCGAGGCCGCGATCGGCCATACCGTTTTATCGCAGACGCCGGCATGGTGGCGGCAGCAATATCCGTGGTTTAACGCCTATTGCGGAGATATTGATCTTATCGGCGACAAGAAGCCACAGTCTTATTATCGCGACGTATTGTGGGGTCAAAGCAAACTGGAGATGGCCGTGCAGCGGCCGCTTCCCGAGGGCCGTACGGAAGAGCTGTCTAACTGGGGATGGACGGACGAACTTCGCAGTTGGACCTGGCCTGGATACGAAGGCTTTGGCCTGAAGGTGCATGTCTACACCAGCGGCGACCTGGTGCGGCTCTACCTTGACGGTAAGAAAGTGGGCGTAAGGTCCGTGTCGCCCGAGGCAAAGTTGCTGGCACAGTTCGATGTTCCTTACGCAGCCGGAGAGCTGCGCGCAGTCGCTTTCCGGGATGGCAACCAAATCGCCTCGATTTCTTTCCGGACGCTCGCAGAACCGTCTCGTCTGAAGCTTAGTGTGGACCGCCAAGTCATTCGGGCGAGCCGCGGCGATCTGGCATTTGTTCACGTAGAGATCACCGATGGAAGTGGAGAACCGATACCAGATTTGATCCGCAGAATCGACTTTCAGGTCGACGGCGCCGGAGAACTCGCCGCGGTGGGCAACGCGAACCCCAAGGATGTCGCGAGTTTCCGCGAGCCGCATTGCAGAACCTTCCGAGGCAAATGCCTGGCAATCCTGCGCCCGCTGGGGCGCACAGGCGCGATTACATTGCGGGCGAGCGCGGAGGGCCTTGCATCGGCATCGATTGCAGTGAAATGTAGCTAGAGCCCTGGCGTGCCGAGACATCCATGGGGACCAATGATACGCAGTTTGCGGCGCAGAAAATCCACCCGAATAGTTGAAAGGACTGAGTCATCATGCGGCTGTTTCTGAGAAGTTGTTCTGTGGGAGTTTTGCTATTTACGGGTTTTTGTTCGGCGAATCTTCTTTTTGCTGCGGGCCAGGAAGCCTCTCATCGCATGGCTGTCTTCAACATCAAGGATTACGGAGCGACAGGGAACAAGAATGATGATGCCGGGCCGGCGATTCAAAAGGCGATCGATGCGGCGGCGGCGGCGGGAGGCGGCGTGGTGTATCTTCCGCCGGGACAGTTCACCTCCGGCACTCTAAATCTGCGCAGCCATGTGAACATCTATATCGAGGCGGGCTCAACGCTGTTTGCCTCGGAAAAGCCGGAAGCATTCGACTTTCAGAAAGTGAAGTCGAAGGATGCGCTCTTCTTTGGCGAGAACCTTGAAGATATCGCAATCGGAGGGCACGGAACCGTTGAGGGGCAGGCGAAGTACTTCTGGGCGCCGGACACGATCGAGCGGTCGTTCCTGCATAAGAAGCTCATGGTCGCTCTGGGTAAGTCGCAGATGCGATCTTATCCAGCCGGATTCCCAGACCGCACGGTCTATCCCCATTTGATCTGGCTGGGGCACGCAAAGGACATCAACATAACAGGTATTCGCTTTCTCCATTCGCCGAGCTGGACCTTCGCCCTCTACGACTGCCAGCGAATGACAATCGACAACGTATATATCTATACGAGCCTTCATGAGGCGGTCTGGGCCGACGGGATCGACATGAATAGCTGCAAGGAAGTGAGCATCTCGAACAGCACGATCATTACCGGCGACGACTGCATTATTTTTATTGCGGATATCGAAGAGTGGGGACCGATAACGCCATGCGAGCACATTACAGTGACGAACTGCCACCTCTCTTCGGCGTCGGCGGCAATCAAATTCAGCGAGGGTGATGCCCTCGTGATTCGCGACATCCTGATCGACAACTGCACAATCTTCGACACGAATCGTGGACTTACGCTGCAGATTGGAGCCGGCGGAGATATCAGTAATGTCGTCATCTCGAACATCACCATGGACCTTCACCGGTTCGACTGGTTCTGGGCGGGCGATGGGAATGCGTTCAACTTCGAGGTGCATAGAAGCAGCGAATGGAACGACGAACCCAGGAAGCCTGGCGAGCCGGGGCCGGGCTCGATGCATAATATTGTCATTCACGATGTTGTCGTGCACTGTCAGGGCGAGTCAAGGATCATGGGGCACGCGGAGAGATATCTCGAAGGCGTGACATTCGCGAATATCAAGTTCTATATATCGAGCGATCCCAACTCGCCTTACGACACGGCCACTCACGCCATGAGCTTCAGGTGGATCAAGAACCTGAGTCTCAGAAACATCGAGGTACATTGGGAAAAGCCGTACTACGATAAGTGGGAGAATGCACTCGCCGTTCAGGACGTGGATGGCCTGCACATCGACGGCTTCTTCGGCGATGCGGCTTTTCCGGAGCGCGGCATTCCGGCCATTCTGTTGAGCAACGTCGCAAACGCCGATCTGCGCGACATGCAGGCTCCGGCGGGGGCAAACCTGTTTCTGAAGATTGCCGGGACAGGCTCGCACGACATCCGCCTTTTTGGAAATGACTTTCATGAAGCCAGGATTCCATATCAGCTTGAGCCGGGTGTAAAGCCGCAAAGCGTGAGCGCTCTCGATAATTTCACTTCGGCGAAGTAGCCGGGAAACGGCAGGTTTGTTCAACGAGGGAGACAGAATGAAGAGAAAGGCGTTGCTGATAATTGCGGCTGCGTGTTTAATGCCCATGACGTTGCCCGCGCGCGCAGGTGAAGACGACCAGGCAGCAGATCCTCTTTTACACGGCGGACTGGAAGGGCGAGCGATTTCCGGATGGCCGGCCGAGGGTCCCGGACGATCTACTTAAGCGGGCAGTGAGTATCTCGATCGAGGATATCTGGGGGTTTCTCTGGGATCATGGATATAAGGGCCAGTTCGAAGGAAACTGGCAGGCCCTGCACATCGAGAAGCCGTTTGTGGGCCGCGCGCTGACAGCGCAGTACATGCCGTCGCGGCCGGATATGGCGAAGGCGATCGAGGCCGAAGGTAAGGCCGAGGGGCGGGTTAGTGGAACGAATAGCTGGCCGATTGCCGAACTGCAACAGGACGACGTCTATGTTGCCGACGGATTCGGAAAGATCGTCGAAGGTACGTTGATTGGCTCGAACTTAGGCAATGGAATCGCGGCACATACGCACGCCGGGTTTGTATTTGACGCCGGCATTCGGGATCAGGAAGAAAATCGCGAGATACCGAATTTCAATGGATTCTATCGGGGTTATGATCCTTCGGCGTGGGCGCGCATGGAACTGACCGGTATCAACGTGCCGGTGCGGATCGGTCGCGCGATTGTGCTTCCCGGAGACCTGGTGCTGGCCAAGACCGAGGGCGTGTTGTTTATCCCGGCGATTCTGGCCGAAGAAGCGATCAGCTCGGCGGAGTTCACCAATCTGCAGGATGCGTATAACTTCGAGCTGAATCGTGAGGGTAAGAACGGAGCTGATTTCGAAGGATGGCCGGCGGCGAAATATGACGCTTTTGCGAAGTGGATCGATTCGCATCCGGATATGTTGAAGATGCCGCGCGCGGAGTTTAATAAGTTGCTGGAAAAAGCAAAGCAGAAGCCACAAGAGTAGAAGGACCTGAAAGCGAGGGTCGCGTAAACAGTCGAGTTATGGCTGGTCTTCCGGAGCTGGCTGCGCCTGCTGCTGATACGCGTCGGCGAGCTTGATGGCTGTTTCGCTGGCGCGCCGCGCTTCCTCGGTGCGGCCGAGCTTGCGCAGTTGCGCGGCGAGCAGCGCATGGAGGCCGCCTTTGGGATCGGGGTAGCCTGCATCGAGCGCGGCTTTAAGGTCCTTCGCGGCGTCGGCGGGCCGGTCAGTTTGGGAGTAAGCTTTGGCTTGCTGCACCTGCGCCCAGGAATTCTGCGAAAGCACCTCGGAAAGTTGCGCGAGCAGCGTGAGCGCGGCAGGATAATCACGCTCGTTCATGGCGATACGGATCAGGAGCCGCAAGAGTTGCGAACGGTGCGGATTCAGATTTTGGGCTTCTTCCGCGGCCTGCTTCGCTTCGCTCAGTTTGCCCTCGCTGAAGTAAGCTTCGGCCAACCTTTCGAGAACTTCGGGATCTTTGGGTTTGAGACCGAGCGCGATCCTATATTCGGTTTCGGCACCGGCGGGATCGAGACGAATGGAGAGCAGGATGTCGCCGCGGATCTTATGCAGCGAAGCTAACTTTCCCTGGGAGCCGAGACGGTCGGCGGCGCCCAATGCCTGGGCGCGATAACAGTTGGTCAATCGGGCGGCGGCAACCGCGGCGCCGGGTTCGAGTCCGCGCTCGAGCAGCGGGATAGCACGCAGGCAGTCGCCTGTCTCAGCGAATGCAACTCCGCGCCAGAACGAATAGGAGGGATTATTGGTCGCCGGCCGAGGCGAAGTAAGGAGTGTTTCCCAGCGTCCCTCGGCGTAGAGATCCTGCGCTGAAGCAGAATTCTGCGGCGTGGAGAGTTGAGTTGCGAGCGGACAATCTGTTGACCTGCTTCGCAAGCAATCCCAGATGGCTCCTGTCACGCCTGGCCGGGGAATAAGTGGATGGGGCCACGAATCAAGGAGCTGTTCGAATTCGGTGTGCGAACGCTGTTCTATCTCGGCGAGCTGTTCCCCGGCTTCATTCCAATTGCCGCTCGCGACACTGAGGAGGCACTGCAGCTTCAAGGTAGACACTGCGTGAGGCGCCACCGCGAGAGCTTGTTTAAGGCTGGATTCCGCGTCGGAACGCGAGCTGAGCTCAATTTGAGCTACGCCTAACTCGCCCCATATGCGATCCGCACGCGGATTCAGGGCTGCAGCTTGACTGAGCAGGGATTGCTTTGTCTTCACATCCAGCGTGGGCTCTTCGGCGGAGACGATCATCAGTTCGGCTCGTCCTGATGGAGACCCGCGAAGAGCGAACTGGAGATCGCGGTAACGTTCAAGTGCGAAGTCAGTCCACCACATGAGCGATTGCTCCGATCCGTTGGAGGAAGCGACCGCGGCCTCGAATGCTTCCGACGCAGCCGCGAAATCTTTCAGCTCCATCTCCGTGTCGCCGAGATAGCCGCGCGTGGTCATATTTCCCGGATCAGTTGCGATGGCAAGGCGCAATGGGCCCAATGCATCGGCGGGATGGCCGGATTGGAAGTAAGCGACGCCGAGCATGGAATTTGCGTCGGCATTCTGCGGATCGAGCGCGATGGCGCGCTTCAAGAGCGGAATGGCGCGAGCGTAGTCGGCCCGGCCGCTCAAGTCTCTCGCCGCATTGAGCAACTCGTCGAGACTCTGTTGCCCATCCGATCGCGGAAGGGCGCTGAAGAAAACGATCACGAAGAATGCGGCAGGGAGAAATCGCTCTCTGCCGCAAATGCCGCGACTCGGAGCAAAAACTCTTCGAAGCATGAGTGCGAAAAAAGACAATTCGCTCGCCCTATTGCACGACGGGATGGTGTTTATCGTGAATCTCATTGAAAGCGGCGAAATAGCGCTGCGCCTCTTCGGTGTAGCCGAGTTTCTTGCACAGGCGGGCGGCCTTGTAATAGGCGGCGGAGCGGCCGGGTTGCAGGCCGGTCTCGTCGCTGTGGATGGCCAGGCGGTACTGCGCGAGCGCGCCTTCGAGATTGCCGGTCATTTCGAGAAGGCTGCCCATCTGGACGAGAGACTGCGTGTTGTTGGGGTTGATCTGGAGCGCCTGAACAAGATAGGGCTTGGCTTCGTCGTACCGGTTCTCCGCAATCATAAGGATGGCAAGATCGACCATCGGCCATTCGGTCTTCGTCTCGCTGGCTGACTCAAGCTCGATGGCTTTCAGATAAGCTTTTTCCGCATCGCCGCGCTGATATCTACCTTCGTAACACAGGCCCATGTTTTCATAGGCGCGTACGAAGCCGGGAGCCAGGTCGATCACCTTCTTGCTTTCTTCGATGCACTCATCGAAGCGGTTGTCAGTGTAGAGCAGGCGGGCCAGGAAGTAATGCGCGGTGGCGTTGAAGGGCTCAAGCTCGATTGCCTTGCGAATAGGCGCCTCTGCCCGGTCCATATATCCCGCCTGGCTGAAGGCGAGGCTGGTGAGCATGGCGCGGGTTGCCGTGATGCCGGCGATCTTGTTGGCGGAGTCGATCAGCTCGAGCGCCTCGCGGGTGCGGTTCTCGCCGAGACGAACCTCGGCTAGCTGTGTGATCCAGTCGGCGTCGCGCGGAGAAGCCATCATCTCGTCGACGATGATTTTTTCCGCGCTGTCAAGCTGCCGGATGTCGATGAGATGCTGCGTCTCGGCTTTGCGGTCAGGCGGAGATGGCGCGGACTGAGCCGCGGCGGTGACGGAGATCGCGCAACCCAGAATCGGGATCAGCGTCGCGAATTTCTTCGAGTGCGAGAACATGGAATGGCGAAACGCCCGCGAACCAGGTAAAAACATTTCAACTTAGCTGTTGCACATCCAGGACCCAAGTGGCGTGGTTCACTGCAAGTTACTCACCGGTCAGCGCACTTCCCATGGGTATTCGTCAGTTTTGCCCCCGGCCATGCCCCCAGTATACCGCCAGAGAAAATGCCGCAAGTCGAGCACATTGCGACGAGGACGGCCGAGAGATGGGCAGAGTCAAGCGCTTGAGCGCTGAAAAGATTGTACAGCGTCCTGACGCAGGGTGGAAATCCGGTTCCGATATATTGAGATAATATCATATTAATCAATATGTTACACGTCATGATGCCGCTCTTGCCAACTCCTCGGTTTTTCCATTGACAATCGACCAAGCGATCAAGTATCTTCTGACCTCAACCAGAAGATTGAGATCGCCCAGACGATCGAGTTCTTCCCAGCTTCTCTAAGGAACAAACGGGAATCGTAGAGATCCGGTCTTTGCGGAAGTGGCGCGCAAGAAGTTCTGTCTTTCGCCTTTTCGGCGCGCAGTTTCCGGTGCTGCTTTCCTCGCATGCGCGGATGCTCTTGATGAGCTTACGGGCGCGGCGATGATGCGGCTCCGGATCTTGTTGTGCCGGGATTCCGGGAGATAGGAGGCGGGTGAATGCCGCCCGATTTTTCGGATGCGAACGGAATGCGCCGAGGAGGTTTCCGGGGTATCGCGAGGGAAGCGCGGGGTGTGTATCAAGCCTGTTCGGAAAATGAGGAGACACAATGAAGTTGGATCGCGTGTTGTTTGCGGGAGCGCTGGTGCTTGTGGGCCTGGGTGGACGAGTGATGGGCCAGGCTGGCGGAGGCTCGGTGGTCGGCTCGATTCACGACCCAAGCGGAGCGGTGGTCCCGAAGGCCGAAATAATTCTGACCAGCGGCGAGACGGGCCTTGCGCAGAGCACGCGGAGCTCGGCATCCGGAGAGTATGTCTTCCCGCTAGTCGAGGTCGGAACCTATTCGTTGTCGGTTTCGGCGCCTGGATTTGAGCACCTGGTGCAGGAAAACCTTGTCGTGGGCCTGAACAAAACGGTCACCGCAGATGAGACGCTGAGGGTCGGTTCGGCCTCAGCTACGGTGGAGGTGCAAGAGCTGGCGACTCAGTTGGAGACCACCACGTCGCAGGCGGCGACAACGATTGACCAGCAGACATTCGACGACCTGCCCATCCCCATGACGGGCGCGGCCCGCAGCGTGACGAGCGTCGCTGACCTCATGCCCGGCGTCGCGGATACCGCGGCGATCGGATACGGCTCAACCGGACCGCAGGGCCAGGAGTTCTCAACCACCATCAGCGGCGGTCAGGCCTGGGGCGGCGCGGTCATGTACGACGGCATTCCGTTCATCTCCGCCAACCAGGAAGCCGATTACCGCGTCCAGGCGGTTCCGGTTGAGGCCCTCCAGGAGTTCTCCCTGGTGCAGAACAACTTCTCCGCCGAATATGGCCGCACGCCGGGCGGCAACCTCACCTATACCACGCGCCCCGGAACAAGCTCGTTTCATGGCCAGGCTTACGAATATTTGAGAAACACCGATCTCGATGCGGCGGGCTATTTTGCCTCCAGCCCCACGATCACACACCAGAACGAATTCGGTTTGAATATTGGCGGACCAGTGAAGATCCCGTTTGTTCACGGGATGAAAGACAAGCTTTACTTCTTTGGCTTTTACAGTGGCTTCCGCCTGGCCGGCGGTGTAACGCCCAGTCTCACGACCATCCCGACGATTGCCGAGCGCAGCGGCGACTTCTCGGCTTTGGGCCGCAACATCTACGACCCGCTTACAACCACCTGCAACAGCGCCGGCACCTGCACGCGTCAGCAGTACCAGTACAACGGCAAGATGAACGTGATTCCGCCGAGTGAGATCTCGGTCGTCGGTCAGCAGTATGTGAAGTTTCTACCCCAGCCGATCAATGGAAACATAACCAACAACTACCGCACCACGGGCATCAATGATGTCCGCGAGAACCGCTCGGGCGGCCGCATCGACTACAACATCAATGACAAGAACCTGCTGCACGGGTTCTTCTCCACGGGTCCGATCGACACAGCGGATTACAACTCGATCTTTCTTGCCCCCATCGCCACTTACGGAGCCAGCATCGCAGACAATTACCAGGCTCTCGCCCGCCTTGGATACGACCACACTTTCGGCCCGGCGCTGGTGATGCACCTCGGCTACGGCTGGAATTACGAGACGGAGAGCAGCACCGCGCCGTACAGCGGCAATATCGACACCTTCGGCATCCCCAACGCGCTGCCCATCACCCCGCAGTTCTATTGCAACCCCAGCGTCTGCCCCTATGCCAGCACCGGCGGCGGCGGCGGCTCCACCAACTCTGAGAACTCCTACATCCAGAGTGGCTTTATCTCCTGGACCCGGGGCCGGAACGAGATGAAGATGGGCGCCGAATACGATGAGATCGAGGGCAATCTCAAAAACCTCGACTCCATCGTCGATGCCATGAACTCCTCTGAAACTGCCTTCCCCGGCAATAACACCTCCGGCGATGGCTTTGCCAGCCTGATGGGCGGCGCGTTTGACGCCGTGCAGCAGTCAGATAGCCCCTTTGGCGCGGAGAACCGCTTCCGCTACTTTGACACTTACTTCGAAGATAACTGGAAGGTCCACCCCAGGCTGACGCTGAACCTCGGCATGCGCTATGACATACCTTTCACGCTGTCCGTGCACAACAGCGTGAACGGAGTTCACGTGTCCTCCAGTTTCGAGCCCAACCTTCCCAATCCCGGAGCCGGCAATATTCCGGGGGCGATCATTTACCAGGGCGATGGCCCGAATACATGCAACTGCGACCGGTTGGCTGACACGAATTACAAGCTGGCTCAACCGCGAGCGGGCCTTGCCTACATGCTCGACAACAAGACGGTCATTCATGCCGGTTACGGTATCTATATCAGCATCGACGGCGCCAGCAACGGCTTTGGCATCATCGCCGACGGCTTCAATGCTAACGTCCAGACAACCTCCCCGAATAACGGCATCACTCCGGCCATGCTCGTCCAGAACGGCTATCCGAAGTTCACGCCTCCGCCCTTCATCAGCCCGACCTATGACAACTTCTCCGGAACAAACTGGACCCCGAAGAACAGCGGCCTTCCCGGAGTCATCAACGATTTTACCCTCGATATCCAGCATCAGCTCCCGGGCGGCCTGCTCTTGGATATCGGATACATCGGCAACACCGCGCAGCACATCGCCTCCGCCCTTGTGAATCCGGAACAGCTTCCCATCTCTGACATTGCCAAATACGGCAACGCGGTCTTGGGGTCTCCGTACAGCGCCTCTACGGGGATTCCGCTGCCGTTTGCTAACTTCGTCGCCGACCTGGGTGGCAACGCAACCAACGCCCAGGCCCTGAAGGAGTTTCCGCAGTACACGGGCATTAACGACCAAAAGCAGAACACCGGCCACTCCAGCTATAACTCCCTGCAGGCCAGGCTCCAGCGTCATTTCCAGAGCGGTTTCTCATTGCTCACCAGCTTTACTTACGCCAAGCAGATGACCAACGCGGAGGTCGTAGTCGGCCCGTTCAACGACGGCCCCCAGGATGCCTACTCGCACATCGGTGAGTACTCCAATGCCTTCGACCAGCCGCCGTTGACCCTGACCATTTCGTATAACTACGATCTACCCTTCGGCTACCAGCGTAAGTTCCTGAACCATGGAATTCTGGCGTCCCTAGCCGGCGGCTGGGGAGTCGCGGGCATTCATCACTATCAGAGCGGCGTCTCCATGTTCGAAACCTATGTGACTAACACCCTCAACATCGGAAACGACGATCTTCGTCCCGACTTTGTTCCCGGAGTGCCCGAGAAGGCGCATTGGACGGGCAAGTTCAATCCGGCAACGGATCTCTACATCAACCCCGCGGCCTTCACCGCGCCCCCGCCGAACCAGTTCGGCAACGTTCCCCGCAACCTGCCGCTGCGTAGCTTTGCTTACTACGACGAGGATTTGAGCGTGCGCAAGGACTTCCATGTCTGGGAATCCGCGAAGATGCAGTTCCGCAGCGATTGGTTCAACGCCTTCAACCGGACCGACTTTGCGTCGATCTTCACCGGGGCCAGCAATCCGCAGCAGGCTAACTCCGGCTTTGGACAGGTTCCATCGCAAGGCAACGTTCCGCGCACGATCCAGTTTTCGCTGAAGGCATACTTTTAAGCAATAAAGCAGGAAGAGTGCAAAGAGGACAGAGACCCCGCTCCTCTTTCCTCTTATTGACGCATTTTTCGATAGGTTGTTGCGCCGAACGAGGAGCGGCCGGCTGATGGCCGTTGCGGCTGGACAGGCGGCGGGTGCAATGCCCGCCGAGTGATTGAGAGCGATTCACTCGATCACGGTGTTCTACGAAGAGCGCGGGACGATATTCTCTTAGAGACAGCAACCGGGGAGCGCAAGTTGGGGAAACCGATGCAGCCGAAGGCTGGATGGAGCCGCAGAGCTTTTCTTGGGGGCTCAGTAACGGCAACCTTAGGGTCCATCGCCATTCCGCCGTTCGGGGAGGTGGCGAGTCCGGCAGAAGCTGAGCATACGCGCGAGAATCAAGCGGAGTCCGAAGCTTTCTTTCGTACGGCAAAGCCGATCTGGCCGCGCGGACGCGAAAAGGAGATGAATCTCTCCGTCGGTTTTCGCGCGGTGTTCGACGCGCCGGAAGGACCGCGAATCCGGCTGTTGGTTGCGGGAAGCACGCTCTATCGGGTGTATCTGAACGGGGAGCTTCTTGCCTGGGGGCCGGCGCGCGGACCACATGAGTATTTCCGCGTGGACGTGCTTGACCTGACGCAGCGGGCGGCGAAGGGCGAGAACGTGGTCGCGATCGAAGTCGCCGGATACAACGTAAACAGCTACTACGTCCTGGACCAGCCTTCGTTTCTGCAGGCGGAAGTCGTGACCGATTCCGCGACCCTGGCATCGACCGCGGGAGTGGGCAAACGGTTCGAGGCGCGGGTTCTAACCGAGCGCATCGTGAAGGCGCAGCGCTACTCCTTTCAGCGCTCCTTCTCCGAGGTGTATCACCTGGAGCCGGACTATGACCGCTGGCGCAGCCGTGCGGATGTGCAGCTGACGGCGGAGGATTGCGCGACTTTCGACAATAGGAATCTTTTGCCGCGGCGTGTGCCATATCCGGCGTATGCGAAAAGACAGCCGGAGTCGATTGCGGCGGCGGGAACATTTCGCTGGACCGGCAAGGGACCGAAGACGCTTGCCGAGGACAAGTCGGTTCCCTTCGGCGCGAAGATCAGCGCGACGCTCCATGGATACCCGGAAAGCGAGCTGACTGAGATTCCCTATCTCGAGTTGCAGAGAACGGAAGCCGCCGTTAACACGAGGATCGACGAGCCGTATCAGCCGGGGCAGGCCTACAAGCTGGGCGCGAATGACTTCAAGATTCTCGACTTCGGCACTAACCTTTGCGGGTTTCTGGGCGCGCAGGTGGAGGTGACTGCGCCGGCGAAGTTCTATTTTGTGTTCGATGAGACGCTGACCAACGGCGACATCGACTTTACGCGGCTGATGTGCGTGAACATCGTCGCGTATACTCTGGCGCCCGGAAGTTATCAGTTCGAATGCTTCGAGCCTTATGTGCTGCGCTTTCTGAAGCTGATGATGGCTGAAGGCGAGTGTAAGGTTCACGATGTGTATCTGCGCGAATATGCGACGCCGGATGTGTGGAGCGCGGAGTTTCAATCGAGCGACGAAGGATTGAATGAGCTGTTCACGGCGGGAAGGGAGACCTACCGGCAGAACAGCGTGGATTTCTTCATGGATACACCTTCGCGGGAGCGCGCAGGATGGCTCTGCGACAGCTCATTCACGGCGCAGGTTTCGCCCTTGCTGAGCGGGCATACGCTGGTGGAGCAGTGTTACTTCGAGAACTATCTTCTGCCGGACCGGTTCAAATTTCTTCCGGAAGGGATGATTCCGAGTTGCTATCCGGCGGATCACTACAACGGGATGTTTGTTCCGAACTGGTCGCTGTGGTTTGTGGTGCAGTTGGAGCAGTATTTGCTGCGCAGCGGAGACCGGGCAATGGTGGATGCGCTGAAGCCGCGCGTGATGAAGCTGCTGGACTACTTCAAGCCGTTCCAGAACGAGCAAGGATTGCTCGAGAAGCTCCAGGGGTGGGTCTTCATCGAGTGGTCGAAGTCGAATGACTTTACACAGGACGTGAGCTTTCCCACAAATATGCTCTACTCCGCGGCGCTTGGAGCAGTGGGGCGAATGTACGATTTGCGCGAGAAAACAGACGAGGCGGAAGCGCTGAAGAAGACCATTTGTTCGCTATCGTATGACGGCGAGTTCTTTGTCGACAACGCGGTGCGCCAGGGTGGAAGCCTGACGGTGACAAAGAATCGCACGGAGACCTGCCAGTATTATGCGTTCTACTTTGACCTCGCGACGGTGGAGAGTTATCCGGCGCTGTGGGGGGTGCTGCGGACGAGCTTCGGGCCGTATAGGAGACGGACGGGCGCGTTTCCGGATGTCGCACCATCGAACGCTTTTATGGGCAACGTGATACGCATCGAGCTTTTGTCGCGCGCGGGGCTGACGGATCAGCTAATCCGGGAAGCGAAGGAGTATTACCTGCCAATGGCCGAGCTGACGGGAACATTCTGGGAGAACATGGGCAATGAAGCGAGCATGGATCACGCGTTCGGCTCGCATTTGATTGTGCATCTGTATCGCGATGTGCTTGGAATCGAGCGGGTGGACACCGTGGGCAAGTCTGTCCATCTGCGATTCACGCAGTCGATGATTGAGTCATGCGCGGGCCGCATTCCAACTTCGGACGGCTTTGTGAGCCTTCGATGGCGGAAGATAGACGGGGGCATTGATTACCAGTGCGATGTGCCGGCCGGTTACACGCTGCATGTGGAGAGCCATGGATTGCCCGCGGCGAAGGCTCGGGTGTTTCCGCACGGAAAGATCGAGCTTGGCTACAGGATTGAAGGCGGCTATAAGTAGGATTCAGCCACGCTGATCCGATGGATCGAACAAACAAGCTTGCACCCGCGGCTGAAAGATTGAAGAGACCGGCGCGATCGAAATCAAGGTGTGGTCAAGGCACGTTCAAGATGCGATGGGCGCGGAAGTTGAGTCGGGATGGACCATGTAGCGGGTATGTTCCTGAAAGGTCCCGATCGTCTGGATTACGAGGCGTTCGGCGAAAACGGGGTCGTGAGTCTTGAGCGCGTCAATGATGCGGCCGTGCCGTTCGATGCTTTCAATCCACTTGCCTCGCTGCGTGCGCACGGTGTGGATGACGACGAATGCGAATAGGGGGACAATGATCCTGCGGAGAGCCTGCACGAGAAGGCTGTTGCCGGTCATCTCCGCCATCAGCATGTGGAAGCGCAGGTCGCGTTCGTAGAATGCGTTGATGTTCTGGCAATCGGCCGCGGAACGCATGTCGGCGAGTGTCTGCTCCAACTCGCTGAGGTCGACTTTTTTCTGCGCGACAACACGCGCGCAATAGCCTTCGAGAACAGCACGAAGTTCGTAGCTGTGGGTAACATCCTCCTCGGTAAGTTGGGTCACACGGGCGGTGCGGCCCGAGCCCTTCTGGACGAAGCCCTCGGAGATAAGGATGTTGATGGCTTCGCGGACGGAAGTTTGCGAAAGCTTCAATAGCCGCGCGTACTTGACCTCGACGATTTTCTCCCCGGGAGGGAGCCTTCCGCTCACGATCTCCTGCCGAAAATACGCAGCGAGATTGTCCTTTACCAGAAGCAGATCCGGCTGCGAATATCTCATTGACAGAGTGGCGGAATCCATGGAATCCCAACAATCATAGCATACACGGAACACGCAGAAGGGGCCCTTCATCGTCTGGCGGACCACTGCGAAGAAGCGAATGGTCTCGAAGCTCAAGGCTATTAAGGTCGAGCTACAGCACCGAATGCACGATCGCGTGTCGGGGGTCGGCGCATGGAGCCGCAAGGTCGTGGCAGGCTACTACCAATACCACGCAGTTCCCGGGAACATCAACCAGCTCCGCGGCTTCAGAAAACGCTTAGACCGATCCGTGGCGTAACGCCCTGCTTCGTCGCTGTCGATGCGCGGGAAGGAAGCGGGAGCGCCGATCCATCCGTCCGAGGTGATCAGGCCGGCGATGCTGGTATTGGCCTTGATCACGATTGGCACTCCCCATAGAGGCGCTGGGCGGAAGCCGGGCTGCTTCGCCTGGAGGTCTTCGCGGCCGGCTTCGGCCAGCGCCGCCTTCGCGGTGACGGTTTGGACCGCGCGATAGACGTCGTTATAGCGCGATGCGGTCGAGGCGCCATTCGACCACTTGTGTAACCGTGTAGCGATGCTCATGGTAGAACGCATGCAACTTGTCCACTGTCACGTCCATGAGATCGCGGTCCATCTTGGCGCGCGCCGCTTTTTCGGGTACCGGCAAAGGAGGTTGCGCGAGCAACACGACCGGCACGAGCAATGCCAGTAGAAGGAGTTTTCGCATGCCGCCAAGGTACCACGAGTGTAAGAGCGGATCGCTACCGGTCGATCGGCGTGCGTCAATGCGTTCACGAACACGGCTTGTGCCAGCAAAATTCGGGCCCCGCCGAATCAGTATTGAGAACGCGGCACTCCAGGGAGTCAACGCGACTTTCAAGATGAGACTGGCCTGTCACGAGTTGTTGCCCAAGGAATAACTGACGAATAGCCAGTAACCCGACCCGAACCTCGAAAATCTAAGCTCTTGCACCGTTCCGGCTGGAGGAGTGCATTGGCGATTTCGCGCCGCTTGTCACAAAATGGTTGGCGGATCTGACCGCAAGACCACTCGCATGCAATCATAATTTGCATACCCTCGTGCCGCAGGAGTGGCTATGTCGAGTCTTCTCCAGGATCTCCGTTACGCATTTCGCCAGATCTTCAAGAACGCGGGAGTCTCGATCACGGCGATTCTGTCGTTGGCGCTGGGCATCGGTGCGACGGTTTCCGTCTTCAGCATTATTTACGCCGTCATCATGAATCCCTGGCCCTACCAGGGAGCTGATCGCATCGCCAACGTCGCACTGCTCGACAAGTCGGGACAGGAGCAGGAATATGGGCTGAATGGTCCGCAGACGCGCGAACTCGAAAAGGCTCGCTCGCTGGAGTATGTGGTGGCTTTAAACGGCTGGTCACTGACCGTCACCGGGAGCGATGTGCCGGAAAACGTCGAAGCGATGTATTACACCGGCAATGTGTTTCAGATGCTTGGAGTCCCGGCCATGCTGGGACGGTACTATCTTCCGTCCGACGCTCCCGACGGCCAGGACCCACAACCGGTCGCGGTGCTGAGCAACAAGTTCTGGATGCGCCATTACAACGGCGACCGTTCGATCGTTGGCAAGACCATTCAACTGGTGCACAAGGATTACGCGGTCATCGGCGTGATGCCGCCGCATTTTGGATTCATGGGAGCGGACGTTTATCTGCCGCTCAAGCTCTCAGGCTCGGCGAACGAACAGTACGGCACATTCATCAAGCTGAGACCTGGAATCACGCAGGAGGCTGCGGCGGCAGAACTGCAGCCGTATTTTCAGGAATTCGCAAAACAGACGCCCGACCACTTTCCGAAGAACTACAAGAAGCTCACCATCGAGAATCTGAGCTACTGGGTTCTGCACTCGATCAGCAAGACCCTCTATCTGCTGTTTGGCGCTGTGGGATTGCTGCTGGCGATCGGTTGCGCCAACGTCTCGATTCTGCTGCTTGCGCGCGGCACTGCGCGCCAGCATGAGTTTGCCGTCCGCTCCGCGGTGGGAGCGAGCGCCATTCGCATCGTTCGTCAACTTCTCACCGAATCGCTGGTCATCGCACTCACCGGCGCGGGTCTTGGCGTTCTGCTCGCCTACAAAAGTCTCGGCTTTATCGTTGCGCGCCTGCCCGAAAACTCCTTTCCCAACGAGGCCGACTTCCACGTGCACCTTCCTGTGCTGTTGTTCAGCGTAGGACTTGCGCTGGCCACGGGAGTTCTTTTCGGACTCTTTCCGGCGCTGCAATTCGCACGGCCTGAGATCAGCCAGATCATGCAATCGAGCACGCGAAAGGTGGCTGGCAGCGTGCGTGGAAAACGGCTCCACTCAGTACTGATCGCCGGTCAAATCGCGCTGACATTGCTTTTGCTGACGGCTGCAGGAGCAGCGATTGAAGGTTTCGTGCGCATGATGCATGTGAATCTGGGCTACGACCCTCATAACGTCATGTCGGTTGGGATTCCGGTTCATGAACATACCTTCACCACGTGGACCGAACGATCGAATTATTTCACGCGGCTGCGCGACCAGATCGCGACGCTGCCCGATGTGATCTCGACAGGAATTTCAACGAACGCGACCCCGCCTGACAGCGGCTGGAACCAACTTTTCGAGCTCCAGGGCAAGCCGCCGCTTGAAGACCAGAAGGCCAGCGTCAACTTTGTCGATTCGCGCTATTTCAGCACGTTGGGAATCCCACTCAAGAGCGGCAGGCTTTGGGACCAGACGGAGCTCGCGCGCGGCGCTCTGATGGTCGTGGTGAATCAGACTTTCGTCAAGCATTACTACCCTGACGGCAACGTTCTCGGCCGCTCGCTCAAGATTCCCGCGATGAAGAGCACATCTGCGGATATGATCGACGTGCCTGGCAGCGACGGCTGGCTGCAGATCATCGGAGTGACGGGAGACGCGTTCGATGACGGGCTCGACAAGCCCGTGAAGCCAGCGATCTATGTGCCCTACACGGTCAACATGTGGGTGTGGACGCAGATCCTGGTGCGCAGCCGCGTCGACCCGCACACCATCACGCATAGCGTGAAGCAGCAGATCGTGGCGGTGAATCCCGATCAGCAGGCCAACATGTGGGATGACGGCCTGCTGGAATCGTGGATCCATAATCAGCCGGTCTTCGCCCGGGGACGCCTGGTTTCAGTGTTGTTCGCGACTTTCTCGGTGCTGGCGCTGGTGCTGGCCGCCGTAGGCCTCTACAGCGTCGTCTCCTATTCCGTTGTGCAGCGCACCAATGAATTCGGCATCCGGATGGCGTTGGGCGCGCAGAGCCGGCACGTGCTCAAGATTGTGTTCGCGTCGGCGGCGGCCAGCGTGGGCCTGGGCATCGTTGCGGGACTGGGATTGAGTTTTGCACTCAGCCGATTCATTGCGCAGTGGATCGACAACGCTTCGGCGAGCCCGCTCATTCTGCTGGGGGTGTCGGTTCTGCTTCTTGTGGTGGCCGGATTGGCGTGTCTGCTGCCCGCTAGGCGGGCCTCGACAGTGAATCCGATGACCGCACTCCGCTGTGATTAATTCTCCTCAATGGAACTTGTTCATCGCGATCGAGGAGGATGAATACCTGACAGTCGGTTGTCGGTAGCAGGATAGCAGGGCAATGCGCTCATCGAGCCGTTCCGCCTCCTTCCCCGAGTTCCGGTCGGTTGGTCGGCAAACCGGAAGTATCGATCCGGCTCCGCCAAACTTTCGAATTGCCCGTTACTCGCCCGCAATCGGAGGCAGGCACAAATACTGCTTCCTGCATGTGGACCTGCGGTGACTGATACTGAAATCTCGTGCTAAGCGGCGCTAAAAGGCTACATCTCTAGTCCCAGGAGCAAAGCCGAATCGGTCGTGTTGAGTGAAGAAGGTGGGAAACGCTCGAGGGAGCTGTTCGCGAAGCACTTCTCGCTGAAACACTCGATCTTGGTCAGATAGAGATTCGTGCATGGGACCGGCTACAAGCCAGATTCCAGTCAGCGAAAGGTGGCCGACAACCCGCCCAGGATCCGCGCCATCAACATTCTCTGACGAAGAGAGTCTGCGGCGTCGATTTCCACCATCTGCGGTATACTAGGTTTACGCTCAGTGATTTGGACGCGAGTGGCGATTTGGCCTCGAACAGGGCCGGTCAACCTGGCACAGATTTTCCCCCAAGCCCCTACAGCGTGTACCCATCGGTCTCCTATCCGGCGACCACATTCGGAACCGTGTGACGGTTGGCGAATAGGCTGAGCGTTCGAGTCTTGATCGATTCGAACATCCGTTCTCTCAGAGTCTGAGTGGACAGGCGCGATCGACCGGGAGATTTTGGAGTGGGGTAGCCGGTCGGCAGTGAGCCGGCAGGCTTAAAACAGCAGCGTGGGTCAGCTCCGGGCGGCAAGCACCGAACGTGCATGTCAGCCAGTCCCAGGGACGAAATTGGTTCTCTCTTACGCATAATCTAGTACAGGCGTGTGCGGGTGTATCTGCGCTTGCCTCCAGTCAGGTTCCGTTTGCAGGCCCTCGGGAAACGACGGCTCCGGCACCGCAGGAAAAGACATAATTTTGACGACTCAATTCTCACAGTTTTCACTTTCGGCTGCGCTCATGGCGCGGCTCAACGCGAACAAGTTTGAAATCCCCACGCCGGTGCAGGTGGCGGCGATTCCGCCGGCTCTCGAAGGCCGAGACGTGCTCGCCACCGCTCAGACGGGGACTGGCAAGACGCTCAGCTTCCTCATACCGATCATGGAGATGCTGCACAAGACCGAAGGCCGCGGGGCGCTGATTCTGCTGCCGACGCGAGAGCTGGCCATGCAGGTGGAAGCGGCGTTTCGCGCACTGCGCTCAAGCAATGGACCGGCGGCGGCCGTGGTGGTGGGCGGATTGGCCGAGCACTCCCAACTAGAGGCGATCCGTCGCGGAGCGCGCGTGATCGTGGCCACTCCGGGACGGCTGGAAGACTTTCTCAAGCGCAAGCTGGTGCGGCTCGATCAGGTCAAGATCCTGGTGCTGGACGAAGTGGACCGCATGCTGGATATGGGCTTTCGGCCGGCGATTGCGCGCATTGCGGGCGTCCTGCCCCAGGCGCGGCAGACGCTGTGCTACTCCGCCACGCTCGAGGGCGCGGTAAAGGACGTGGCGCGTAACTACCTCAAGAACCCGGTGCGGATCGAGATCGGCTCGGTGCTCAAGCCGGCCGACAACGTGGAACTGCGCACCTTTGAAGTGGATCACGACAAGAAGCAGGAACTCCTCGAACACCTGCTCCACGCCGAGGAGGGCAGCTTCCTCGTGTTTGTGCGCACCAAGCATGGCGCCGATCGCGTTGCGCGCCGCCTGAGCCGTTCGGGCTGGTCGGCGACGCAAATTCACGGGGACCGTTCGCAGGCGCAGCGGAACCAGGCGCTCAAGAGCTTTTCCGAAGGCCGTCACCGGGTGCTGGTGGCAACCGATGTCGCGGCGCGTGGCATCGACGTTGCCAATGTGGCGCATGTGATCAACTTTGACATGCCCAAGCTGGCGGAAGATTTCGTGCACCGCGTGGGGCGCACGGGTCGAGCCTCGGCGCGCGGTGTGGCATCGACGTTTGCGATTCCGGCTGAGCGCGCCGACCTGCGCAAGATTGAGCGGACGCTGTCGATCTCGATGAAGCGGTTCCGAGTGAGGCCTGCGGGTCTGAGGGCAGCCTAGCCCGGCTGTATAGTCCGGCTGCCTTTGGGGGGCAGCCGGACAGTGGAAGCACAGAAAAACTGAGCCCTGCCCCAGTGACCGCCCAACCGGACAGAACCCGAAGATGGGGTAATGTCCGGATCGGCGACCGTCGGCTGCCAAAACGCTAACGCCGGCTTGAGAGGATGAATCTAAAAATTCGCAGGCTGTTCGGCGCATCATTCGTTCCATGCCGCACCGATCCTCGCCTCCTGGCGTCGTCGTCTCATGCGCTTCATCGGCCCGGAAAAGCGGTTCGGAAAAAGTGCGCCCGCGGCGCATTTTTCCCTTTCTGCGGAACTCATTTGTTGTTAGATTCACATTCGTGTATCTGGCGCTCAAACCCGCCCGGCGAAAGATGCGCTTCCTGCCGCTCATCGCCGCCACGTTCTTCATGGTGTCGGGCGGGCCCTATGCCATCGAGGACATTCTCGGCGGGGCCGGTTACGCGCGCGCCATCGTCATCCTGCTGGTGCTGCCGGTTCTTTGGAGCTTGCCGACCGCGCTCATGATCGGCGAACTGGCCAGCGCTTTGCCCGCCGAGGGCGGCTTCTATATCTGGGTTCGTCGCGCGCTCGGGCCTTTCTGGGGCTACCAGGAGGGCTGGCTTTCGCTTTCGGCCAGCATCTTCGACATGGCCATCTATCCGGCCATCTTCGTTCTCTATCTGGGCAAGTTCAATGCCGCGCTCACCGCCGATTGGCACCAGTACGCATGGATGCTGGCCGTCGTCCTGCTTTGCTGCGCGTGGAACCTGCGCGGCGCACCGGCCGTCGGCGAGGACTCGGTATGGCTCTCCGCCCTGCTGCTCGCTCCCTTCGCCATCTTTGTCGTTCTCGGCGTCTGGCACGGAGTCACGCAGCATCCGGCGGTGCAATGGAGCGGCCCCGCATCGGAGTCGGCGCTGTCAACGGCAATCCTCGTGGCGTTGTGGAATTACATGGGTTGGGACAACGCCTCCACGGTCGCCCAGGAGGTCGAGAATCCGCAGCGCAACTATCCCCGCGCCATGATCTTTTCCACCATCCTCGTTGCCGTCACTTACGTGCTTCCGCTGATCGCGATGGCGCTTACCGGCCTCTCTGTCGATAGCTTCTCCACCGGCGACTGGATGACCGCGGCCACTCGCATCGGCGGCCCGCTGCTGGGCATTGCGGTGGTAGTTGGCGGCTGCATCACCGGCGTGGGCATGTTCAACGCGCTGGTGATGAGTTACACGCGCCTGCCCACGGCCATGGCCGAAGACGGAATGCTGCCGCGAGTCTTCGCGCGCCGCAACAGCCGCGGTGTGCCGTGGGTGAGCGTGCTGGTGTGCGGCGTGGCCTGGGCGCTGGCGCTCAAGCTGCCCTTCGAGCGGCTTATCTCCATCGACCTGATTCTTTATGGCTCGAGCCTGCTGCTGGAGTTCGTCGCCCTGGTGGTCCTGCGCATTCGCGAGCCCGGGCTCGAGCGCCCGTTCAAGGCCGGCAATCTGGCCTTTGCCATCTCCCTCGGCGTCGGCCCCACGGTTCTCATAGCCTACGCGATTTGGGCCTCGCGCGGAGACAAACTCATGCATTCCAGCTCGCCGCTAGGCGCCGTGCCGGCACTCGTCTTTGCCGTTGGCGTGGGCCTGCTCGGCCCGCTGCTCTATTGGCTCACCGCGGCGCCGCGAGCGCGCAAGCTCGCCGCCGCCTCGGCTACCGACTGATCCTCTATCGTCAGCCGAAGATCTACAGAACTATATCCCCGCGCCGGCGCCGCCTTCCGCGCCTTTGGCCTTGGAGGCCTCGAACAGCTTCACCGTCTTGACCACCTGGTCGCGCGCGTATGAGGCATCGCGCCAGCCCCTGATCTCCACGCGTTTGCCTTCGAGGTCCTTGTAGATCGAGAAGAAGTGCGTGATCTCCTTCAATAGGTGCGGATAAATATCGGTGTAATTCCAAACATTGGCGTAGCGCGGGTTGTTCTTGCCCACCGCCAGCACCTTCTCGTCGAGCACGCCCTGGTCCAGCATCTCCAGCAGGCCGATCGGGCGCACCTCCTGCACGCAGCCGGGAAAGCTGGGGCTCGGCACCAGCACCAGCACGTCCAGCGGATCGCCGTCGTCGCTCAGCGTGGAAGGAATAAAGCCGTAGTCTCCGGGATAGTGAACCGGCGAGTGCAGATTGCGGTCCAGCTTGAAGACGTGCAGCTTCTTGTCGTATTCGAACTTCGCGGTGCCCTCTTTCGGTATCTCGATCACGGCGCGAAATACTTCAGGGCAGCGGTCTCCGATCGGCAGCTCCAGGTAATTAACCATCACTCTTGCTTCTCCTCTTTGTGGGGGATGAATCCGGCGCGCGGGGCCGATCCTCAATCCCGGAACAGTCCGCGCCCGCGGCGGTCACCCTCACTCCGCCGGAACTTCAACCGGTCTCATCAATTCCGCAAATGTCAATTCTTCGACTGTGAGACCCGCCAACAAGGCGGGGCTCATTCACGGCGCGTTCCGATGCAGACGGTTGATGAGACCGGTTCCTCTATAATCACGGATGATGAAGGCTCATGTCTACGTCACACCGAAGCCCTCGGTCCTCGATCCTCAAGGCCAGACCATCCACAATGCGCTGCGCAAAATCGGATTTGCCGAGGTCACCGGCGTCCGCCAGGGCAAATACTTCACGCTTTCGCTGGCCGACGGCGTTAGCGCCGCCACCGCACAGGCCGAAGTGGAACGCATCGCGCGCGAAGTGCTCACCAATCCCGTCATCGAAGAATTCACTTACAGCATCGAGGAGTAGCGCCGCGATATCGAGGTGCGAATTGGAAGTTTGGGCGAACCGAACCGACCTTTTCCGAGAGGTGAAGGTTCCTTATACCTGCTCCTGATTCGTCAGCTTCTCTCCTCGCTTCCAGCGCTGCGATACTCCGTTTTGCCGGTCAGACCCGCTGTCTGCCGCGCCACGTCCTCCATTGTTTCCATCAGCAGGCTCATCCGGCGCGACAACGATTGAATCTCCGATTCGGCGCGCCGGTTCACATCGAAATCCAATTCGCTCCGCAGACGGTCCTTCTGGTCCTGCCGGTTCTGGCTCATCATGATGACCGGCGCCTGGATTGCCGCCAGCATCGAAAGGAACAGGTTCAGCAGGATGAACGGATACGGGTCCCACGCGCGGTTCGCGAGTGCAACGTTGATCGACGAATAAACCACCAGCACGATCCCAAACAGGATGATGAACGACCACGAGCCGCCAAAGCGCGCCACCGAGTCGGCAATGCGCTCGCCGAAGGTCGACTGCGCTTCGATCAGCTCGTTGGGATTGCGCGCCGCACCGCTCCGCACCAACTGCTGCGAAGCGTGGAACTGCCGCGCCTGCATGGTCAGCATGTCCATGCCCGCCATCGGCTTGTGCTTCAGCAGCGTGGCAATGTCGTCGCGCCCCACCTCCAGGCAAACCGTCTCCTCCATCGCCATGGCCGTGGTTTGGTGCTCCGTTTGCTCCAGCATGGACGCAAAGCCGAAGAAGTCTCCATGCGACGGTTCGTGCACCACCACTTCCTGCTGATCTTCGTCCGTCGTAGTTACGCGCACCAGGCCTGACATCACCACGTAACCATGACTCGCCCGCTCGCCGGCCTTGAAAATGCGCTCGCGGGTCGCAAATCGCCGCATCTCCACCTGCGCCGCCAGAACTTGTGCCTCCTCGTCGTCCAGAAGCTCAAAAAGGGGAACATGTCGTAACTCGTCCGGATCACATGGCATGGCTTGCCTGACCTCCCGCCGGGATTGGGCGCTCTGAGTCCCGTTTTGAGCGACCATATCAGTTCCGGCCTTCCACTGGAATCAGAAGGAAGATGATTTTTCGTGGCTGCGCGATGAACTCGCCGAACAGGGCATTCGGGGCTGCCCTGGAAGTGGCTGCATAAAGGAGTTTTGAAAGGGCACGGCTGAAGCCGTGCCGGAAAGAGTCGTAAAAACCAAGGGCTTTAGCCTCTTGGAACCTGTCCAGAAACTGGGCTCTTTGAAGGGTGCGGGCTTTAGCCGCTGAGGGAATGCAAACTCCTGAAAATCTTCCCTCAGGGGCTAAAGCCCGATCATTTGCAGGCTCTGATGTACGGGCTAAAGCCCGTACCCTTCACACAAAATGAAGTTTTTGGACAGGTCCCGAGGGGCGGGTTCATTCGGCCCAGCGATATTTATGCAACCGGTTTCGGGGTCCCATTTCAATGCCAGCGGCCACAACACTCGGATAGAATCCGGTCTGTGATGGATGAAACTTCGCGTATCGACGCTCTGAATCGCCGCTTCGGAGTTTCCGGTATCTCTCAGGTGGTTCCGGGAAACGGCGGATTGCCGAAGGTGTGTGTTACCACACGCGCCGCTTCGGCCGAGATCTACCTGCACGGCGCCCAGGTAACCGCATGGCGGCCGGCCGGCGCGGAAGAGGCGATCTTTCTCAGCGAGCATTCGCGTTGGGAAGACGGCCGCGCCATTCGCGGAGGGATTCCCATTTGCTTTCCCTGGTTTCGAGCCAAGGCGGACGACGCCAAGGCCCCGGCCCACGGATTCGTCCGTACAAGGGAATGGCGGCTCGACTCCGTGACCGCGCAAGAGGACGGATCGGTGATCGCCATCTTCTCCACGGAAAGCGACGAATCCACGCGCCGCTGGTGGACGCATGAGTTTCGCCTGGTGCTTCGGGTCACCATCGGCAGCGCTCTTCATCTCGAATTGACAGCGAGCAACACCGGATCGGCGCCCCTCCGCTTCGAAGAAGCGCTGCATACGTATTTCCGTGTTGCCGAGGTCGAAAGCGTGCGCATACGCGGTCTGGACGGAGTCAGGTACCTCGACAACACCGATGGAAATCGCGAGAAGATTCAATCGGGAGAAGTGGCGATTGCCGCGCCAACCGACAATGCATATCTAAATACCCACGAAGCCATCGAGCTTGTCGATCCGATCCTCCACCGCAGCCTGCGCACCGGCAAAGAGAACTCGGCGACCACCATTGTCTGGAACCCATGGCAGCAAGGAGCCGCAGCTCTCTCCGACCTTGGAAAGGATGAATGGCGGCAAATGACCTGCGTTGAAGCGAGTAATATCCTTGGCGCGGCGGTTACGCTTGCCCCGGGTGAGCAGCACACAATGCGCGCCACTCTCAGCATCGCTCCGCAATAGGCTCCACTTGCCGCATCGAATAATAAAGCCACGCTTCATTCATTCGTCACATTCCGGCCCGGAACGCCTTGACCTTCGACATATCGCGCGATATATATGTAGAAGCAGGAGGCATGGTGCACGAACCGAAATTCGACCTGCCCCAGGGCACGCTCGACCTCCTCATTCTCAGAGTGGTCGCATTGGGGCCCATCCACGGATACGCGATTGCCCAGCGCATTCTCCAGATGTCGCGCAACGCTCTCGATGTGCGGCAAGGTTCGCTTTACCCCGCGCTGCATCGCCTCGAATACAAGAAACATCTCACTGCCGACTGGAAACCGACCGAGACCGGACGCGAAGCCAAATTCTATCGCCTGACGGCGAGGGGCAAGGCGCAGCTCGAAAGCGAGACCGCGAGTTGGGAGCGGCTGACCGAGATCGTGGGGCTCATTCTGCAGGGC
Organism: Occallatibacter sp.; assembly: GCA_049676965.1. GTDB lineage: Bacteria > Acidobacteriota > Terriglobia > Terriglobales > Acidobacteriaceae > Telmatobacter. Next base: position 42,754 of record JBAUBR010000261.1, read on the forward strand.
TCGCAGGGAGAAGCCTTATGAGCTGGTGGCGACGGCTGTTTGCAGGCGGAAAGATGGATCGCGATCTCGACCGCGAGCTGCGTTTCCACTTCGAGCAGCAGGTGGCGGACAAGATGCGCTCCGGGATGAGCGAGGTGCAGGCCCGGCGTGAGACGCGCATCGAGTTCGGAGGCATGGGGCAGGTAAAGGAGGACTGCCGCGAGAGCCGTGGGACGATTTGGGTCTCGTCGGTGCTTCAGGATCTGCGCTTCGCCCTGCGCCAGTTGCGCAAGTCGCCGGGGTTCACGTTCACCGCCGTTGTCACGCTCGCGCTCGGCATCGGCGCCAACACGGCCATCTTCACGCTGGTGCAGCAAATTTTGCTGCGCTCGCTGCCGGTGTCAAAGCCTGCGCAGCTCATTCGCGCCGGCGACAAAGACGATTGCTGCTACTACGACAGCTTTCAGAATGACGACGGCGACTTCGATCTCTTCTCCTACGATCTTTACCTGCATCTGAAGCCTGTTGCGCCGGAGTTCGAGCAGCTCGCCGCGGTTGAGGCGGGCGGCAGCGGATTCAGCGTGCGCGTAGGATCGGCGCCAGGCAAGCTTTTGCGCTCGGAGTACGTCTCCGGCAACTACTTCGCCACGCTCGGAGTCGGCGCGTATCTGGGCCGCCCGCTCGGCGAGAACGACGATCGCATCGGAGCCCCGCCGGCGCTCGTGCTCAGCTACGCGAGCTGGCAAGCGGACTTTGCCGGCGATCCCAGCGTGGTGGGTTCTACCGTTTACCTCGGGACGTATCCCTTTACCGTGGCCGGGGTAGCGCCGCCGGGCTTCTTCGGCGATCGCGTGGTTTCGTTTCCGCCGGAGATGTGGCTTCCGTTGTCGGCCGAACCCATCATGTCGGGAACCAACTCCTCGCTCCTGCAGAAGGACACCGACTGGCTCTATCTGCTGGGCCGCGTACGCGAGGGCACGAACTTGGCAGCTCTCGCGACCAAGCTCTCGCAGTCGATGCGCCAGTGGTTCGCTACCCGTCCGGCATACACCGAGCACGGCCGCGCAGCCGAGATTCACAAACAGCACGTCGTGCTCACCTCCGCCGGCGGCGGCATTCAAAAGCTCCAGCAGCAGACCGGCACGGGCCTGCGCCTGCTCATGGCGCTCTCCAGCGTTGTGCTCCTCATCGCCTGCGCCAACATCGCCAATCTGCTGCTCGCGCGCGGCGCGGCACAGCGTGCGGACATCGCCGTGCGCATGGTGCTGGGAGCGGCGCAGCGCCGTGTGATTCGCCAGATCCTGACCGAGAGCGTGCTGCTCAGCGTGATTGGGGGCTTCGCCGGCCTGGTGGTCGCTTACTTCGGCTCGCAGATGATCCTCGCGCTCGCCTTTCCCCAATCGCGCAACATGCCCGTCCACGCCAGCCCATCGCTGCCCGTGCTTGGGTTCGCCTTCCTGGTCTCGCTGCTCACTGGCATCGTCTTTGGCGCGGCTCCGGCGTGGGCGTCGTCGCACGCGCAGCCGGCTGAGGCTCTTCGCGGCATCAACCGTTCTACGCGCGATCGTTCGTCTCTGCCGCAAAAAACGCTGGTCATCTTCCAGGTCGCGTTGTCGGTTGTGCTGCTGGCCGGCGCTCTGCTCATGACGCGCTCGCTCTTCCATCTCCAGCACCAGAATCTCGGCATCGCCACCTCGAACAGCTACGAGGTCATCATCAATCCCCAGGACGCCGGGTACACGCTCGATCGTCTTCCCGCACTTTATCGCGAGCTGGAGAACCGATTCTCCGCGCTGCCTGGCATGGCCCATGTGAGCTTCGCGCGCTACATTCCGCTGGGCGGCAACGAATGGGGCTCGTGCGTCATCCAGCAGGGCCATCCCGTGCCCGGACCGAATGACAACTGCTTCTCCGACTGGGACCGCGTCAGCCGCAATTTTCTCGGCTCCATCGGCGTGCCCATCGTGCGCGGCCGCGGCTTTACCGAGCAGGACGTTACCGGCTCGCAGTCCGTGGTGCTCGTCAACCAGGCCTTCGCAAAGCTCTTCTTCCCCAACCAGGACCCCATCGGCAAGCACTTCGGCATGGACACCGCGCAGAACTCCGGCATGTTCGAGATCGTCGGCGTCTTTGCCGATTTCAAGATGGTCAATCCCCGCGGCGAGCCTCGCCCGCTCTTCTTTCGCCTTCTCGGCCAGCAATATATGGGGTTCAAGGATCCGAACCAGGCCGCCGGCGAAGCGCACTCGCTGTACCTCAATTCCATCATCCTCAACTTTGCCCGCCCGCATCAGGACGCCGAGACACTCATCCGCAAGACCCTCGCCCAGGTCGATCCCGGCCTGACCATCTTCCACTTGGAGAGCTACGACGCCGAGGTGGCCGACAACTTCAACCAGGACCGGCTGATCGCGCGGCTCACCGGCGTCTTCGGCGTGCTGGCGCTAATCCTCGCGTCGGTGGGGCTCTACGGAGTGATGTCGTACTTCGTGGCCCGCCGCACCAGCGAGATCGGCGTGCACATGGCCATGGGCGCCACGCGCTCGCGTGTCATCTCCATGGTGATGCGCGGTGCCGCGGTCCAGGTGCTCATCGGCCTCGCACTGGGCGTTCCCGCCGCTCTTTTCGCGGGACGCTTTATGGCCAGCCTGCTTTACCAGGTGAGCAACACGGATCCCATCGCATTTCTTGGAGCCGTCGCGGTTCTCGCCCTCTGTGCTTCGGCAGCCGCATTCCTGCCCGCCCGCCGCGCTGCCGCTATCGACCCCATGCGAGCCCTTCGAACCGAATAGACTTCCGCATCCCGTCGCATAAAATGAACCCATGTGCGGCATTGTTGGCTATGTAGGACCCAAGAAGGTGGTCCCTGTCATCATCGAGGGGCTGCGGCGGCTCGAATACCGCGGTTATGACTCGGCCGGCATTGCCGTGGGCAGCCCGTCGTGCCCCACACTCGAGGTCCGCCGCGCGCCCGGAAAGTTAGGCAATCTCGAACAGGTGCTCGCCGACCATCCCCTCGAAGGCACCTTCGGCATCGGCCACACGCGCTGGGCCACGCACGGACGGCCGACGGAAGAGAACGCTCATCCCCACCGCGACTGCACAGGGCGCATCGTCGTCGTTCACAACGGCATCGTCGAAAACTACCTCGAGCTCAAGCACGAACTCACCGCCAAGGGCCACAAGTTCGTCACCGAAACCGACACCGAGATCATCGCCCACCTCATCGAGCAGGTGCAGACGGATGCGGAGACCGAAGGCGCACCGATTCCGCTCGAAGTTGCTGTTCGCCGCGCGGTCAAGCGCCTCGGCGGAGCCTTCGCACTGGGCATTCTTTCGGCTGCCGAGCCCAACAAGATAGTCGCCGCGCGCCAGGGACCGCCGGTAGTCATCGGCCTGGGCGAAGGCGAGTCGTTTGTCGCCTCCGACGTCCCCGGCATCCTGCATCACACGCGCAATCTCTATTTCCTCGCCGACGGCGACATGGCCATCCTCACTCCCGCCGGCGTCGAGCTCACCGACTTCGACGGCAAGCCCATCACCCGCGCCGTCACGCGCATCACCTGGGATCCTATCCAGGCGGAAAAGGGCGGCTACAAGCATTTCATGCTCAAGGAAATCTGGGAGCAGCCGCAGGCCGTCACCGACACCACGCTGGGCCGCGTTTCGCTCGACTCGGGTAAAGTCTTCCTCGCCGAAATGGAGATCGCCGACGAAGAGCTGGCCCGCGCCGGCAGCATCAGCATCGCCGCCTGCGGCACCAGTTGGCACGCCGGCCTCACCGGCAAATACATGATCGAGCGCCTGGCGCGCCTGCCCGTCGACGTGGACTACGCCAGCGAATATCGCTATCGCAGCCCCATCGCCGGCCCCGATGCGCTGGGCCTGCTCATCACCCAATCCGGAGAAACCGCCGACACGCTGGCCGCGCAGCGCGAGCTCATCGCGCTCGGGTCGAAGACCGTTGCCATCTGCAACGTGGTCGGCGCCATGGTGGCGCGCGAAGCGCACGGCGCTATCTACACCCACGCCGGCCCGGAGATCGGCGTCGCCTCCACAAAGGCTTTTACGGCGCAACTGACCGCACTGTTTCTGCTCGCGCTCAAGCTCGGTCAGCTGCGCGGCAAACTTGATAAATCACAATCCGTGACGCTGATCGAAGAGCTGGCCCGCATCCCCGGCAAGATCGAAGAGACGCTGCGCAAAAGCACCGAGCAGTGCGAGTTGCTGGCCAAGGATTTCTCGAGCGCGCGCGATTTTCTCTACCTCGGCCGCGGGATTCACTTCCCCATCGCGTTAGAAGGCGCGCTCAAGCTCAAGGAAATCTCTTACATTCACGCCGAAGGCTACCCGGCAGGCGAAATGAAGCACGGGCCCAATGCGCTCATCGACGAAAACCTGCCCGTCGTGGTGCTCGCCACGCGCGACCAATCCGATCCGGCTTCGAAGCTGCGCTACGAGAAGACGCTCTCCAACATTCAGGAAGTCACCGCCCGCTCCGGCCGCGTGATCGCTGTTGCGACCGAAGGCGACTCGCGGATTGGCGGCCTCGTCGAGCACGTCATCCACGTCCCGCACACCCCCGAACTGCTCTCGCCGCTCATCGAGATCGTGCCCCTGCAACTGCTCGCCTATTACATCGCCGTCCGCCGCGGCTGCGACGTCGACCAGCCGCGCAATCTCGCCAAATCCGTAACAGTGGAATAGACGAGGCGTGGTCGACTAAACCAGATCCTTGAGTAGCTCCGGATGTTTGTCCAGGAGTCGAAAGAGATTCATCACGGCCGCCACCGGCGCCGCTTCGCCGCGTTCGTAACGGGAAATAGCGTTGTGCCCCCCGCCTGTAAGACGTGCCGCCGCCGCTTGGGTGAGACCGAGTTTGCGTCGAATTCGCCGTAGCTCTTTCCTCTGCCGTTTGCGATAGCACAGCACGAGTTCATCGCCAGCCGCCGCATAGCGCCGCGCGCTCTCGGCGTCGAACTCAACCTCTTCGCAGTTCCCGCAGCGCCAACCCGAAAGGCTCTTCACCGCATTCGTCATTCCCGCATGTTCGATGATGAACGTCTCGCCATCGAACCGGCTCATTTTGGAGGCGTTCTCGCAATTCAAGCACTTTCGCGCCATCGTCATTTCTCCTTGAACTGGATCACCGGCGCCGAGTCGCGCAAGGTGATCTTGATGTAAGCGTCCTTCCGCACCGGAGTCGGCGCGTGGTAAACATCCTGCCAAATCCGGTGGTCTGCGTATGTCGTCATCGATTTGTAGAAGTTGTGTCTCGTGAGCGAAGCAATCACCTTCAGCATCTCAGTGGTTGTTAGCCCCATCGCCCGGCCGCCGTCCATTGCCGTCTTGGTAAACGCGACTACTCCGAGCCGCGCGACATCGGCCTGGATGCGCGAAAGATCGTAATGAGGCGTGCGTTTATCCACTTCTTATGATTACCCTATAAGGGTATTGTGTCAAGAACCGCATTTTGCCTCTTCAATTTCGAAAGTCGATCGAAGCTGGTAAAAATGAATCTGGCTGCACACCACGCCTTCATCGCGAATGCAGGAACCCACGCAAATACGCGCGCTCCACACCGCTCGTCTCCAACGCGAAGAATGCCTTTCGGAGACGGCGCAGTGCTACCATCTAGAATTCGTCGTCGAAGGCGTCGAGAGCTTTTCGTTTACGCCGGGCCAGTTCATCTCCGTGGTTGCCGAGGATCCGCGCGGCAGGCTTGAGACGCGCGCCTACTCCATCGCTTCGGCGCCCCACGCAAACCGCTTCGATCTCTGCCTGAACCGCGTTGAAGGCGGCTATTTCTCCAACCTTCTTCCCGATCTCGCCGTCGGCGCCACGATCCAGATCGAGGGCCCGCTCGGCTTCTTCACTCTGCGCGAACCGGTCACCGATTCGATTCTTGTTGCCACGGGCACCGGCGTTGCGCCGCTGCGCGGATTCCTGCAATGGCTGTTCCCAAACGACGAACCCGATCGCACCGGCGGCAAGGATATCTGGCTCGTCTACGGCACGCGCAACGAAAGCGAAATCTACTACCGCGAAGAATTCGAAGCGCTCGCCGCGCGGTACGCAAACTTCCAATATCTCATTACGCTCAGCCGGGCACCGGAAGGCTGGCCCGGCCTGCGCGGCTACGTGCAGGATTACGTGGCGAAGATCGTCGAGGAGCGCGCCGCGCGCCTTGGCCAGCCCTTGCCCGCGCCCAAGCCCGATCCGTCCGTCCCCCCCGCGCAACTGCGCTTCGACGTCCACGCGTACATCTGCGGCCTCAGCGAAATGGTGGGCGCAGTACGCGATCGGCTTGCGAGCTTTGGTTGGCACCGCAAGCAGATTGTCACCGAGCGCTATGACTGATCGCGTCAACCGCGCTCAGGATTTCCTACCGCGTGTTTCAAAAGCCCGCTTTGTATCAGGGCACGACTTTAGTCGTGCCGAAAAGCGCTTGAGACTGGAGGGCTTTAGCCTCTGGGGTCTCTGGACAGAACGTGCCGAGCCATTTTTGAAACAAGCTTTATAGATTGAACAGCTCGCGCAGCCGCTTGGTCTGCGCGCGGCTCACAGGAATCTCCGACTGCTTCTTGTCGTCCATGCGCAGTTGATAACTCGACTTGAACCACGGCACCACTTCGCGAATGTGGTTCAGGTTGACCACAAAGCCGCGATGCGCGCGCCAGAACACGGCCGGGTCAAGCTGCTCCAGCAGCTCCTCGAGCGTGCGGCATTTCGACTGCCCCTCGAAGTTCTGCGTGACCACTCGAATCACCCCTTCGTCGATGGCGGCGAAGCAAATGTCCGCCTGGTCGATGAGCAGCAGCCTGCTCTGCGCCTGCACAATCAGCTTGGCCGGCTGCGCGGCGCCCTGCGGACGGTTGATGAGCTTCAGCAGCGCATCGATCTGCGACTCCGGCAGCGTGCCGCCGGCATTGCCTGCCATTCGGCTGCGCACGCGATCAAGAGCTTGCAGCACGCGCGCGCGGTCGAACGGCTTGAGCAGATAATCCACGGCATTCACGTCGAAGGCGCGCACCGCGTACTGGTCATAAGCTGTAGCAAAGACGATCTGCGGCAGCGGCGCGGCTTCTTTTCCGGCTGCGCCGGAATTGGCGCTGCCGCGATTCATCAGCCGCTTGATCACCGCAAATCCGTCGAGTCCCGGCATCTGCACGTCGAGAAATACCAGGTCCGGATGGTGCTCCTCGATCAGATTGACCGCTTCAATGCCGTTCGTCCCCTGCGCCACCACGTCCACGCCGCCGGCGGAGTCGAGCAGATACTTCAACTCGTCGCGAGCCAGTTGTTCGTCGTCGACGATAATCGCGGAAAGGGTCATGCGAGCAGGAAGTGCGAAGGCCGGAAGCTCGATTGTAAGGTAAGCGGCGCCGATCGAGAAAAATCCGTAGTCCATCTTTTCAAGACCAACCGCGCCGAGGTGCGCCGCTACTCCGCCATCACCCGCAGACGCGCCGGCATCTTGTCCAGAACCAGTTCATGGCCGCAGCGCGTGCAGAACTGGTCGGTCGCGCGCACCGTGCGGTAGCAGTTCCCGCAGCTCGCCGTGAGCTGGTAGTCGCACTGCGGGCAGAAGTGGAAATCGCTCTGCACATGCGTGGAGCAGGCAGGGCAGCGCGAAACCAGCGGTTGGCGCAGCAGAAAATAGAGCACCGCGCCGATGCCGCCCGGCATCACGAAGCAGATCACCATCCAGAAGCGTGAGCTCATGGCGCGGCGCGGCGCATCCTTGCTCACGTAGCCCACCATCAGGAAATACAGCGCCACCAGCGCGCCCCAGGAGAAATTGAAGTAGATGCGAAATCCGATGGGGGGCGTGTGGTGATGCGGCTGGTTGGGTAGGACCAGCCAGAGGTAATACTCCACCAGCAGGAGCGCCAGCGCGGCGACCACGATGGACCACACGGGAATCAGCCGTGCGTCGTCATTGAACGTGATGGATTGGGGGTCGCGTTCCGGCATCGTCAATCCCTCGTTCGGAGGGGTTCCAAGGAGATTAAGCCCAGCTTAACTCTTATTGGATGGACGGAAAAGAGGCGGGAGAAGTTGCTTTTGGAGGATTTTCCCGATGAGGAGTAGGAATGGATAACTTATGACTTGTTCTTCAGCCACCCGGCCACCAGCGCCGCGGCCACCAGCGCCGGACACAGGATGCAAACCCACAGGCTGAACTGGCTGGTCAGGTCGCCCAGATGCTCTCCGGCGATCAAATTGTCTACGGCCCACCACACCAGCGGGCCAACCGCAAGCAGCACCACCAGGATTGCCGCCAGCGCCAGCGCGCGCACCCGCTGCCGCCCCGCCTTCTGCTCCTGCATTACGCCCAGCGAAGCC
>JBAUBR010000262.1:0-2476 GCA_049676965.1 Occallatibacter sp.
TCCCGGCAACAACCACGACGGAATCCCGGATTGGGTTTTGGTCATGACTACCCCAAACGGCGAATAGAAGTGGTTGCATAAATGGGGTTTTGAAAGGGCACGGCTAAACAGCTTGCAGAAAAAAACCCTTCTACTATTGGACTTTTTCTGCACAGGGGATGCTGTAGAGCGAGAGATGCGAGGAGGCGACGACAAAAGCAGGAAGCGATGTTCAGATGCATGACGCTGGAGCAGCGGATTCCGGCCCGATCACCCGATGCGGAAGATGCGCAGCACGGTGGACGGTGCGCTCAAGCGGATGGAAACGGTTCTGGCGAAGATGTACGCTGATCGGGGCCGGCCGTCGATCGCGCCGGAGCGGCTGCTGGGGGCGCAACTTTTGATGGTGCTGTGCTCGAGCCGTTCGGGGCGCCAGTTGATGGAGCAGCTGAACTTCAACCTGCCGTACCAGTGGTTTGCGGGTCCGGAGATGGACGATCTGGTGCGGGAGACGAACATCTTTTCGAAGAACCGGGAACGGCCGATTGCGGCCGAGGTGAACCGGCAGTCGCTGCTGGCGGTGGTCGAAGAGGCGCGCGAGGCAGGGCTGTTGAGCGAGGAGCACTTCAAGCTGGTGGAGAAGTCGTTTGGCTGGATGAAGCGCTGGAGCGGGACAGGCTGCGTCAGGTGAAGCTGCGCGAGCTCAAGCGGGTCGATTGGCGGTTTCGCTTCGCGGCTGCGGCGCACAATCTGCTGCGGCTGAGCAAACTGGCCGCCATTCCGGCTGCGGCCTGAGCGGGGAGACGTGTCTTCGCCCACTGGAAAAACGATGTGCCGAGAAGAAAACAACGACACCAAACCCTCTCTCCGGCGGCGAAAGACGCTCGCCACCGGAGAAAGAGAACGCAATGATCGGTTTTTTCTGCAAGCTGTTTAGCCGTGCCCTTTCAAAACCCCATTTATGCAACCACTTCTAGTCGCCGTTTGGGGTAGTCATGACCAAAACCCAATCCGGGTTTCCGTCGTGGTTGTTGCCGGGAGTAGTAAATTCTTGAGAGCCGGAGTTGGAAAACGGCGATCCCGAGATCGCGGTGTAGGTGCCATGGGAGGGATCGTACCATTGCGCGGTCACCGGAGCCGAGAACCGGGCAAGGTCGACCGTCAATGTCGATGTATTGGGACAATAGGTTAGCGCCATGCTTCCATTGGCGATCCAGCTGGTGGTGCAGTAGGTGGCTGTGGTGATATCCAGATTGGAGCCGTCATAGGTTCCATATCCCGCGGTGACAACTTCATGGGTCGTATCCGGGACAAGATCCCACCAGGCGAAGCTGGCGAAGAGTTGGTTGATGTACTGAATCTCAAGCGCGCCGGGACTGTCTAACTGGTCCTGCCATCCCGGAAGGAAGTCCCAAAAATAGTGATTCCCCCAAATCTGGCCGACACCGCCGGAGGTCAACGTCCAATAGGCTTGCTCACGCAGCACATAGGGTCCCGCGACAGCGGGCAAGTTACCGGTGTCGTTCTCGTCTTCGTAATTTGCTTCGATGAGGAAATCCGGTGTCGTCGGACTACTGGCATATGCCTGCAACACGCAATCGTAAGTTTCGTAATAAGTGTAAGCCCCGTCAGCGGTCAAGACCCCCGAAAGAAGGGTGTCCTGGTTGGAGTAGCTGAATCGGTAATCGAGCTCTATCGTCTGTAAGTGATTGGGGTCGGCACTGGCGATTCCGGCCATAACCTGATAGACCACGTTATTGTCCGAACTGCTGCTCGACCACGTCTGGAAGTCGTTCCCCGACTCCCACACTATGTTGGCAAAGTTCTTATATCGGTTTCCCAGGTAGGCCCCATAGTTATAGGCCTTGGTCGCCCCGTTGTTTTCAAGGGTCCCCAGCCATCCTCCGGTCTCGATGGGGTCCAGAAACACCACCAGGCCATAGGAGGCGGCGAGGTTGATCATGCTATCCAACTCGGCGAAGTAGGCCGAATTCGGCGTGGACAGGTCGTAGTTCGACGGAGATGACCCGCTTGTGAAGGGTGGCGTTCCATCAAAGGCCGTGCCGGCTGAATTGCCTCCCGTGTAGGTCGTACAGATCGCATCGGGATTGATGGCATTGAATCCTTGGCTTTGCCGGGCGCTCATGTAGGTCGCCATGCTGCCGGCGTCGATCGTACAGATCATAGCTTGAGGAGAATCCGCCATCAGCAGCCAGGGCGTGTTGTTCTGATCGACAAAGTACCTCCCGTTGGCGCTGGCTTTCAAGGGCAGAGCCGCCCCATAGGTGAACCCGTTCGCCAAACTCCCGCTCTGTCCGTTGACCGTTACCGTCACCGCCACCGCACCGGCGCCGCCCGCCGGCGTCGTGGCCGTGATGGTCGTGCTATTGACCACCACCACGTTGGTTGCCGCCGTCGCTCCAAACGTCACCGCCGCTCCAGCGGCAAAGTTCGTCCCCGTGATCGTGACCGCCGTCCCGCCCCCCGTCGACCCGCT
>JBAUBR010000263.1:0-40182 GCA_049676965.1 Occallatibacter sp.
TCCAGCATCAGTTGCCGAAGATGGGTCACAATAAACCTCCTGTGACCCAAGCCTTACACCGGCAACAATGCCCGGGGACCACCCACGCCGCAGCGTCCGTCGCGCCAGCGACTTAGTTCAAACGCCCATGTCGGCCCGGTTACTTCTGGAACGATTCTGGAGCGATGATGAGTCGCCAAACCGCAAACGGGTCATTCCTAGAATGGAGTAACGAACTCTTTCTTTCGGACCTTCCGTTCTCAATTTCGTTGAGGAATTAACGGGCATTCACCCTTATTCAATGCTCCTTAGTACGATCCAGCTCGACAAGCCGCACCAATCCACGCGACACAGGAGGCCCGCAATGGAGCCGACGGACATCTACGGATATCTCCGCGCTAACGCGGGCGAGCTCGGTGAACGGATTCTCGCCATGTACCCGCCCTTGCAGAGCACGGCTGATGAGATACCGGCCGAGCTTTCGACCCTATTGAGAAAGCCGCTACCGGCTCAGGCCATCGCCATTGGCGGACTCGCGAAACATCTGCGAAAAGCGCACGCTGCTCGCATCGTTGCCGAATGCGGAGCGGGCAAAACGTATATGGCGTTGGGCCTGGCGCATGTCCTCAACGCGAAAACGATCTTGGTGATGTGTCCTTCGCACATCGCGAAAAAATGGGCACGGGAAGCGATCAAAACCCTCCCGTTTGTACGGACGTTCCTGGTAGAGGATATGCGCAATGGCGGCGATCCGAAGCAGCCGCACGGAGTGTGCGAGGTTCGTCTGCGCAAGGGCCGAGTGGTCTACGAAGGTACGCAGCTCTCCTTGGCTGAGTTGCGCAAGCTGGGTCGGAAAGGCTGGACGCGCCGCTGCCCGCACTGCTCGGTGTTCATCATTCCGAAAGACAAAGGGAAGCTTTCGTATTTCTGGCGCCACGCGTATCTGACGGCAAAATGCGGGCCGGAGCTCGGCGGCGTGGTCAACCCGGATACAGGACTTTCCATCGAGAATCCGGAAGGGGGGCGGTTCACGCGCCTCGACTTTGATCAGCTGAAGATCAGCGAGCGGGTTGGGCGCGTGCATGGCGGAAGGGAGCTATTTTCTCCTCTGTGGCAGGCGGACCGGACGAAGATCCAGAGGATGGCGCCGGTTGAGTACCTGGGCCGGTACATGAAGGGCTGGTTTGACTTGGCGATTGCCGATGAGTTGCACCAGCTGGCTGGAGACACGGCACAGGGCAATGCGCTGGGAGTATTGGCACGCGCTGGCCGCCGGCTGGTTGCCCTGACTGGAACGCTGATGGGCGGCTACGCCGACGATCTCTTCAACGTGTTCTATCGCATGGAGCCGCAGATGATCGGGGCGGATGGCTTTGCTTATGGCGGAGAAGGACGACGGCACTTCCAGCAGCAATACGGAGTTCTTGAAACCATCGAGAAGATCCGGGAAGAAGACAATGCTTGTTCGCGCGCTTCGAAGAAGACCGTCCAGGTGATCAAAAAACCCGGAGCATCTCCGCTTCTTTTCGGCAAATTCCTGATGTCCACGACGGCGTTTCTGGCGCTCGAAGACATTGCCGACAATCTGCCACCATACACCGAAAGTGTGCTCTCGTGCGACATGGGCGAAGGGCTTGCGGAAGCGTACACAGAGCTGGAGCAGGCGCTTCGTAACGCCATGGCGGAACATCGCGGCAACAAGAGCCTCATGAGTGTCCTGCTCAATACGCTCCTGCTCTACCCCGATCATCCCTACGGCTTCGATGAGATCTGGGCGCGTGCACTCGATCCGTCGACGAAGGAATACTACAAGTTCCTCGTTGCACGACCGCGCGAACTGGCACGGAACGCAGGTTACTCCAAGGAGATCGCCCTCATCGAGGACATCCGGGAAGAGCTGCGGCAGGGCCGGCGCTGCCAGGCGTATGCGACCTATACGGGCGAAAAGGACGTCAACGCACGGCTCGAAGAGGTGTTGTCCGCGGCGGGGTTGCGAGTCGCGGTCCTGCGCGCTTCGGTTCCCACGCAAAAGCGGGAGGAATGGTACGACAAGCAGCTCGAATCCGGCGTCGAGGTCGTGGTCTGTCATCCGAAACTGGTGGAGACCGGGCTCGATCTGCTCGCATTCCCGACGCTCTACTTCTACCAGACGGGCTATTCGCTGCACACGCTTCGACAGGCCAGCCGGCGGTCCTGGCGCATCGGGCAGAGACATCCTGTGCGAGTGAAGTTCCTCACTTACAAGGGGACCATGCAGGAGATCTGCCTGCGGCTGATGGGCCGAAAGATGCTTGTGGCGCTCATGATGGAGGGCAAGTTCTCCGGCGAAGGTCTGCAGTCGCTCGATGCGGATGAAGACCTGATGGCCGCGATGGCACGGGAGCTAGTGGAGAAAGCCGGAGTCGGCGAATCTGCCGACCAGATTTGGCGACACCTCGATCGCGAGCGTGCAAAGCACGTGGAGCCAGCCACGCAGGTTAACGGAGAGACCGTAGATGATGGTACGTTACCTTCGGCGCTCGCGCCTGAGAGCGGCGCCCCGGACATTCATTTAGTCTCGTCGACTCGCGAGAAGCAAAGGCCGGATTCTCCGCCGTGGCGTTCTACTGCGACCACCGAACAGCCGGTCCAGCTCAGTCTGTTCGGCTGAGCCCTCCAACAATCAAGAGCCAAAAACTTTGAGAGGTGAAGCTATGTGCGAAGAGCGTGCAAGGACTCGTTGTGTACAGTGTGAACTGGTGCAGTGGGCAGACAATGCTCGTTGCCGACGATGCGGACGGGCGCTGCCTGGGCCCATTGTGAATGTCGTTGAGCGGATGGTGGAGAAGGTGGTGTTCCAGCAGGATTTCCAGTGTCTCGACAACCTTCAGGAAGCATCGAAGCTCATCACCGCGACTGCGGCGAAATTGCAGGAATCTCGTACTGCCATGGAACTTCCCATGCACTCCGGGCCGATTTCGGGTATCGAACCGTTCCCGACACTCGATGCAATGGAGCGCGCAATGATTCTGGCCGCCTACAGGCGGTCCAATCGCAATTCAGTTGAAGCGGCGCGGTTGCTTGGCATCGGCAAGACGACTTTCTACCGCAAGCTCAAGGAGCTGCGTCAGGTGGCCTGAATCCATACTGCTGTCAAGGTATTCGACCCTAATCCTGCCAATCTCTCCCAGACGTATGCTGCAACCACATTGTGAGGGAATTCCCCAGTGCCGCTGATGGGGATTATGATCTCCGAAGACGACCGATCGGGTGCCGAGGCGGCCGTGAACTGGGCAAGTTCACAGCCGGTGGACGTCAGAGAGATCTATACGTCTAACCTCTGCGGAGGATGGTCTCACACATCCTGAGAAAGCACCTGGAGTTGCGCTTGCCATTCACCTCTTTAGGCCAAATCCGTCATGCATCGCGTGTACTGCTCAAGAGTCCTGGGTTCGCCTTAGCAAGCATCTTGACTTTGACTCTCGGCATCGGAGTTACCTCTTCGATCTTCAGCGTGGTTTATGGGGTGCTTCTGAAACGTTCTCCTTACCGAGATCCCAAGCATCTGTGCTTGCTCTGGAAATCGGTTCCGAAGAAGGATCTCGATCGCGACTGGACGTCTTATCCGACTTACGAAGACTGGGAGCACAATGCGCGGAGCTTCGACTATATGGCGGCTTTCCTGCGTCCCGATGGCTCCATCGTCAATCTCACCGGCACCGACAACGTAGAGCAAGTTCAATCCACAAAAGTCTCGGGGAACTTTTTCTCAGTGCTTGGCACGCCAGCTCTGTTCGGACGAACCTTCAAAGCAAGCAAAATCGCCGGCAATCCTCATCTTGTAGTCATAAGCTATGAGTTCTGGCGACAGCATTTCTCATCGGCGAAGGACGTAATTGGACGGAGGATGGAAATCGACGGGGCCTCGTTTGAAGTAATCGGAGTGATGCCCGCCGAATTTGCTTTTCCAGCCAAAGAATCTCAAGCCTGGTCCCAGGCAAGAGATACGCAACTTTGGCTACCTATCGAATCCGATGCACGGTGGGCTGCATTTCAGAAGTTCCGAATTGCCGATGCATTCGGAGTTGTGGCCAGACTCCATGGAAATACCAGCACTGACCAGGCGCAAGCTGAGATGACAACGCTTGCCGGCCAGCTTTCACGTGAACACCCTGACACCGATCGCTATCTGGGCGTTCACGTCCTACCGCTTGAAATCTATCTCGTGGGATCGCGTGTGCGTTTAACGCTTGGGCTGTTCATGGGCGCGGTGATTCTGGTTCTTCTCATGGCATGCGCCAACGTTGCCGGTCTCTTCGTTTCGCGCACCTTTGCACGTCGCCAATCGATTGCGATTCGGATCGCGCTCGGTGCAGGCCGCTCGGACATTTTCCGACAGGTCATGACCGAAGCTATCCTGCTCGCGCTGGTCGCCGGAGCAGCGGGTCTTAGCCTAGCGGCGTTGGGAGTAAAAGCCCTGATAGTCCTCGCCGCGTTTGATCTGCCCGGCCTTCACGATGTCCGCGTGAACGGCTACGTGGTCCTGTTCACCCTGGGGGTCTCATTGCTCGCCGGGGCCCTCTCCGCTTTTAGGCCCGCATGGGAGCTGTCCAGAGCCAACCCGCAGGATGCCCTTCGAGAGAAAGGCGAATCCAATCGCAGCAGCAATCGAATGCATTCCTCACTGGTGTTTATAGAGTGCACTCTTGCGATCGTGCTGCTCACTGCGACGGGACTGCTGCTGCGCAGCGCCATCCGCTTGGAAGACGTCGATCTGGGCTTCCGTCCAGATCATCTAGTCGTGGAGAACATCGTTCTGCATGGGGACAAGTATGACAACGACGATGCACGCATCCGCTCGTTTGTTGATGAGGCAATCGGCCGAGTGAGTGCACTTCCCGGCGTAAAGTCCGCTGCCGTCGGCTCCGTCTTTCTTGGCCGTGTTCCCAATTCCCAACTTGAGATTGAGGGGCGCGAGGGGGCAACTTCAACCCTCGATGATGAGCCTGCAACGTGGACGTATGTCAGCGAAAGGTTCTTCGAAACACTCGAGATTCCGATACTGCGTGGAAGGCAGTTTACTTCTGCGGATGGGCCAGCGGCCACGCCGGTGGTAATTGTGAGCCAGACCATGGCCCGAAGGCTATGGCCGGGACGCGATCCCATTGGCCGACGATTTAAATACAACGCGCCCGGCTCCGAGGCAAAGGGCTGGCTTACGGTTGTGGGAGTCGCTGGAGACACGGTTCGGAATGGACCTGAGACACGCCCCATCTCCGTCATCTACTTCCCCGTGCGACAAAAGCTTTGGGATGTGCTCACGCTCATGGTGCGCACGCAGTCCAGCCCCTCCTCCATGGAGGCAACCATCGACGACCAAATCCACCAGATTGACAGAACGTTGCCTCGCACAACACCCTCTACCGTCGAAGAGCAACTCTGGAGTCTGGGAGCCCAAAGACGATTTCAGATTGAACTGTTCACTCTATTTTCGTTTCTGGCAGTCGTTCTCGCGGCAGTGGGGATCTACGCGGTCATGGCATACGCCATGGGACAAAGAACACGTGAGATAGGTATTCGCATGGCGCTGGGCGCGCAACGAGGCGACGTGCTTTTGATGATGCTGCGCCAAGCACTCCTGCCCGTTGGGCTGGGACTCCTCACCGGCCTGTCCATAGCACTAGCCATCAGCCGTACATTCGCCGGCCTTCTCTACGGTGTCACTTCCACTGATCCGGTCAGTTACGTGAGCGTTTGTTTGCTCCTGCTCACCGTGGCCGCCGTCGCCGCCTACATCCCAGCTCGTCGAGCGACGAGAGTCGATCCGCTAGTTGCATTGCGGTACGAGTAGAAGTCTTGCAATTTTCAACGAATCTACAGCGGGCCTACTCCGAACCTCAGACAACTTGCGTGGCTAATCCTTATGGTTGTCCTTGAACTATCGCTCGCGTCTCCACTCATTTGATCGGATTCGCATCTCAGGGTACAACCCTCTTCTGCGGGATCGAGTGAGAACCAGGCGCAGAATCCCCCTGCGTTCGGAGGTACGCGATGGACATGCAAACGTCAACGTTCCTTGGCCCGCCGGCGGCAAACCGCCATCGCCTCCCCGATGAACGTCCGGCGATCACGCATCATTTCGCGGTCGGAGGGCATGAAGGCTACCTGACTGTCGGGCTCTACCCCAACGGTCAACCCGGGGAGATCTTCATCCGGATGGCCAAGGAGGGTTCAACAATTGCGGGATTGATGGAGTGCTTCGGGACGGTCGTTTCTGTCAGCCTTCAGCACGGCGTCCCCTTGCGTGTGCTCTGCGATAAGCTATCCCATACCCGTTTTGAGCCATCGGGCTGGACGGGGAGCGCGGAACTGGGCTATGCGAAGTCCATCATGGACTATCTTTTCCGCTGGCTCGAACTCCGCTTCCTCTCTGGGGTTCAGCTCGCCTTGTTTTCCGCAAACAGCAATCAGTCGAAGGTTCCAGACGAACCACGAAAGGTTGCGTCCATTTCGTCACCAGCATTCGAAACCAGTGGCGAGCCGGCCTGCCGTTCCTGCGGTAGTCTGATGACGCCCAACGGGAATTGCTACGTATGCAAGAACTGTGGCGGAACGACTGGTTGCTCGTGAAATTCAGGCAATAGAAAAACGACTCGTCGTCGTGGTGACGGGCCGATCGCGATCCAACGCTTTCATTCAGTCAGTTCGTAAAGCGCGCATCGGATCGGTATGCATGGCGCGGGATGCCGGAAGAAAGCAAGCAGCCACTGCAACCAGTAGCAGTCCCGCGGAAACGCAAAACAGAGTGAGGGGATCGTTTTTGCCCACGTCATACAGCAGATGAGAGAAACTTGGCAGCACATGCACCAGGCCAATCGCCGCCAGAATGCCGAGGACCAGCCCAGCGCCGGCCATTCCGATTCCCTGGCCGACTATCATGCGGAAAACCCGGCTTTTGTCGGCGCCAAGCGCCATGCGAATTCCGATTTCCTGCGTCCGTCGCACTACTGAATAAGACACAACTCCGTAGATGCCGACCGAGGACAGGAGCATTGCCAGTCCAGCGAAGACGCCGAGAAGCAGAATGGCAATGTTCCGCGTGGCCATCGACTCAGATACGACCTCATCGATCGTCCTGACGCCGTAAACCGGTTGATCGGGCCCAGAGGCGTAGACGGCATTCCGAATCTCAGGCATCAACTCCCCAGGGGGCAAGGCCGAGCGAACCATCACGGTGAGAGTGCGGAAGAAGTCGGTCACCATTACGTCCGGCAGTTGATACACCGGGATATAAATCTGCTGGGGAAGATAGGTGCCGGGGTCGTCCAAACCCCAGTTGCGCACGTGTCCCACAACGCCCACAATCCGCGCTGCTCCCCAATGCGCTACCGTCAGCGTCCGGCCAACCGGATTCTGATTGGGGAAGAACCTGCTCGCAAGCACGCTGTCAATCACTACAACCTTTTCGGAATTGATCCGATCCGCGGGTGTGATAAACCTGCCTTGCAGCAAGGGAATCCCCATCGTCTTCAGATAATCGGGACCCGTCCAGAAGTACAGCGCATGCGGTGCTTCCTGCAGTGAGGCTGGTTGCCTGGTGCCGATCCAGAACGGCCCGCCATTATCCCCTCCAGAGAGTAGAACGATATTGGCCAGGTCAGCCGCTTCCACTCCCGGCAACTCATCAATGCGCGCAAGCAATTGTTGATAGGCTGTTCGGGTTCGGTCTGGAGTATCCGTCAACGAAGGGGACAGACCAACGTGGAACGAGATCACGTGCCGCATATTGAAGCCGGGATTTACATGCCAGAGATTGCGAACGCTGCGCAGGAGCAACCCCGCTCCCGTCATCAGGATGAGAGTCAGTGCGAACTGCACCACGACCAGGCGGCCGAGCAGGCTATGACGGCCGGTTGTCGTTCCCCGCGAAGCGCTTTGCAGAGCACCCTGTACATCGGTGGCCGAGCACCGAATTGCCGGTGCCAGCCCAAAGAGAATCCCGACAGCAATCGAAGCTCCCGCTGTGAACAGCAGAACTGTTAGGTGAAGTCCGATGTTTCCGGCCCGCGGCAGTGAATGTGGTAACGCCACTAGCAACACGCGTAATCCGAAAGCTGCGAGCACGACGCCCAATGCGCCTCCCGCGAGTGAGAGCACGATACATTCCGTCAGCAACTGCCTCACCATGCGTCCGCGGCTGGCGCCAAGCGCCGCCCGAACGCCGAATTCACGCGTCCGCGCAGTGGAGCGCGCCAGCAGCAGGCTAGCGAGATTGGCGCACGCGATTAGCAGCACCAAGCCGACAGCCCCAAACAGCAACCCGATCGTTCCCCGCACATCGCCGAGGACTTCCTGCATCAGGGAACTTGCCGTTACTCCGATACTGCGGTTGGCATCGGGATACTGACGGTCAAGCTCTTGTTGAATCGTGCCTATCTCAGCTTCGGCCTGATCCTTCGTTACGCCCGATTTGAGGCGCGCGAGTACCGCCAATGCCTCGACTGAGCGGTCGGTAAGGATGAGGGGTAAATTGGGACGTAGAGGAGTGATGACGTCCGCATCGGCCAGGAAATGGAAGTCAGGCGGCAGCACACCGATGACGGTGAAACTCTTTCCATCCAGATCAACGGATCGCCCAACGGCCCGCTGGTCAGACGCGAACCGCTCTCTCCAGAGCCGATCACTTATCAGCACCACAGGCGCAGCGTTCGCCTGGTCGTCAGCGGCCAAGAAATCGTGTCCTACAGCCGGTTGCAAGCCCAGTGTTCTCAAAAATCCGTAGGACGCCCTGATGCCCATCAGGTGCTCGGCCCTTCCAGGGGCAGTCAGATCGAAGTTGTGAAATACCAACGCGGACATGGAATCGAATGAGCGCGCTCTCTTTTCCCAATCCTCGAAGTTTGGATAGGAAACATCAAGTTGAGGAACGCCAGGCCGTTTCTCCCAGAGGAATGTGAGGCGATCGGCTTGCGGAAAGGGCAGTGGAGCCAGAATCACTCCCTGAACGACGCTGAACATGGCGGTGTTGGCGCCAATGCCCAATGCGAGTGTGATCAGGCATACTGACGTAAATCCGGGCGATCTCCTCAACTGCCGTAACGTGTAGCGTAGGTCTTGCAACAGGCGTTCAAACGGTGCCCATCCCCATGCTTCGTATGTCTGATCGTGGATGAGGGCTATGTTTCCGAGAGAGCGGCGTGCCGCGTAGCGGGCTTCCTCTGGTGGTAGGCCACGCTCGCGCTGCTCCGTTTCTTCCAATTCCAAATCAGAACGCAACTCGCGATCCAAGTCTTGGCTGCGTTTGCGGATTTGCCAAAACTTCATATCGAGCCTCCTGGCCTGAGTCAGCCCCTTCTCTCGATTTGCCTTGGCTGCGTGCTATTCGGCTCGCAGTGCGTTCGCAGGATCTACAGAGGTTGCTGCAAGCGCGGGCGCCACTGAGGCTGAAACGGCGCCGCAAAATATAATTCCACTGACGACGAACAGCATCCATGGGTCACGTACGTTGCCGTTGGTCCAATGGGCGAAAATCTGGCCGAATGCGATATTGGCGCCAACTCCGATTCCGGTTCCGAGTGATACCGCGATAAAAGAAGCCCGAGTCACTTCTTTGACGATATGCCTGCGGCTGGCGCCGAGCGCAATGCGAACTCCTAGTTCGCGTGTCCTCTGCGCCACAAGGTAGGACTGAACGCTGTAGATACCGCCGACGGCAAAGACGAATCCGAGAAGGGCAAACGCAGTGAAGAGGCGTGCAGCAAATCTCTCGCGACCTAGACTGTCGCCATCAAGTAGATCCTTCGCCGTGACAAGATCGCCCACGGCCTGATCCGCTTCGACGCCATGCACATCTTCCTTTATTGCGCGCAACAGTCCGGCGGGATCACCTCGCGTACGTATCGTTACGTCGAAACCATCGAATGGCATCATGGAATAAGGGATATAGACTGCGGGGTAAGCCGATTCACCGAGACCTTTGTTCGGTGTATCGGAAACGACGCCAATGACTTGAAAATGCTGATCGTCGCCCGGAGCCACGAATCTCCAGGCGTTCCCATTCGCAACACCGTTGTTGAGCACGAGTGTCTGGCCGACGGGATTGCTGTTGGGCCAATAACGATGACGCATCGCTTCATTGATGAGGGCAAGTCGGGCTGCATGTGCTGTTTCCGCTGAGGTCCATACTCGGCCCCGCAACAGCGGAATGCCCAGGGTGGAGAAGTATTGCGGGCTGACCTGTTGTGCGATGACCTGTCCGCTGCCGGTCTTCAACCCTGGCATCGAAACGGGCGTAGAGTCGATGATCAAAGGTGGCAGGTGGCCGATAGCCGCCGAAATTACCTCTGGATCCCGAGCGATGGCGTCACGGATCTGCTCATAATATTGAATTCGATCCGCCCAGTTGTTGTGAGCGCCCTCGTTTAGAACAAGATTTACCGACGCGAGATCCTGCGGCTGATAGCCAAGATTGGCGTGCAGAAGTTGCTCAAGTTTGCGCACGGTCGCTCCCGAGCCGGCGAGAAGCAGAATAGTGAGCGCCACCTGTGCCACAAGAAGTGACGTATGGATTCTGCGTGCGCCTCGTCTCCCTGCGAGTTTGTGGGTGCCACCGTCCACGGTCTGTCGCAACTCCGTTCGACAGAGGCGCAGCGCCGGCCATACGCCACACAAGAGTCCCGTCAATGAAGCGATACCCATGGTGAAGAGCAACACGGGCATATTCAGTGCGATCGAGGCTTCAGACGGAAAAATGCTCGGAAGTGGCTGAATGAGAAGGTGTACCAAGTGGACGCCGCCAAGCGCGAAGAGAATGCCGAGGCCACCTCCAGCCATTGAGAGCAACAACGCTTCGGTGAACAATCCCCGCGCAATGCGGCTGGTTGATGCACCCAGCGCCTTGCGCATCGCGATCTCCGCTCTGCGCGTCTCGCCCCGCGCGAGCAGGAGAATGGCGACATGAACACAAGCGAGCACGAGAAGAACGCTCACGGAAAGGAAGAGGACGATCAGAAATCCCTTGAATCGCCCAATGGCGACCTCGTTGATATGTACGAGATGCACTTTGAATTGCTGTGGGAAATTTGCGGGCGTCTCCTTCGCGAAGGCGTTCAGCATGGGCGTGAGCGCTTGCTCGACCTCGGCATCAGTCGTCCCGGTCTGAGTGCGCGCATAGACATTCGCGGGTCGTCGAGGGTCAGACGACTTTGGTAGAGGAACATATACATCGCTTCCGATCCACGCAAAACGCTGCGGTAAAACGCCAATCACGTCGAATTGTTGACGATCCAGCTGCAAGGAACGGCCGATCACTTCAGGCCGCCCTCCGAAGTGCGACTTCCAAAAGTGATAACTGAGAACAGCGACATGCGCCCCGTCTGAAGGGCTGAATTCTCTCCCCAGTAACGCCGGAACACCGAAGTATTCGAAGGCGTTCTGTGACATGCGGCCCACTTGAAGCTGCTCCGGGAGCGCACTGCCGGTGAGTCCCATGGTGTACACGTCCTCCGCAATCGCTCCATCCAATACCGGAGACTTCACAAATTGAGCAAACTGCGCGCCGTCGAGTGCCAGATCGTAGGGTGCTGGATCCTTGTCGTAAAGATGGATGTGGACCATCCGCATTGCACCACGATAGGGATATGGATCAATGAGCACAGCATGAATCACACTGTAGATTGTGGTTTCCGCCCCAATTCCAAGAGCGAGAGCAAGAATGCAAACAGCAGAAAACTGCTTGTTCCGGACCAATTGCCGGAGTGCAAATCGAAGGTCCTGAAATAGGCGTTCAAGAGAGGCAATACCCCAGGCTTCGTGGACATGTTCGCGGATGAGATCGCGGTTGCCAAAAGCGCGTCTGGCGGCATAGCGCACTTCGTTTGCCGGTATGCCGTGCTCTCGAAGTTCCTCCTCTTCCAATTCGAGGTCAGACTCGATTTCGCGCTCTAGATCCGAATCGCGCTTTTTGATTTGCCACCATCGCATCGCAGTTCCCCCGGCACCGATCCGTCAAACCGTCTTATTCCATCCGCAAGCTCTGCATGGGATCGACAGAGGCCGCATGCCGGGCTGGTAGCAGACAGGCAGCCACTCCCACCGCAAGCAATATGCAGACTGCCCCCACAGCCACCGTCGGATCGTATGGGCTTACCTGGAAAAGCAGGCTGCTCACCGCGCGAGCCGATCCAAAAGCCAGCACAACGCCCGCAGCCGCACCTATAGCGACTGGCAGCAGGCCATCGCGCAGTACCAATCGATATACAGTCCGGCGCTGTGCTCCAAGCGCGATGCGCAATCCGATCTCGCGATGCCGCTGCGCCACTGAATAGGTGACAACACCGTAGACTCCAAGTCCAGCCAGGGACAGTGCGCTTGCCGCGAAGAAAAGCAATAAATACATCTCGAAGCGCTGATTTGCTAGCGAATCGCTGACTACTCCCGCGAGTACGCGCACTTCTGGAACGGGTACAGTGCCGTCCATATCCCAGATCGTCTTTCGGATCGCGTCCGCTATGTCGAATGGTTCCTGACGGGTTCGAACCATAAGTCCCGCCGTCCCTTCTGTGCGGTACCAGTACGGAACATAGATGACCATCGGATCAGGTTTTGCCAGGGAAACAGTTCGCGCATCCTTCACGATGCCGACCACAGTGAATGGCTTCTCGGTAGTTGGGTTACCCCAACCGAATTGCTGCCCAATCGGGTTTTTGCCAGGCCATAGAGTTTTCGCTGTTTTCTCCGACACCAGAGCCAGATTCTTACCCCATTCGTCCTGAGTAAAAAATCGCCCTGCGAAAAGTTCCAGATGTATTGTCGAAAAATAATCGGGGCTGACCCACCGGAAGTTCTCAATTGGAAGCTGAGTATCAGGACGACTGTCCCCTTGGACACGCGCCATATCACCCCAGTCGTCCCCTTCGAGCGGCAAGCCGCTCGCAAGAGCAGCATGCTCCACGCCAGGCAAGCGATCGATGCGTTCGAGGACCGTTTTATAAAAGGCCGCACGGCGCTGGTCGCCTTGATAAGATTTGCCGGGCAACTCGAGAGTGGCTGTGATGGTGCGTTCTGTGGTGAATCCCCGATCCACAGACATCAACCTTACGAGGCTTGCAGTCAGCAGTCCGGTCATTAACACTAACGCAACGCTGACCGCCACTTCAATTCCCACAAGAGTGCGCCGCGCCCGTCGGTTTCCGCGCGATTCTCCAGCAAGACGCGACTCACAATGTAGAACCTCGAATGGAGCTGTACGCGAGATCATCAGTGCGGGCGCGGCCCCTGCCAGAAGGCTCGCGATCACAGCCAGAATCAGCGCGCACCCCGCTCCCATCCAATCAACATGTAGAGGGCCGCGAAAATCGAGTGCTGGCGGCAGGTATCGTTGCATGGCTGGAACCATGCCAGAGGCCAAAAGAATGCCCAGGCCACTTCCCGCCGTGGCCAGTACGACGATTTCGCGGATCGCCATGCGGACCATCTCGGCACGACTTGCACCTAAGGCCGCGGCTACTGCCATCTGCTGCCTCCGCCCGACTGCGCGTGCCAACAGGAGATTCGTTACGTTGACACAACCCACCAGCAGCAGGCATGCCGCTGCCGCCAGCAAGATGAGGAGCGGTTTTCGGTTGTTTCCAACAAGGGCATCCTGGAACGGCGTGAGCGTCACCGAGAGCGTAGACTTTTCGTCGACCGGTAGATTTTCGCCGATGGTATGTTGGAGAGAGTCGAGATCGGCAGTTGCGGCACTGACCGACACTCCCGGGTTTAACCGTGCAAGTCCAAAGTAATTCAAATCGCCCATCTCTTCGGCTAGCCTGTCCTTAGAGAAGGCCAATGGCGCCAATACTTCTACAGGACGGGATCGATCGGTTTCACCAATAGTCGCTGACCATTGCAGCGAAGGCACATGGAACGACCGCGGCATGACGCCGACGACGGTGTACGGGGTACCATCTAACTGAATCGACTTACCTAGAACTCCCGGGTCTGCGTTAAAGTGTTGGTGCCAGAGGTCGTACATCAGGACTGCCACATGCTCGTTACCTTTCTGTCCTTCGCTAACTGTGTACGCCCGCCCCAGCGATGGCTGTACCTGAAGAACCGAAAAGATTCCGGGCGTGGCCCACATCACCTCCATCTGCTGTGGACGGTCACCGCTACCAAGTGGTACGGGAAATTGTTGCAAAAGCGCCATTGAATCGAAGCTGCGGCTGTGGCGCTGCCAGAAGGAGAAGTGATTTGCGCTCACTGGCAGAGTCGGATAGATATTGCTCCATTCCGCAACCTTCTCTTCAACGGTCACAAGCCGGTCCGGATAGGTAAAGGGTAACGGGCGAAGCATCACATCGTAGACCAGGGTAAAGATCGCGGTCGTAGCGCCGATACCGAGAGTAAGCGTCATTACAGCAACGGCAGTGAAACCAGGTGACCGTAGCAACTGCCGCGCGGCATAACGAATATCCTGCGACAGGCGCTCGAAGGCAGACCAGCCCCACGCGTCATGGATTTGTTCGCGGATCAGTGTGGTATTGCCGAGCGCACGTTGGGCGCCATAGTGGGCTTCTTCAGGGGAGAGACCGCGTTCACGCTGTTCTTCTTCTTCGAGGTCGAGATCAGAGCGCAATTCCCGCTCTAGGTCCGCATCTCGCTTTCCGATTTTCCACCAACGCATTGGGATTCTCCTGATTGACGAGATGTCGTACCTATTGCATCGGGGCTATTCCGATCGAAGCGCCTGCATGGGATCAAGTGACGCGGCGCGTCGAGCGGGAATGAAAGTAGCGAGCATCGAGACAGTCGGAACGATCAATCCCACCGCCATCGCAACCATTGGCCCTTGGGGAGCAAAAGAGTTAAATACCGCGGAAAAGACTCGCGGCAGTGGTAATGCGAGAAGCAGACCAATAGTGCAACCGATTGCGGATAGCATTACTCCCTGCCGCAAGACGAGGATGAGAACATTTCCTTTGTGCGCACCGAGCGCCACGCGGATGCCGATCTCTCGCGTGCGCTGAGTTACGGAATATGCGATAACGCCGTATATCCCCACTGCCGACAGCAGTAGAGCCAGGCAGGCGAAGACGCCGAGAAGCTCAACCATCAATCTGTCGCCGCCCGCGTTATCGTCGACTAGGTCCTGCATGGTCCAAATTCTGCTTGCCGTCTGATCTCTGTTCACCGCCCATATTGCGCGTTGCAACATGGGCGCGAGCACCTTCGGTTCCATGCTTGACCTCAAGACAACTGCCATGCCCGCGGAGGGAGCCTGGAGATAGTGCTCGTAGATTTGCGGCCGCGGGCTCAACTGGCCTTGAAATTCGTTCACGTTTCCGACGATGCCCACGATTCGCGCTTGTTTGCGCTCTTGTTGCCCAATCTCGATCTCGTGTCCAATGGCATCCCCTCCGGGGAAAAAGCGCCTCGCGAACTCTACGTTGACTAGAGCAACAATCGGCGCATTGACATTGTCAGAATCCATAAAACCGCGACCCCTCATCAATGGAATCTGCATCGTGTGGAAATATTCGGACCCTGCGGCAAAGTAATCGACCCATGGACGCTGCGAATCCGGCAGGGGTGGCTCGCCTAGTACTCTGAAGGGCATGCTCCATCTGCACCCCAGCGGCAAGCACGTATTCGCATCGGCGGACTCAACTCCTGGAATCTCACGCACTTTTTCGATAAGTTGCTTGAAAAACGCGGCTTGCCTGGCAGGGTCTTGATCATCCGGGCCAGTCAGCGCGATCTGCGCCGCGAGAACATGATCTGGATTGAAGCCATCCGGCTCGGTATATTCGCGAATGGTGTCACGCATCATCACGCCCGCGCCCGCGAGAAGTACAAACGCCAAGGCAATCTGCCCGGCTACGAGCGCGCTGCGCATACGGATTCGTGCGAATCCTGCGGAACTTGTCGGGCTGCGGTCGGTCAAGGCATCGCGCGGGTTCGCCTTTGAGGCACGAATGGCAGGCATCAAGCCAAACATAAGCGTAGTCAGTAAAGAAACCGTGAGAGTGAAAAACAGAGTGGGCACGTCCAAACGGAGTCCTTCGCCGACCCTCTTGCCGAAATCATTGAAGGCGAAAGCTGCCTGCAATAACTTGATCCCGAAAACGGACCCCAAGAGACCCGCACCGCCACCCGCAGCGCCGATGAGCAAACTCTCGGCGAGCATTTGCCGGATTAGACGCAAACGCGCAGCGCCCACCGCAGCCCTTATCGCCATTTCGTGCACACGCGCCGCGCCGCGCGCCAGCAGCATTCCCGCGATATTCGCGCAAGCAATCAACAACACGAAACTTGCCACGGTCATGAGCACAATCACGCCATTGCGGGCGCCTTGAGATCGGATGTTGTAGTCCTGGAGGGTCAGTACCGTGATTCCCCGCCCGTTGTTCGTCACCGGATAGGCCCGCGTAAGGTTTTCTGCGATTGAGGTCATTTCCGCTTGAGCTTTTGTGACGGTCACGCCCGGCTTCAGGCGACCGAGGACCCGGGTCAGGTCATAATGACCGCGCGAATCGGGAGTGAGGTCTTTCGCCTGAATGCCGAGCGGTACCCAAAGGCGGGGAAACGAGCTGTCCAGTTGCGGCATCACGCCGACGATGGTGTATGGCTCGCCGTTGATTTCGAAATCTTTCCCGATTGCCCCGGGCTCTGATGCAAAGCGATCACGCCAGAGCGCGTTGCTCAAAATCACAACATGGCCGTTGCCAGCTTGCGCTTCATTGGGCAGAAATCCGCGCCCCAGCGCCGGCGGAATTCCGATCACGTCAAAATAGCCCGGCGTCACCTGACCGCCAACTACCACTTCCGGTTCGCCGTTACTGTTTAGGGTGACCGGGCCGCCTGTCTCGGCTGCCATGGATTCAAAAACGCTGTCCTGCTTGCGCCACGACTCGAAGTCGGGCACGGAAACTGGCTCCAGGTCATTGCCCTTGATCATGTTTCTGGAAGAAATTGCGCATAACGTGTCTGGATCTCTCACGGGCGGCTTTCTCAAAAGAGTCTCGCTGACGACACTGAAGATCGTTGTGCTGAGCGCAACTCCAAGCGCCAAAGTTATGACAGCCACAACGGTGAATCCCGGGTTGCGAAAGAGCTGGCGAAATCCGTAGCGAAGGTCTTGGCCCAACTGTTCAAGCGGCTCCCAACCCCAGGTTTCATGCGTCTGTTCACGGATCAAAGTTGTGTTGCCGAATGCGCGCCGGGCTGCGTAGCGTGCCGCTTCTGGCGATTTCCCGTTGTCGCGTTGCTCTTCTTCTTCCAATACAAGATCAGACTGAAGCTCTCGCTCCAGGTCTGCGTCCCTCTTCCTGATCTGCCGCCATTTCATCGAAACCTCCTGATCTGCCAGCCAGATAACACTTGACACGACGCTATCGTGTCATTCGCTTCGTAACGACTGCATGGGATCGACGGAAGCGGCTTTGCGCACGGGGAGCAGAGACGCCAAAAGTGCGGCAATTAGGAGAATCGCCAGACTCAACCCGACCGCCCAGGGATCGAGAGCGCTGGTCTCATACAACATGCTGCGAACCCAACGTGCGGCGGCTGCTGCTCCAAGCAGGCCCAGTACAATTCCGGCGACGACCGGGTAAGACGCGTCCATCACGACAAGGCGTACGAGCCCCGCCCTGTTCGAGCCAAGGGCGATCCGAATACCAAACTCCTGGGTTCGTTGCGAAACGGAATAGGCAAGCACCCCGTAAATGCCGAGGACTGCCAGCAGTAAAGCAGCAATTCCAAAGCTGGAGAGGATAACGGTCTGAAATCGTTCCGTGGCTACGGATTCATTCACTTGCGCATCCAGCGAAACCACGGTCGGAATGGAGATGTTTGGATCGACGCCCCAAATGATCTGGCGCATCTCCGGGCCCAGGGTCTGGATTGTTTGCGAACTGCGAACCATAAACACAGGGCTCTCGGGCGGGAAATCCCAGTAGGGCAAGTAAAAGATGGGTGCGTCGCGCTTCAGATCATTAATGCGTGCGTCCGAGGCAATGCCCACGACCGTATAGTTGCGCCCCCAGTGCCTAAGACTGCGCCCAATGGAATTCTCTCCCGCAAATGCGGCCTTGGCGGCTTTATCCGAAAGGATCACGACCCGTGGATTATCACGATCCTTTTCGTTGAAATCTCGTCCTGCCAGCAGTGAAATTCCCATGGTGCCGAAGTATCCGGGGCTTGTAAATCTGCGATTTGCCATCGGCACTTGTCCTTGGGGAACTGGATGATCCGGTCGAACCAGGCCATCTACGTTCATATCTCCGGTCAGTGGCATCACACTGGTAAGCGCGGCTGAGTTTACTCCTGGCAAGGCGCGCAGTTGATCCAGTGTTCGATCGATCATCGCGTCGCGCGCCAAGCTGCCACGGTCGGCTCCCGGATTTTCTGGCATTCGCCCTCCGCTTGAGTACTTGGGCGCGCTCAAGTCGGCCTTCGACATCACCACTTGCTGTGAATTGAACTGGCGATCCTGCGCAAGAAGATGCGAAAAGCTGCGCGTGATGAGACCGGTCACGATCAGAAGCGTGACACTGCACGCAACCTCTACTGCAACTAGTAGTTTGCGAGATCGCGCCGTTTGCTTGCCGCCTGAGAGGCGCGTTGAGTTCGATTGAAGCGCTCGCTGCGGCATGACGCGCCGAGCCCGGAGCACCGAAAGGATGCCGAATCCAAGCGATGTGAACAACGAGAGCGCGAGCGACACGGTCAGCATGGGAGCACTTATGCGCACTTCATTGAGCCGGGGCAGATTCGCTGCAATTGAGGTAAGCAACCGCTCCCCAAGTATTGCCACGGCGATTCCGCCGAGACCGCCGCCCAATCCCAGCAGAAGATTTTCGACCAGAACGCCTTGCAGAAGTCTTGAGCGTCCCGCACCAAGAGCGGCTCGGAGGGCAATTTCATGGTCGCGTGCGACTCCTCTTGCGATCTGCAGATTGGCAAGGTTCACGCATGCGATCCCCAGGACTCCTGTTACTGCAGCCAGCAGGAGCCAGAGGGGCTTGCTTACATCTCCGGTAATCTCCTGGGAGAATGGCTCAACGATGACGCTGAGATGGATTGCAAGGTGATCTGCCGCAGCCGTTGCCTTCTCGATCCCGTCAAGCTCGCTTTGCGCCTGTCGAACTGAAACACCTGCTTTGAGACGTGCGACTACCAGATAGTTGAACTCGGCATCATTCGCCGCCAATTCATGCGGCATCGGCACGAGGGGCCTGAAGATCTCGTAGCGTTCTGTCGATCCATGGGTCGCCTCACCCGGCATCATGGAAATGACAGGAAAGCGAAACGACTTGGGCAATACTCCCACTACTGTTTCGGGCTCATCGCCGATGCGCAGTGTCATCCCGAGGACGGAGGGATTTCCTTGAAAGTAGTGTTGCCATGCTCCCCAGGTGAGAATAATTTCCCGGTCTCGCCATGTTTGCCCTTCCTCGGGAGCGAAGGCGCGCCCCATCCATGGCGTCACTCCCAATACCGAGAAGAAGTTTGGAGAGACGGCCAACCCTTCGGTCATCTGCGGGTGGTCTACTCCGGTCGAAACGCTGAAGACTGGATTCTGCACGATGGCCGCATCTTCAACCGTGTTCGCATGGGTTTTGAGATTCAGGTAGTGCCGGTAATTGTCAGGGAGCAGTGGGGCGACATGTTCGAGTTCTCGTATGCTCTCTCGCCAAACGACGATTTGTCCAGGGTCGCGGAATGCATATGGATGCAATAGAACCGCATTGACTACGCTAAAGACCGCGGTTACGGAACCTACACCAAGAGCCAGAGTGAGGACGACCGTGACTGCAAACCCGGATGACCTTCGCACTTGGCGAAAGGCATATCGAACGTCTTGCCAAAAGCGTTCGAGTGGTGTCCAGCCCCAGGCTTCGTGAGTCCGTTCCTTGATCAGGGTCGCATTCCCGAACGCGCGCCTGGCGGCGTAATGCGCCTCTTCCGGTGACGCGCCATTTTCTCGTTGCTCTTCTTCCTCCAATTCCAGATCAGAGTGGATCTCCCGCTCCATGTCGGCATTTCGTTTTTTGATCTGCCACCATCGCATCTCAGCTCTCCTCGGCAGTCGGCCACATTACACGCGCTACCGCCTCTGTCATCTGCTTCCATTGCGATTCTTCCGCCAAAAGCTGCTTCCGGCCCTTTTCCGTCAACCGGTAGTACTTGAACTCCCGATTGCGGTCCGGGGCAGTCTCCCACTTCGAGGTGACCCATCCTTTCCGTTCCAAACGGTGCAAAGCTGGATAGAGCGAACCGTGCTGCATCTGCAGGAAATCATTCGTGGTCCTTTGAATATGCTTGCCTATGTGGTGGCCATGAGCAGGACCGTAGAGCAGAGTTCGCAGGATGAGCATTTCTAACGTGCCAAGTAACAAGTTCGAGCGTTGTTGTGCCTGCTTTGTCATGGAAGACCCTCTACCCTCACTTGACCAGTGATGGTAGACCGTCGACTATCGGGGTGTCAAGGAAAGGGAAGGCGGCAAGGGCGGAGGCGGGTAGAAGAGGAAGGAACTACATCGGGGAAATGTGCTGATCTGGGAACCGAATCAGGGCTTTGCCGTCAATGAAGCAGTAGACAGACGGTACTGAAGGCCGCTTGGCAGCGACCTCCAGCATCCACATGACCACTTACTTCGCCGCCCTCTTTTGCTTGGCCCAGCGCTTCTTCTGCGCGGCCGCGATGCGCGCTCTGGCTTCGGCACTCAGGTGACGCGGTTTGCGCGTCCTGCCCTGATTTGCCCCGAATGCGAAGGAAGTTGCCGCGTGCGTAACACTACCTTTGATGCCTGCCAGCAGACTGCGCGCCTCTTGCAGTCGGCTGATCTCCTCGTCGAGAGCAGCAACAATTTCGTTTAGTCCCATCGCGGTCCTTTCGGATTCAGTGGTTCCTGTCCATTGAATCAGATTCCCGGTTCAAATCCCATGTTCTGACGATTTCGACAACAAGGAGAAGCTATCCATGAGCGGTCTCAAAATTGAAACCCTACAACGCGAGTTCTTCTATAACGGAACCCGCATCCCCGATCCGGCCCCTAATTTGACCGTCGAGCAAGTGAGGGAAATTCTTACGCCGTCCTACCCCGAACTGGCCACGGCAACCCTGGTGGGGCCGGAAGACACCGGTGGCGCCCTTCGCTACACGTTCAACCGTGCCATCGGATCGAAGGGATAGCCGTGCGTCGCCGGCAAAAGAGCACGGAGGAACTGATCGCTGTCTTCAAGGCCAAAACCGCGGCTCCTCCGGGTCGACAGAATGAGCTTCTGGTGAGGCATCTCCGATGCAAAGAATCCCTCGAACTCTCGGACACTGTGACGAGCGCTCTAGTTCGCTATCACGCGCACGACGTGCGGGCGTTGCCGGCGCCCACGGAAATCCTGCCGCCCCTCCAGTAGAGACTCTGGCCCCGGCCTTCGCCCAGGCATTGCCATCTTTGGATCGTCAACCCGTCACCTACAGCCACGAAGTCAACGGCGAAATGCTCTACGCGTTATGCGCGACTCTCGTCCGCATGGGGCTGGGCACACCGGAACTGTGGCTCGAATGTGGCGAAGACCCGCTTGCCTTTGCACGGCGCTCCATTGCGAATCGGATCGGCACGAACACCATTGAGCTGCTCGAACGCAACGTCGAATATCACTTCGAAGTGTCGGACGTCGTGGGCGAAGACAGTGCAGGCCTGAGCACGGGACAGCTGGCGATCACCATTCACTGCAGTGGATGCGGATTTCTGAAGATCGGGCCGGCGTTGCGGGCTCTCGAATCCGAGGAAGAAGGGTTGGGCGCGGCCTTTTATTGGACGCTCATCCGTTCTATGTACCGCGTGATGCGGATCTACGACCACAGCGATGCACGGGCCTACGAGGGGAACCTGATCGAGTGTGCCCAGGAGGATGACTCGGCCAATCGGGATCAGTATGAGTTTCCCGAGGTCGAGAAGGCTTTGCCAGAGTGTATCCGCAAAAGTCTCAATCGTGAATCGGAGCAGTGGCGTCTTGACTACCGGCGGTCGCTGCGGCGTCACCGCAATGGACCATTCCGGAACTGGATTGGGCGCGTCGAGGCGCTTTCGAAACTAGCCAAGGTTAGAGCGATGCCCAGCGAGCGGGAGGACTTTGATGGGTACTACGATGGTCCACCGCTCCCCGCGCTGTTGATTGTCTTCGAAGAGCATGACGCGATCGCAGCCTGCTTCGACGAAGAAAGCCAGCACATGCTGGAAGGCTCCGCAGAACCGGCGTTCTGCGCGGTGTTCACACTCGACAATGCAGAACAGTGCTCCGCGGCAATGCGTGCTGCCGAGCGATTCGTGCTCGTAAACCGAGAACTTTGTGAGCTGATTGAAGAGATCCAGGCGTGGGAGAAGAAAAGAAATGAAAGTCGAGATCGCGATCGGGGAGATGCATCGCTTCGAGTTGCGTGATGCATTGCTCATCTACCGCGAGAACCGGCGGAGCTTTATCACCTGGCACACGGTAACGTCACAGAAACAGGGTCCGCCAGTGCTCGGACCTGCCCAATCTTTGACAAGCGCGTTCATCGAGGACCTTGCCGAGTCGCTGTCTGGCGGCGCTCTAGCCGAGTTCCTTCCTGAAAATGTTCTGGCAAAGACCGACCGCATGATCGCCTGGTGGACACCGCGGCGTGTGCGCCGCATGTTTTTTGAGAACTCGGAAGGGAAAGCCCAGATCCTCAACGGAAAGAACTTTCCCCAACCACCGCTGGTGTGGAGGGTCGCCCAAGGCGAACTGAAGATTCGCGCCATCTGTGAAAACAGACGGCCTAAGGCCGATACCGCGCTTGCCGTGGCTCCGTTCTGGAACCTTTCAGATGACGGCGGTGTGTGCCTGGGATCGATGCGCTGTCCCGAGAGCGCGTCTGTCGGATCGATCGATGCCTGGGAGCGCGGATTCTACGAAAGCGCGTTCACGCACGCCAATGTTGGTAGACTCACGCGCCACGAAGGCGGACACGATGCGCTGTGGGCCAAACTTGCGGCAAGGAGGCATTCGTTTCCAATCGATTCGCTGATTCGCTTGCCGCAGACGCTCGCACAGTTTGTTAAGGGGAGGTAGCGAGCGATGCGCATCGAACATCTTCTCCCCTCCGGTCTCCTCGGTCGTCGGCCTGTACGGATTCTGGTGGTGGGCGCCGGCGGCACCGGGAGCGCTATTGTGATGGGCCTACCGTATCTCCACCAGGCAATGAGGGCATGGGGACATGGTTATGGCCTCGAAGTCACCCTCATGGACGGCGACACAGTTTCCGAAACCAATTGCGCTCGGCAGCCGTTCTCCTGGTCTGACGTGGGCCAAAACAAGGCGACGGTTCTCATCAACCGCATCAACCTGTTTTGGGGCACTAAGTGGAGTGCGCAGCCTGTGTGTTTCGATGACGCAACGTTTCGGCCCAATCATGATCGCGATCCGGATCTCCTGATCGGGTGTGTGGACACGCGGGCCGCGCGCGGTCTAATTGACCGAAGCGTTTGCAGAAAATCGAGCTACGTCACATACTGGCTCGATCTTGGCAACAACGCGTCGAGCGGGCAGTTCGTTCTGGGCCAGCCACTCAACGGCAGGAACCGGCATAAGGCCGAACGCCTGCGAACAGTCAGTGAGCTTTACCCGGAGATTGCCAATGCGGATGCCGGCGAAGACCCCTTGCCCAGTTGTTCCGCGGTCGAGGCGCTCGAACGACAGGAGCCGTTCATCAATCAAACTCTCGCGGCGAGCGCCCTGGCCATGCTGGCGAGGCTCTTCCGCTACGGCAGGCTCTGCCATCATGGCGGATTTTTCAACGCGGGAAGCGGACAGATGACAGCTCTCCCTGTGGACCCCGATCTGTGGAGAAGGACTCGGCGAAAGAGATGGAGCAGATCTCGCACCTCACTTAAATGAATCCGAAACGTTGTTCGAGGCAGATTCAATTATTTGGGAGGATATGCATGCAGCGAAAAAAATGCTACTTCGCAGTGGACACAATTCACTCCTGCCGAAGGGTCAGCATAGGGTCAATTTTTGCTGCGCGTCGAGCTGGAAGCCAACAGCTGAGGGCTGCTGTCAACGCAACCAAGCCAATTTCAATCCACAGACTACCGGAGTTTCCATACTGGAATCCTGGGAGGATCGCTCGCAGAGTCCGCATTGAACCCAACGTGATTGCAAGCCCGGATATCAGCCCAATCATCGCACTAACAAAACCCTGACGAAAGATCAGCGCTTCGACATTGCCGCGCGTGGCTCCCAGCGCTATGCGAATTCCGATTTCATGTGTCCGACGCGAGGTAACATACGTTGCCACACCATAGACACCGGCGGCAGCCATCGCAAGGGCAAGACCCCCGGTTAAGGCCAAGAGAAACATTATGAACCGCCGGTCCGCAAGCGAGTCGTCGATGAGGGATTGCATCGTCGCGCTGAGAAAGATCGGCTGATTGGGATCGATGCTGGCGATGGCCCGACGGACTTCCTTTTGGATATCGTTCTCGGGCCGAGAGCTCCTCACCACCAGAAATACGGCTTAATGCAAAGCACCCGCGGAAAGATAGATCGTTGCCTGTTGCTGCGGCCCTTCCATCGAGCGATGCCGGCTGCTTGATACCACGCCAATGACCCGTTTCCAGTTGTTCGGATTCTCCGCAGAGCAAAAGACGCAAACGGGTTTGCCAATCGGGTTCTCGCCTGGCCAGAGACTTCTTGCCACAGCATCACTCACGACAGCAGCGCTGCTTGAGTCATTCATGTCGTCTTCATTCAACCATCTTCCTTGCAATAATCGAATTCCCATTGTTTCGAGGTATCCAGCGCTCACATCGTCGATCTCCGCAGTGATCTGGCCGCTTTGCGGCGATCCGCCCGCGTTTTTGCCTACCAGTCCGCCAGTATTCTCTCCGCTAAACGGAAGAGCATCGTTCGTTCCTACGCTCTCGATGCCAGGAAGCGCGCGAACCGAATCTAAAGCGCTATGGTAGAACTTTTCCCACTGTTCAGGAGTCTGGTACCGCACTCGGTCCGGAACGATTATGAACGCAGTGACGCGCTTCGCGTCGAAGCCGGGATCGGTCCGGAGGAGGGCGCCAAAACTTGCCAGAAGTTGCCCTCCGACCACAACTAGCGCTAGCGCTAATGCGACTTCTACTGCAACCAAAGCGCCACGAACTCGATTGCTTACGACAACTCCACTGTGAGAGCGAAGATCCTGATTCGCATTTGCTCGCGACCAACCTGCTCTGAAGGCGGGAATCATCCCAAATAGAAGACCATTGGCTAGTGCAATAACTAGGGAGAAAACAAGAATTCCCCAGTCTGCGTGTGCTGCGTTCAGACGAGGAACACTGACGGGCGCGAGGCCCCGCAAAGCTCTCCAGGCAACAACCGTGAGAACGTAGCCTCCCAATCCCCCGAGAGCCGCCAAAACGCAACTCTCCGTCAGCAGTTGGCGAACAATACGTGACCGGCTCGCCCCCAGCGCCATGCGAACCGTAATCTCTCGCTGGCGCGCCAGCCCGCGCGCCAGCAAGAGGTTCGCAACATTCGCACAGCCTATGAGAAGAAACATGACGGCTGCCGCCATCAAGACCCACAGAGCATCTTGGGCGCTTCCCAGCATCCGGTCGCGAACAAGCCCCAGGTGGAGGATGTGGTCCCGATTTGTTGCCGGAAACTCGCGGCTGAGATCGGTGCTGATAGTTGCGAGATCTTGCTGAGCCTCGCTTAACCTGACGCCTGGCCGTAATCTGGCTATCAGGCCGACGGCCGCGTATGGCGCTTGAGGCTTGCCGCTGCGATACGGTGCCCAGAAGTCAACGTAGGGAGAAGGAGTGTGAACAGCTGCGCGATGCAACGGGAAATCAAATCCACGAGGCATGACGCCAATAATGAGGCAGTTTTGGCCGTCAATCGTGACGCTGTGTCCAACAATCGACGGGTCTGCGTTGAAGCGTCGAACCCAAAGCCCATAGCTAAGGATCATCTCGTTCGCATGGCCGGGTTGATCTTCGTCAGGCAGAATGTTGCGCCCGAACATGGGCGCGACGCCGAGCGTGGGAAAGAGATTCGCGGTTACACGCAAACCGTAAAGGGCTTCGGGAGGCGTGGGACCCTTCCCCGAAAGATTGAACATTTCGTTGCGGTAAACAGCAACCGAAGCAAGGGTGCGGTTTCGCCGAGCGATCTCTTCTGCGTCGCTCCAGAGGGCCCAGTCGGAACGCGACGGCTCGAACTTGGGGAACTCGGTTCTGATCTGAACAAGTTCAGAGGGATGGGCGTATGGCAAAGGCGTAAGCAGCACGGCTCTGACTGCCGTGAAGACCACTGCGGTCGCTCCCACGCTTAATGCGATCGACACCAAGGCAATTCCCGTCACAGCGGGAGTTCGCCATAACATTCGAAAGGCATGCTTAAGATCGCGCACCGACGACATACCCCTAGCCAGTATGTGGAGATTTTATCTCGTGGTCAAAGTCGGTCGTTAGCAGAGGCTCTTGGACCCAATGTGGGAGTTCTGTCCGAAAGCCGTTGCCAGGCAAATACCCCCTCTAAAGGAGTCATTCCCATGTTCAAAGAACTTGCGCCGCTCGTGCGGCATCGGGCTGTCCTATTCACCATGACCCATGTCGAAGAGGACCACTTCCGCGTCAACGTCATTCCCAAGAAGGTCACCGATGGTGAAAACGATGCTCTAACAACGCCAGTGAGCGTTACCGGCACCGTGGATGATCTCGACAGAGAGCTTCCCCAGACGCTCGTCAACTTCGTTTCCAGCCACCTCGAACTGAAGAACACGCTCGAAAGAGCGAAGTCGGAGATGGATGCGGCATCCAAAGCTGCGCGGGCCGAGGTTCGCAAGAAGTCCGGAAACCAGGTGTCCCGGAAAGACCAGGCCGACTCGCCTTCTCCGAAACCTGCGCCAGGGCCGGAGCCCCCGGCTCCAGTGAAATCCGAATCTCCAAAAGCCGCGAGCTTGTTCGATCTCCCAACAGAAAGGCCGACGCCCGTCGCGTCACCGGTAGCCCCGAAAGCATCGTCCGAAGGATCGATTGGGCAGTCCGATTTGGATGAGTACGAAGAAATCCTGCAAGAATCCGACACTGACTTCGAAGACGAAGAGACTGACGAAGTGGCATGAACGCGGTCGTAGTCATTTTGACCAGACAGCAGCAACGAGCGCAGCAATGAAGATGATTTGCAGGGTAAGACGGGGAATCAGAGGCAGAACTGGCCTTCGCATAATGGTGAGATGTTCTCGAGCCGCTTTCACATTGGCCGGGAACAGACAGCAGAGCATCACAACAGCCGCGGCTGCAGTCCACGGTGCAAGATTGGGGATCTGCAACCCGGCTGCGATTGCGATTTCGGCGAACCCCGTGAGAGATACCCAGAAGGCGGCGCGTCCGATCGCCTCCGGAACCATGCGAATCAGATCGGCTCTTCCTTTTCCCCAGTGTGCAGAGGCGGTCAGAAGAAACATGGCGCCGAGGGCGGCGCGGAGTGCCAGATGCCAGTCGGCGAAGTAGGGCCAGAAGATACCGAGAATCCGGAAGCAAATGAATGCTGCAATGAGGCAAATCAGAGGAGCCATAGCAGGCAGGGACCTCAAACCGTGACTCTGTCAATGTAACCGAACGGCGATTCCAGCGGACACTGACGGCGGAAGTTGGGAATTCTCGGTACTCCGCAGTAAACTCCCGCACAGGTACTTCAGCGGCCGGGGAGGAATCAGTGGACAAGTACCGATCATTTTTTCAGGACGATGAGGATGACACGTTGCTTTTTGAAAAGCTTCAGGAGCATGTTCTCGAGAGATATCCGAATCCTGAGCGAAAAGGTTGCTTCGACCATTCGACTCTGGAGAAATGGGTCTGCTCCCCCGAAAAGCTTGACCTCTCGGATCCCAAATATCTTCACGTCCTAAAGTGTGCCGAGTGTACACGGGAGCTAATCGAATTACGTAGGCTTCGGAATCAGTAATCTGAGCCTGCTTACATTGGAGTTGCTCCTCATCCAGACCCAGCAGTGAACTGGCAATGGGGAAGTATCCGCGTAAACCTTGCTGTGTTGCCGGCGATGCCCGGCGAACGAAATCCCAGGTGTCACGTTCTGAGGGGAGGCAGGCAACTTCGCCTAAGCGTCTTATTTTCTTCTGCCGACACGGGATATCGGCGGAGGGTCCCCCTTAGGGGTTCACGGACATTCGCGTCAGTTTGAAACCACGATAGACTCTCGCCGTCTATTCGCCTACCGTGCCCACACTGTTGCACAATCCCGACCATGTCACTCGCTTCGTAGAGCCTGCACGGGATCGACAGAAGCAGCGCGCCGCGCGGGCACAAAGCTTGCCGCCATTGCCGCCACACCCAGTACGGCAGCCACAGCCACGAGCGTAACCGTATCCCACGCCGCCACGCCGAACAGCATTTTGCGGATCAACGTTGCTACGCCCACTGCACCGGCCAGGCCCAGCGCTAGCCCGGTCACGGTAAGCCATCCCGCTTGTCGCATCACCAGCTGATACACCGCGTTGCGCTGCGCGCCCAGTGCCATCCGCACACCAATCTCTCGCGTCCGCTGGCTTACTGAGTACGCGGTGACGCCATAAAGCCCGACCACCCCGAGCACCAGGGCGACTCCGGCAAATCCGCCGATCAGCCACGCGGCGAAGCGATGGAGGAGCGCCGCCTGCGTCCCCTCGATCTTCGCGAGCAACGTTCCTTCGTCGGACACGCCCAGGTTCGGGTCGATCTGGTGCAGCATCGCAATGAGTTCCGGTAGCAGCGCCGTTGCATCTTGCCGCGTGCGCACGACGAGCGTGAACGAGCTATCTCCTGTCTGGTTCAGCGGAAAATATTCCGACGGCGCGACCGTTGCGTCCAGCGCTCCCTCGTGTACGTCGCTCACCACGCCCACAATCTCCCACTCCGTGTCGCGCCCGCCCTCATCGTTCGCGATCTTCTGTCCCACCGGGTCCTCTCCCGGGAAGAACTTCCGAGCCAGCGATTCGTTGATGACAGCCACACCGGGCTTGGCTCCGTCGTCGTCTTCCGTGAAGAAACGCCCGCGCACCAACGCGGCCTTCAGCGCAGGCAGATAACCCGGGCTCACGTGCCGCTCGTCCACCTCGTTGTGTTCTCCGTGATACGGCCGCGGCGGAAAATGGATCCGATCGGTCGCGCAATCGCATTGCGCCGGAATCAGGCTTGTCATTCCAACGCTCTCTACGCCAGGCAGGCTCTTCACTCGTTGCACAATCTCGCGCGAAAATTCCGCCATCCGCGCCTTGCCGCCTTTGTATACCTGGTCAGGAGCGATCACGCGCACGGTCGCCACTTGATTCGGATCAAAGCCCAAAGGCACATGCAGCAGGCGATAAAAGCTCTTCCCCAGCAGTCCGGCTCCAGCCAGGAGCACCACGGCGATTGCCAGCTCAATCACTACAAGATTCGCTCCCAGCTTCTGCCATAGCCTGCTTGCCGCCCCCCGATCTCCCGCCGCCAACCCGTCGCGCAGCTTCTGGAACGAGAGCCGCGCTGTCGCTGTCCCGGCGAGGAGCAATGCGGCCCCAAGCGCAACAGCGCAGGCAAAGACCGCCGTGTGCACGTTCAGATTCACACCATCGAGAAACGGCATGTTTGCCGCCATATTCTTTGGCACCAGCCTGCCCAGCAGCCGCATCAATGCGGCGGCAACCAGCACTCCGCCGAGCCCGCCGGCCGCGGCCATCAAAAGCCCTTCGACCGCAAATTGTCGCAGCAGTCGTCCTCGCGTCGCGCCAAGTGCGCCGCGAACCGCGACTTCGCGCCTTCGGCTCTCTGACCTAACCAGCACCAGGCTCGCGACGTTCACACACGCGATCAACAGCAGCAATACTGCTCCGCCCAGCAGCGTCAACAAGATCGGCCGTACGTTGCCGACAAAGACTTCTGTCAGCGGAACCACCTGCGCCGTCAGATCCCGTCCCTGATTCGGAAATTGCTTCTGGAGCTGGCTCTCAATTGCCGTCAGTTCGGCTTGTGCCGTCTCCCGACTCACCCCGTCTCGTAGCCTGCCTACGCCGAAAAAGTTGAAGAAGTTGCGCGTCTGCTCGTGAGGGCTCAACGTGTTAATCGGCACCCAGAACTCTGCGTTCCCTGCCAGTGCAAAGGAGAAACTACGCGGCAGGACGCCGAGAATCGTATACCCGATGTTGTCCAGAGACACCGTCTGCCCGACGACATCCTTGCGCCCACCAAAACGGTGCAGCCACGTGCCATAACTGATGAGCGCCAGGTTCGGACCGCCCAGCCGATCTTCGCCCGCGGCGAAGTCGCGCCCCAGGATCGGCCGCACTCCCAGCGTCCTGAAGAATCCGCTGCTCACGCGCCCGGCTGTCACAGGCTCCGCTCCATCGTGCGTGCGCAGAAGATACCCCGCTCCCGTGAACACATCGAGCGAGCTCAGCGATTTGTTCATGCGCTGCCAGTCCACGAAATCCGGATACGCCAACGGCCAGAGCGGCGATTCCGCGCTGCTCTCATTCACAGCCATCAACCGGTTCGGGTCGGCATAAGGCAGCGGCTCGAGCAGCGCAGCGTCGACAAAGGCGAAGATCGCTACACTCGCGCCGATCCCAAGGGCAAGAACGACGATCGCGGTTACCGCGAAACCGGGAGCCCTACAGAGCTGGCGGAGAGTGTAGCGGAGATCGGCAACGATCGATTCGAGGGTGGGCCACTGCCACACTTCGCGGCTGCGTTCTTCAATCCGCGTCACATTGCCAAACTCTCGGCGGGCGGCAGTCTCAGCTTGCTCCCGCGTCATGCCACGGTCGATCAGGTCGGCGATCTTTTCGTCAAGGTGTTCGCGGATCGATTCTGAAAGCTCGTCATAGCAACGGCGACGAGAGAAAAACTGTTTGAGCCAGTTCATATTCGATACACCTATTCCGCTCTCAGCGCCCGCACCGGGTCGATCAACGTCGCCCTTCGCGCGGCGAGGAGGCCTGCTGTCATCGAAACCAGAAAAAGCAATCCCGCCGCGAGTGCAATAGTGGCAGGGTCTTCAGGGGAAAGCCCGAACAAGAATCCAACCGCCAAGTGCGTGCCGAGAAGAGCGAGGATAAGACCAAATGCAGCACCGGCACTGATGACCACGAGTGTTTCTTTCAGGATCAGCCACAACACTGCCGACCGTGTCGAACCCAGGGCGAGGCGCACACCGATTTCACTAGTGCGCCTCTGCACGGTGTAAGACATGACTCCATAGAGGCCAAGACACGCAAGTCCAAGCGCCAGCAAACCGAACATTGTGGTCACTCGCGTCATCAACCGCTCTTGTCCCAGGTTGCGAGCCACCTGCTCCGACAAGGGAATAATCTCAACGATGGGCAGCCTGTAATCAACGTCGGCTATTGCCTGGCGAACCTGGTTCTCTACCCATTGCGGATCGGCGGCTGTGCGAACGTCGATGCCGGCAAGATTGCCGGGATGCTGTGCAATCGGGAAATAGACCATCGGGGGTGCGGCCTCGCGGATGTCGTTGACACGCGCGTCCGTGACCACGCCTACAATCTCAAAATGCGTGGGGCCATCATCGGGATGAGAAGAGAGTTGTTCTCCGATGGAGTCAGCGCCATTCAGAAAGCGCTTTGCAAATGCCTGATTGACTAAAGCGACTCCCGGACTGGTTGCACTGTCCGTTGTTGCAAAAGACCTACCCCGGACCAAACTGATGCCCACGGTGTTGAAGTAATCCAACGAAACCCTGTTGAATTGCACAGCACCGAGAGGCTGGCTCTTGCTCTCTCCGGCTCCCTCGATCACCATGTCACTGGCATCTGGGCAATCATCCGAGAGAGAGCACGTCGCCACGGCGGAAGAGCGCACGCCGGGAATTTCGTCCACGCCGCGAATCAGTCTTTGATAGAGCGGCGGAAACTGGTCCTTCGTATAGCCTACGAGGTCGGTGTTGAGATGCACGCTGAGAATATGGTCCCTGTCGAAGCCAGGATTTAGCCTGCTGTAGTTCGACAGCGTTTGCAAAAACATTCCAGCGCCAACCAGCAGCACCAGCGAAAGCGAAACCTGAGAGGCCACGAGGGCCTTACGCAGGGACCAGCGACTTGCGCCTTCATGACCGGAGATATTGGCGGCGCTTGCTTTCATTACTGAAGCAGGGTCGATGCGG
Source organism: Occallatibacter sp. (assembly GCA_049676965.1). Taxonomy (GTDB): domain Bacteria; phylum Acidobacteriota; class Terriglobia; order Terriglobales; family Acidobacteriaceae; genus Telmatobacter. The sequence continues at coordinate 32,128 of JBAUBR010000263.1, forward strand.
GCACTTTGTAAGGCTGGCGCGAGGCCGAACAAGACACCCGTGGCAACAGCGATCAATAAGCTAAAAAGCAGAACCCTGGTGTCCGGCGTAAGGTTGAGGGGAATCGCCGTTGCTCCGGTAGATGCCCATTTGGGCAGAACTCGTGTACACCAAAATGCCACAGCAATGCCCAGGATCCCGCCGCTTGTTGAGAGCAGGAGGCATTCGGTCAATGTTTGGCGCACGAGGCGGGTTCGGCTGGCTCCCATCGAAAGTTGCAGAGCATGAGCGTGTGCGCGGGCAACCGATCTTGCCAGGAGCAGGTTGGCGATATTGGCACACGCAATCAGCAACACCATTGCCGCCATTCCCATTAGCAAGAACAACGGCTGCTGAAACTCTTCCTTGAGCGTTGCAAAACCCTGTTGCCCCGGCTCAAGTGTCAGATGATCGCGTGATATGTCTCTCTGACGCTGAACATCGTTTTGGCTCTGTAATAGCAGTTCAAGGTTTTGGCGATATTGCTGATTCATCTGAGCCATGAGGTGGGGGACAACAGAAGAATCTTGAATTCGGGCGATCAAATGCAGCCATTCGATCTTTTCCTGCGGAACCCAGGGCTTCGACGGGTTCGATCCCTGACTACTGTAGTTACCGTGATAATGCACATCGGACTGCATCATTAACGGCATCCAAAAATCCGGTTCTGTTCCGGGGTGTGCTCCGAAAAATCCTCGTGCCGACACCCCTACGATGGTGAACGGCACGCGGTTCACATCAAACTTGCGTCCGATTACTCCGGGATCGCCGCCGAAATGCTGCTGCCAATAGGAATAGCTGATGACGGCCACCGGGCTGCCGCTCAGTTGGCTGTCATCCGCAGCGGTGAGCAGCCGACCCAGCACAGGATAGGTCTCGAAAATCTCGAAATAATTGCCGGATACGAGTTGCCCGAGGGCACGTTGCTGTGGCGCGTTTCCGGTAGCGACGTAATAGGAGTCCGCCCAGCTCATAGCGGCGACGGCTGCCGAGTCCTGGGATTGCTGGCGCAGGAGCTGGAAAAGCGGGTATGAAAAAAGACTTTGATCTACCGGATTACTGTTTTGCTTCACCAGGAAGAGCTGATCAGGATGGGGCACAGGCAGCGATTTGAGCAGCACCGCATTCAACAACGTGAATATCCCTGTGTTGGCTCCAATTCCCAGAGCGAGCGTCAATAAAGCGACGCCGGTAAAACCCGGACTCTTGCCTAATCGCCGCAATGCATATCGCACATCGACCAAGATGCTTTCGAGCGTCGGCCACTGCCATACTTCGCGGCTGCGCTCCTCGATCCGCGTCACGTTGCCGAACTCCCGGCGCGCAGTTCGCTCTGCTTCCTCCTGCGTCATGCCGTGGTCCGTCAGATCAGCGATCTTTTCTTCCAGGTGCTCGCGGATCGACTCGGAAAGCTCGTTATAGCGGCGCTGCCGAGTGAACAACTGTCGAAGCCAGCCCATAAAATCTCCTACTGTCCTGCCAGTGCAAGCACACGGGTGACTCCGGCGAACATCTTCTCAACGCTCGCAAGCTCCTGTTCGAGATGTTTCTTGCCTGCGTCGGTCACTTTGAAAACACGCACCGGACGGTTCCTGGCTGAGAGCCCCATTTCGGTTTCCAGCCAGCCAGTCTTCAACATCCGCTGCAAAGCGGGGTATAAGGAGCCCTCCTCAATTTGGAGATAGTCCTCGGAAATATCCTTGAGTCGCTGGGCGAGCGCATAGCCGTGCATTGGCTTCCAGTTAAGGCTCTTGAGGATCATCACTTCCAGCGCGCCAGGGAAAAGGTCGCGGTGCTCGGATTTCTTTACCATGCGAACATAGTACATCGAAACTACTAAACTTAAACAAGTATTGTAAGCACAGTATGTTTTGGCCTGGCGCACGATATTCGCCTTATATTCGCCTATACTGGGTTCTGTGTTTCACGCTCCGACGTCCGGCCTCTATCCCTTCGTGATCGTTCGCAAAGGGTGTCGTCAGAACATTCCCGCGCCGGTGGAGATGATGCCGGATTCATGGATCATTGCCGATTGCCCACTCTGCCGTCAGAAGCGCCGATACCTGCCCAGGGACATCTTCAGGGGACGCCTGTCCCATGAACTTGTCACTAGACTGCGCCGGACCGGAGGCGAAAAATGGGCGAGATGAAGCGGGCCATCGCCCGTGAAGAAGAGGAGCGCAGAAATCAGGACAGGTTCACCAGCACCGTCGTGATTGCAGCAGCTATTATCGCCGCCGTCCGTCTGGCGCGAGACGAGATCAGTTCACCATCTCCCCGAATTTATGCTGCAGTAGCGGACAGTGTCAGCCTGGCACGCAAGATCCTGCAGCGCGTGATCGGGGATGAGCGCCCGGGGCGCTAGACTTCGGTATGTGCGGGCGATATCAAAACCGGGCTGTGAAGCAACGGATTGCGGAGGCTTTTCGCGTCGGAATTCCGCCGACTCTCGAGATTCTTCCGTCGTACAACATCGCTCCGCAAACTCTTCAGCCAATTGTCCGCCTGAGCAGAGACACTGCCGAAAGAGAGCTTGCGCAATTACGCTGGGGCCTGGTCCCATTTTTCGCGAAGGATGCGAAGGTCGGCTACTCCACTGTGAACGCCCGCGCCGAAACCGTCACCACGAGCCCGGTATTTCGCGAATCCATGAAGCGCCGGCGATGCTTGGTGCCCGCAACAGGCTTCTACGAATGGCAGAAACTCGGTAACAAAGCCAAGCAACCCTGGACGATTGAGCTTGCAGACGGAGAAGTTTTTTGCGTTCGCCGGACTGTGGGATCGGTGGAAGGACCGGACGACAAGCAACGTCGTTGAGACGTACACCATCATCACCACCGATCCGAATGAGCTGGTCCAGCCGCTGCATGATCGAATGCCCGTCATTCTCGCACCACAGGATTACGACCGTTGGCTCGAACCCGGAGATCCGGAGCGGCCTCCGATCGACCTCTTGCGCCCATTTCCGGCCAACGGAATGAAGACTTGGAAGGTGAGTTCTGCAGTCGGGAATACGAAGAACGATAACCCGGAGTTGCGCCTCCCAGTAGACTCGGGGCCTGCCGATCTATTTTCTGGCGCTGGTTCTGTGGAGACCATCCGCGTGGAATGACTGAATGACGTCGGGGACTTGCCCCGGCTACAGCGAGCTTGGCGTCAAGTGAGGGGCGAAGTGACTCTGAAGAACTAGTGGCGGAACGACCCCTTTTTCGCGACAAGATTGCGAGATCTATTTGTGGGGAACTGAGGCAATCTTTGCAAAGCATCCCGTTCTGCAACGAGTGTCAATAGAATGGGAGCGAATCATGCACGCTCCAATCCGGTTTGCTGCTCTCATTCTCCTCGTTCCCGGTTATGTCTCTCGGCAAGCAGGGGCCGATACCAGGAATGGGAGGCTCCCTTCGGCTTGGTAGCCTTCGCGGATTGTTTCGACCGCTCCGATTTTCAGCCGTGCCTGGCGGCGGGCTTCCGCAGGAGTCAGGCCGGCGCGGATATTCTCTTCGGTCTGGCTCGCTATGTGCGATTCAATCTCTTCTCTTAGCCGATCGTCGCCGCGACGCATGGCCGTGAAGTCTAGAAGTCGTGTGAAGAACCGAGTCAGTGCTCACATATCCGCTCCTCTGTCTTTACTCCATGCGTAGTGCCTGCATTGGGTCCGTGCTTGAGGCTCTTTGTGCGGGGATCACCGCAGCGACCAGTGCCGCCAGGGCGAGGAGCACAGTGGCACCTGCCAATAGCAGCGGATTCCACGGAGCGACTCCGAAAAGCTGGCTCGACATGAGATATCCCGCTCCAATTGCTGCCGGAATCCCGATCCCCAATCCGATGCTGACCTGCCAGAACGCTCCGCGCAGCACCATCGCGACCACTGATCGGCGATCGGCCCCCAGCGCCATGCGCACGCCAATCTCGCTTTTACGTTGCTCCACTCCATAGGCGGTTACGCCATAGAGGCCAACCGCCGCCAGCACAAGGCCAACAGCGCCAAACAGCCAAGCTAGGCTGGCGATCATATTCTGCTGATCGAAGGTTTGCTGAATCACTCGTGAATATGGTTGAGCGTCATACATCACCAGGTTTGGATTGACTTCGGCCAGCGCCTTCTTTACCTGCATGAACATGTTCGCCGGATGCTTCGGCGCCCAGATGACGATGTTCCAGAGGTTCTGCGACACAAACTCGTCACTCTGTAGATCCCGCTGATCGAAGGGTACGGTCTGCGCCTCGGGGATGTAGTACATGGCCCGTGCTGGATCTCGGAAGCCCCAAACGACGTAATGGATGTTTTGGACGACACCGACAATCTCGTAGGTTCCCGAGTTCTTGATAGGACCCGGACCGAAGTGCCGGCCGATCGGGTTCTGGTTGCTGAAGAATTTCTTGGTAAAGGCTTGGTTGATGACAGCCACGTGCCGCGTATTCTCGTTGTCGTCTTCGTTGATGGTGCGGCCCGCCATCATTCGAGCTCCGATCGCATCGAAGAACCCGGGTGTTATGCGGGTCCAGTCGGCGGATACATCGTCCTTCGGGCCAGGTTCTGGTTTGCCCTGAATCCGAATGTCATGGCCGTTTTGGTTGCCGCTCATCGGCGCATACGTGGCGCCACTGACGCTGTGCACTCCGGGAATGGCATTGCCCGCGGAATGGTTTTATGAATGGGCCAAGATCGACGCAAAGACGAAGCAGCCGTATGCGTTAGGTTTAAGCGATGGTTCTTTGTTCGCATTCGCGGGATTATGGGAAACATGGAAAGACAAGGCGAGCGGCCAAGTATTGATGACGTACACAATACTGACCACCGATCCAAATGAACTAACGGAACCTATCCATGATCGGATGCCGGTAATCCTGCCTCCGAAGGACTATCAGCGATGGCTAGAACCGGGCGATCCGTCGCATCTTCCGATCGATTTGCTCAAGCCGTACCCCGCGGGTGAAATGAAGGCGTGGAAGGTGAGCAGCGCAGTCGGCAACGTGCGGAATAATGAGCCGGGATTGGTTGAACCGATTTGATCCTGTCGTATAAAGACTAAGCGAAACCGAACAGCGCCTTAATTTTCTCCGCCCGTTTCTGAATCAACTCCATAAGCTTGGGGTCTGCGTCCAGTTGTTGGGAAACCTCCGCCTGAGCCCACGCCCAGACCTCTCCCGCGTTTATGGAAATGCCTCCAAAGTGCCTCACCAAATCGGCACACTCCTGAATGAACAGCCGCTTGTCTTCCACATCTCCACCATCCGCATGTGGGAACAGGCGACGCCCTACGACTCCCCCGGCAACGCAGCCAAGTGCTTTCGCCGTGACCCACTCTCGCCACTTAGCAGGTTCACAATCGGGAAGTTGGGGCTTGACTGCAGCCATATAGCCCTCAAATCTGTTCATCGCTTCATTGTGATGAATCTTCGGTCGGACTATCTCAAATGAGATTCTGCCCATCCGTTCGTAGAAGATGAGATGGGCGGCTTCATGAGCACATAAAGCCGCGATGAAGCCGGGTTGGTTGTAGAGGTTCATCATCCCGGCATACGTGCCTTTGAAGCCTTCGGTGGCCTTCTGTGCTTCCGTCAGTTCGCTTACATCAATCACGCATCAGATTCTAATCCGCTTTGCAGTCTTGGGAGTAATCCGTATGCCGTGTTAGTGGAGTTCAGGGATGCTCGATGGGCCGCGGATCTCCCGCGATGGGATACCAGTTGCTAGCGATAACCCGTCTACCGTTACCTATCCGTGCTTTGCCGCCAAACCGTTCTGGATGATTGTGACGACAGGTGACATTGTGGGCTTCGGAAGTTGGACGCAAAATTGGCTTAGCCTGCGGGTTGAAGCGACTACTCGTGATGCAGAGTTTGATCGTCCGGCTCGCTGCGCGTTAATGGATTTACCGACCGCAGGTCCCGCAAACCTGCGACAGCGTAACTCTCCAAAAGACCAAAGAATTCCCGATACGTCGCAACGGTTTTGATGTCATCCGGAAATACGAATCCTTCCCCTTCCAACTCGGCAGTACGGGACTGGTCGAGGGGTAGCTCAGGAACATCGGGTCTTCTGCCCAACATTAGTTGAAAGGGGCTATATGCGGTGAGCAGGACTCCGGCGAAACGGTGTCTATTCCATACGGCGTCGTAGGCAGTGCGTTCGTCATCGCTTTCGAGGCGTGAATATCCAGGTTTTCCAAACACCATTTCGTAGTAGCCGTGGAATCCTTTGATATCTCGCTCTATTGCCCACAGCCGGCTCTCGTACCACTTGTCGAAATAGATTGCCTGAAATTCTTGGAAGGTCACCAACTGAATATTCGTTGATTCAGCTGCCTCGTGCGCACCAGTTTGGAATCCAACCCTGGAGATAATGTAGCCTCGATGGGCGCCGCACTCCTGAATCACGGTCCTGAAGGCGTGAACCACCCCCTGGGGAACGTTCGTTTTCCAGTTTTTGCATTCGCAGACAATACGGTGCGCTATGCCGTCATGTGTTTCCTCAGCCAGCACGTCAATAGCAACGGTACCTCGGGGTAAGCTGATGCTCTCATTCCGTTTGGCCACCAGACCGGCCTCGTTCAGGATGGCGACAACAAGGTCTTCAAGCTCGCCCCACTCAGAGGGTATTTCCGCTGTGATGAGCATGTGGCCAGTCTAAGCTAACTTCTCGAGAAGCCTCATCGATGCGGATCAGTACCGCGCAGTCGGCCAGTGTTCTGGAATGTGCTCGGGAGCTGAGATCTCGACGGCGAATCAGTCCTGCGCGCGTTTCCAGTTGAAACTTCCCGACCCCACCCCAGGCGACATCGCCTGAGGGTAGCATTCACGCGAGCCAGCCCGCTCCTGTTCGTGTTGCTGTTGAGGGGCAGGGTGCTCGGCTGCGGAATTAAGCAGACCCTCTTCACCTCACCCTCGTTTTTGTCCGAAAGGATCCCAATTTCATGAAACCTTCTGAACTCTATGAGGCGCTTCATGCGCTGATCAGTGAACGTGTGCCGGTGCACATCTGGGGCGCATGCGGCGTCGGCAAGTCACAGATTGTTGCCCAGGTCGCCGCAGACCGGAAATGCGAGTTCCTAGATATCCGTGCGGTGCAGCTCGATCCTGTCGACTTGCGCGGCCTCCCGCGCATTACCGCGGACCGGGCGGAATGGGTGCCACCAAAGTTCCTCCCTCTTGATGGAGAGGGCATTCTGTTCCTGGACGAACTGACTTCAGCGCCGCAGATGACTCAGGCAGGCTGCTATCAACTGGTGCTCGATCGGAAACTAGGTGAGTATCGGCTTCCTGACGGGTGGGAGGTGATCGCAGCCGGCAATCCGGCCTCGGAGAGAGGTGTTCACTTCTCGATGCCGAGGCCACTGCGCAATCGCTTCGTCCATCTTGACCTTGAACCCGATTTCATGGATTGGTGCAAGTGGGCCGTGAAGGCTAGGATTCGTCCTGAGATCATCGCCTTTCTGCGCTTCAAGCCTGCGCTCCTCCATGACGCCGATCCAAAATCTGACTTAAATGCATGGGCGACGCCCCGCACCTGGGAGATAGCCTCGAACGTTCTGAGCGGCATTGCGCGACGCAGGCAGAGCGGATTCGTGGCCGGCACCACGGAAATCGAAGCACAGCTGCTCGAAGGAACGATCGGCCAGGCGGCAACAACCGAATTGGTGGCCTTCCTACGCCTGTTTCGGGAACTGCCGTCCATCGACGAAATTCTCCTCAATCCGGATAGCGCACCGCTTCCTGACGAACCTTCGGCCCGGATCGCGATCGCAACGGCTCTTGGCCGGGCGCTGACCGACCACTCGATCCCTAAAGGGATCCGCTATCTCGATCGGATGCCCACGGAAATGCGCGTGCTTGCCATGCGTGACGCCGCCTCGCGCGATCGAGCCATTACCCACACGCCGGAGTTTATTCGTTTCGGCGTAGATCATGCGGAGTTATGTGGTGTTTAAAGTTATGTTGCGTAGCACTGTCAATGCGCAGTACTCATGCGGTCATGAAGCACTGCTGACGCAACATAAGTAATCAGAGAGAACGGAGGAAAGCCATCAGAGATGG
>JBAUBR010000264.1:0-11465 GCA_049676965.1 Occallatibacter sp.
TCTACGAGTCTTTCGGCTTCCGCGCCACGAGCGAGATGTTCTACACCGAGCGGACCGAGTCCTGAGACTCCAGTAGCGAGAGGAAGTGATGGGAGCGCGCCGAGCCTAACTCCCGCGCCCAGCCCTCAACTGTTGCCCTCACCGTTCCCGAAGTCCCTCGCGCCTGTTCCCTATTCCCTTAGTCCCTTAGTCCCTCGCAGTTGTATACTCCTCTGGTTATGCAGGTTTTCGCGATCTTCCCGGCCGCGGGGCTGGGCACCCGGATGGCCGGGCCGCAACCCAAACAGTTTCTGGCTCTCAACGGAATCCCCATCCTGATCCATTCGCTGCGCGCCTTCGCCCAGGTGGAGCGGGTCACCTCGATCTACATCGCCGTACGCAGATCCGAAATGGAGCGCACCAAGATCCAGGTGACCGAATACGGTTTCAACGGCCGCGTGCAGGTGGTGGAAGGCGGCGACAACCGCCAGGAGTCGGTGGCCCACGCCCTGGCCGCGCTGCCCGCCGGCGACGACGACATTGTGCTGGTGCACGACGCGGTTCGGCCGCTGATCGACGCCGCCACCATCGAGCGCACCATCGATGCGGTCATCGAGCACGGCGCGGCCATCGTGGGTTTGCCCGCGGTAGACACCATCAAGCAGGTGGAGCGCACGGCGCACGGTGCGCTGGTCACCTCGACCATCCCGCGCGAGTTTATTGTGCTGGCGCAAACGCCGCAAGGCTTTCGCTACGGCCTTCTTGAGCGCGCCTTCGCCGAGGCCACCGCGGACGGCTTTGTGGGCACCGACGAGGCCTCGGTGGTGGAGCGCGCCGGCCAGCCGGTAGCCGTGGTGCATGGATCTCAGGTTAATCTGAAGATTACCCAGCCGGGCGACCTGGAGTTGGCCGAGTTCTACCTGCGCCAGCGCCACGGCTGACGAATTATCGCATTTTAGGAAATGGTGTAGTCGAAGCCACTGCCTTCGAGTCGACGCGACCACCAGGGAGTGGCGACCTTGCACAATTTTGACGAGGACACAGTATTTCCTAAAATGCCGTAAAGCAAGCCCCCCGGCCGGGCAATTTGGGGCCCGGGATAAGGATCCTAGGACTGGCACGAAAACGATGGACACGCGAATTGGGTTTGGCTGGGACTCGCATGCATTCAAGCCGGGCATTCCGCTGCGCATCGGCGGAGTGACGCTGGACCATCCGGAGGGCCTGGCCGGCCACTCCGACGGCGATGTGCTGCTGCACGCCATTACCGACGCGCTGCTGGGCGCGGTGGCCGCCGGCGACATCGGCAGCTTTTTCCCGCCCGGCGATCCGCGCTGGAAGGACGCCGACTCGGCCATCTTTCTCAACCTGGCCATCGCGGAGCTCGAAAGCGCCGGCTACCGCATCGTCAACATCGATACCACGCTGGTGCTCACCGCGCCCAAAATCTCTCCCGTGGCCGGCGAGATCCGCGCCCGCCTGGCCGACCTGCTCAGCATCGAAATCGACCAGATCAGCGTGAAAGCCAAGACTCCCGAAGGCATGGGCCTGGATCATGTGGCGCAGTGCCACGCGGTGGCCCTGGTGCAGCGTACTGCCGAACCGGACGACCTGAAGAGCATGAGCGCGGTGATCGAATCGGAGAGCCAGATCGAGGACGTCGTCGACGACCTCCTCAACTCGGTCCACGGCACCCCAAAAAGGCGTATTGCGCCGGTCTACGACACCGAAGACATCACGTAACCAGCGGTGATGGCGGCCGCTCTCTAGAATCCAAGTCCCTCGGCAGTTTTGATTTGTATGTACATCCAATACGCTCACGGGCGTACATAGTGGTACAATTAGTTTATGGAAGTCCCCATCACCGAATTCCGGAAGAGGATCTTTGCACTTGTGAATCAGGCTGCTGAAGGCAAAGACGTCCGATTCACCCACAAAGGACGGCGCTTTCGGATCGTCCCGGAAGGCGGCGCCGGCGACAAGCTCAGCAGGATCACGCCGATGGATGTCTTCGTCGACGAGAACTTCAACCCGAACGATCCAGCCTTCAGGTCCGAATGGATGGCGGCAATGGAGAAGGAGTGGGAGAAGGACTGGTCGGAGATTGGACCACCTGCGTCTGATGATCGCCTACCTTGACTCGCATATTGTGATGCTGCTGGCCGCCGGAAGAAAGAACTGGATGAGCACTGAGGCTCTCGGTCTTATCAAGCGGGCGGAACTTCTCCTGTCGCCGATGGCGTTCCTCGAACTCGAGTTTCTCTTCGAGATCAAGCGATCGAAGCTCTCGGCTCGCGATCTCTTTGACAAAGTTGCACATGAAACGGGTCTGCGCATGTGCGATCTCCCGTTCGCGAGGGTAGCTCAGGCCGCGCTTGGCGAGGGTTGGACTCGCGATCCATTCGATCGCATGATCGTTGCCCAGGCCAAGGCCAACGGCTTCGCGTGGTTGATCTCGGCCGACGAGGATTTCAAGAGGCATTATCCTAGAACTGCGTGGTAGGCTCACGGGTCAAGGTCAACCTCTTACCTGGACTGTCTCTTGATGCCCATTTCGGGAGTCTTTCTGCACCTTTTCCCGGATCGGTTCTTATCGTGAGTGCGACCCAACAGTCTTGTCGGCGCGCCCCAGCCCCATGGGACAATCCGAAGATTCGTTCTTCGGGCCCAGGAGGACCCCCTACCATGGAACCCACAACTTCAAAAAGCGGAACCGCAGGCGCGAGCCAGACGGAAGGCCAGTCTCTCTCGCCCAATACCAAGACCAACACGGCGGCCACCAAGACCGACACCCGCAATGCGACCCAGGACAACGCCGCGACCGGCACTACGGGAAACAAGGCCAATCAACTCGCGGGGTACGGCAAGACGACAAATCGTTGATCCTCGTCTCGCTGAATGCCGTCAATGCACCGCCGGCGAGCGAGGTCCAATCCACAACGCGTCCAATCCACAACGCAACAGGGCGCCCTTCCGCTGCCCGCACGCCGCGGGCGCATTGGGGCGCCTGTGTTTTTCAGGAGCTGCGTCTGCTCAGTGTCTTTGCCCGGCGCTGGCCAGCTTGGCTTCCGCTTCTTCGATGACGTGCTGGGCCTTGGCATAGGCTTCTTCGCTCTGCCCTGCCTCTTGCCACATCTTGTGGCCGCGGTCGAGCTGCTCCTGCGCGCGCTTGACGTCGATCTCCTCGGGCTTGAGCGCGTCGTTGGCCAGAATGGTTACGCGGTCGGGCAGCACTTCCACAAATCCCCAGCTTACGTTGTAGCGCTTGTCGCCTTCAGGGGCGCCATGAAGAGTAACGTCGCCCGCGCCTAGCTCGGCCATCAGCGGCGCATGGCCGTAGAGCACTTCCATGTAGCCGGACTTCGACGGCAGATCGACCGCCTCCGCCCGAGACTCGAACAGGATGCGCTCGGGTGTAACGAGCCGCACGCGAAGCTGGTTGATAGTGTCGGCCATATTTGCACAAGCTCCTAGCTGCTAGCTTCTAGCCGTTAGCTAAAAGCTAGAAGCTAGAGGCTAGGGGCTGTTTTACGCCGCCGCCTTCAATTTTTCGGCGGACTGCAGCACTTCGTCGATCGCGCCCTTCATATAAAACGCCTGCTCGGGCACGTCATCATACTTGCCTTCGATGAGCTCCTTGAAGCTGCGCACCGTGTCGGCGATTTTGACGTAGCTGCCCGGAATGCCGGTGAACTGCTCGGCCACGTGGAAAGGCTGCGAAAGAAACTTCTGCACCTTGCGCGCGCGCCCCACGGTCACCTTGTCCTCGTCGGAAAGCTCGTCGATGCCGAGAATGGCGATGATGTCCTGCAGGTCCTTGTAGCGCTGCAGAATCTTTTTGACGCCCTGCGCCACGTCGTAGTGCTCCTGGCCCACGATGCGCGCTGACAGAATGCGCGAAGTGGAGGCCAGCGGATCGACGGCGGGATAGATGCCGAGCTCCGACAGCGGGCGGCTTAGCACCGTGGTCGCGTCGAGGTGCGCGAATGTAGTCGCAGGCGCGGGGTCGGTGAGGTCGTCGGCGGGCACGTAGACAGCCTGCACGCTGGTCACCGAGCCTTTGCTGGTCGACGTGATGCGCTCCTGCAGTTCGCCCATCTCGGTGGCCAGGTTGGGCTGGTAACCGACGGCCGAGGGCATGCGGCCGAGAAGCGTCGATACCTCGGAGCCGGCCTGCGTGAAGCGGAAGATGTTGTCGATGAAGAGCAGCGTGTCGGAGCCTTCGACGTCGCGGAAATATTCGGCGACGGTGAGGCCGGTGAGCGCCACGCGCAGGCGCGCGCCGGGCGGCTCGGTCATCTGCCCGTAGACCAGCGCGCACTTGGAGGCGGCCCAGTCGCCGGGCTTGATCACGCCCGACTCGGTCATCTCCAGCCACAGGTCGTTGCCCTCGCGGGTGCGCTCGCCCACGCCGGCAAACACCGAGTAGCCGCCGTGCTTGGTGGCCACGTTGTTGATGAGCTCCTGGATGATGACGGTCTTGCCCACGCCGGCGCCGCCGAAGAGGCCGATCTTGCCGCCCTTCAAAAACGGCTGGATGAGGTCGACCACCTTGATGCCGGTCTCGAACATCTCCTCGTGCGTGGTTTGCTCGTCGAAGAGCGGCGCGGGCCGATGGATGGGCATGCGCAGCTTTGCGCCGATGGGGCCGAGCTCGTCGACCGGCTCGCCGATCACGTTGATCACGCGGCCCAGCGTCTCCTTGCCCACGGGCACCGTGATAGGACCGCCGAGGTCGATGACCTTCATACCGCGGACCATCCCCTCGGTAGCTTCCATGGCCACGGTGCGCACGCGGCCCTCGCCCAGGTGCTGCTGCACCTCGAGGACGACGTTGATGGGGATGGGCACGGTGAAACCTTCGCTCACCACGCGCAGCGCCTGGTAGATGGGCGGCATGGTCGCTTCTTCAAACTGCACGTCGACCGCCGGACCGGAAACCTGGATTACCTTGCCTGTGTTTTCTGCCATTGTTTTTCAAAGCTCCTAGCTTCTAGCTTCTAGCTCCTAGCTGTTCCCTGCTCGATCCAGCCTCTGCCTTCCCTTTCGGCAAGCGATTCATCACCGAGGGCTAGAAGCTAGAGGCTAGAAGCTAGTGGCTGCTTTCTTACAGCGCTGCCGCCCCGCTCACAATTTCAATGATCTCCTTGGTGATGGCCGCCTGGCGTACGCGGTTCATGTTCAGCGTTAGCGAGTCGATCATGTCTGAAGCATTGTTTGTCGCCGAGTCCATGGCCGTCATGCGCGCTGCCTGCTCGGCGGCCACCGATTCGGTCATGGCGTGGTAGAGCACGGCGAATATGTACTGCCGGAGCAGTCCGTCGAAGAGCTCCTCGGGCGGTTGCTCGTAGATGTAGTCGACATTCGCGGTGCCGAACTTCTTGGCTTCTTCGTCGGCTTCCTTCGTATCCGCCTCTTCGAGCGGAATCCCCGCGCTCCGCGCGGCTTCCCCCGCGCGCTTGCGCTCCTCTGCTGTCGGTTCTTCCGCGCCGGCAATCTGCTGGCCGCCGATGGTCATGATGGGCAACAGACGCTCCACAACCACGCGCTGCGCGATCACCGATTTGAATTCGTTGTAGACGATGTAGGCGGCGTCGATCTCTTCGTGAACATAGCGCTCGATGATGCTCTCGGCCAGTTCGAAGACCTCGTGCGCCTCGAGCTTCACCAGCATGCCGGGATGATCGCCCGTTACTTCGACAGGCCCTTTGCGCTGCTCGCGCAACCTGCGCTTGCCGCCGTCTTCGCCGGTCTGCTCGGTGTAAACGGCAACGGGATAGCGCCGGCGCATCTGGTCGCGGCCCTTCTTGCCGACGGCTTCGATATCGATCTCGCGTTCGCTGTTTCCGGCAACGAACTTGAGCGCGGTTTTGAGAATGTTGGCATTGAAGGCTCCGGCGAATCCCTTGTCGCCGCTCACCACCACGAGCAGCACGCGCTTCTCTTCGCGCACAGCGAAAAGCGGATGACGGAGACGGCCCGTCGCCGGATCGTAAATCTCGACGCGCCGCGAGAGCGACTCGAGCACGCTCGCAATCATCCTGGCGTAGGGCCGCGCGGCAATCGCCCGCTCCTGCGCGCGGCGCAGCTTGGCTGCGGCCACCATCTTCATGGCCTTGGTGATCTGGCGCGTGCTTTTCACGCTGCGAATGCGCCGGCGGAGATCGAGGACGTTGGCCATTTCTTAGCTGCTAGCTTCTAGCTCCTAGCTCCTAGCTTTCCCTTCCCGGGTCATCACACCCTGACGATTATGCTGGCTCATTTTTTCGTAATCGCAACTGTTCTTCAGGCTAACGGCTAGAAGCTAGAGGCTAGAAGCTGCTTTTCACCCTTTCACTCCAGCCGGTTGCGCGGATTCCTTTGCGTTCACGCCTGAGGCGGCTGCGCCCTTGCCAGTCTCTTTTCCACTCGCCGCTGCGCCGCCTTTGCCGCCGTCCGTTTTCGCCGGCGGCTTCGCGCTCGGCGCCTTGTCGCCCTTGGCCGCTTCCAGCTCCGCCTTGAAGTTGACCTTGTATTCCTCGATCGCCGCCTTCAGCTTGTTGCGAATGTCGTCGTCGAGCTGCCTCTTCTTTTCTAGCTCCGCCATCAGCGGGCCCTGCGCTGTCGCGAAGTACTTGTGCAGTCCGGCCTCGAAATCCTGAATATTCTCGACCTCGATATCGTCCAGGAGGCCCTGCGTGCCGGCAAACAGGATCGTGACCTGTTGCGGCCAGGTGAGCGGATGGAACTGCGGCTGCTTGAGCAGTTCGCTCAGGCGCTTGCCGCGATTGAGTTGCTTGAGCGTGAGCGGATCGAGATCGGAACCGAACTGCGAAAATGCGGCCAGCTCGCGATACTGCGCGAGGTCGAGCTTGAGCGTGGCGCCCACCTGCTTGGTGGCTTTGATGGCTGCCGAGAACCCGACGCGCGAAACCGAAGCGCCTACGTTGACTGCCGGGCGCTGGCCGGAGTTGAACAGATCGGTCTCCAAAAAGATCTGCCCGTCGGTGATGGAGATGACGTTGGTGGGAATGTAGGCGGAGATGTCGCCGGCCTGCGTTTCGATCACCGGCAGCGCGGTGAGCGAGCCGCCGCCGCGCTTGTCGCTCAGCTTGGAGGCGCGCTCGAGGAGGCGCGAGTGCAGATAAAAGACATCGCCGGGATAAGCTTCGCGGCCCGGCGGGCGGCGCAGCAGCAGCGAAATCTCGCGGTAGGCCACGGCGTGCTTGGAGAGATCGTCGTACATCACCAGCGCGTGGCGTCCGGAGTCGCGGAAGTACTCGCCCATGGCGCAGGCCGCGTAGGGCGCGAGGTAGAGCATGGGCGCCGGCTCCGACGCCGATGCCGCAACAACAATGGTGTGCCCCATGGCGCCGGCTTCGGTGAGCGTTTGCACCACCTGCGCGATCGACGAGCGCTTCTGCCCGATGGCGCAGTAAATGCAGATGAGGTCGTTCTTCTCGTTGTTGATGATGGTGTCGAGCAGCACCGCTGTCTTGCCCGTCTGGCGGTCGCCGATGATCAGCTCGCGCTGGCCGCGGCCGATGGGAATCATGGCGTCAATGGCCTTGAGGCCCGTGGCCATGGGCTCGCGCACCGGCTGGCGGTCGATGATTCCGGGAGCCAGCCGCTCCACCGGCAGCGATGCTGTGGAAGCGATAGGTCCCTTGTCGTCGATGGGCACGCCCAGCGAATTGAGCACGCGGCCGATCATGCCTTCGCCCACCGGCACGCTGAGAATCTTGCCGGTGCGCTTCACCTCGTCGCCTTCGCGAATCTCGGTGAAGTCGCCCATGAGGACAGCGCCCACCTGGTCTTCTTCGAGGCTCAGCGCCAGGCCGGCCACGTCGTGCGGGAAGCTCAAGAGCTCGCCGGCCATCACCTTGTCGAGCCCGTGGATGTGCGCAATGCCGTCGCCGAGCGAGGTGATGGTTCCCACCTCGTCGACCTGCACCTTGGAGTCGTAGTTCGCGATCTGCTCGCGAAGTAGTTGCGTTATTTCGTCTGCCTTGATTTGAGGCATATTTGCTCTTTCCTTTAGTGGTCAGTGATCAGTGCTCAGCCGTCTGCTTACGCGTCTCGACTTTACTGACTACTGATCACTGACCACTGACCAACTGTTCCTTCAATCTCTCCAGCCGTCCGCGGACGGAGCCGTCATAAACCGTAGAACCGATGCGGACCACCGTGCCGCCGAGGATGGATTCGTCCAGCTCGAAACAAGCTTCGATGCGCGAATTGGCCAGCTTGGCGACCTCGGCCTCGAGTACAGTCTGCTCCTGTTTGCCGAGCTCGCGTGCGGTCACAATCTGTACCTGCCGGATGCCAAGCCGCTGCTGCAATGCGCGCCGGTAGCTTCGTGCCACCTCGTGCACGTGGCCAATGCGGTCATGATCGATCAGCACCGCCACCAGGTTGCGTAATTCCTTCTGCATGCCCAGCCGCGCATTCATCTTGTCAAGGAATTCGACTTTCTCCTTCGCTGGAATTGCCGGATTCTCGAAGAACTCGCGCAACTCCGCGCTTCCATCCCAGGTGGCCAGAAAATCGCGCCACTGCCGGTCGATCGCGGCCGTGTCCAGCTTTCTCGCTGTAACCACGTCGAGAAACGCCTGCGCGTAGTGGGAGACGAAGGCGGCCATTTAATTCTTCCCTCCCTTGCCGGCGTCGCTCACGAATTCGGCGATCAGGGCGCGATCGGTTTCCGGCGTAATCGTCATCTGCCTTGCGGCATTTTCGATCGCCAGCTCCGCCGCAAAGTTGCGCAATCCGCGCCGGGCGTGAGCCGCCGCCGCGCCAATCTCCTGCTCGACAGAGGCCACGATGCGTGCTCTTTCTTCTTCGAGTGCGGCCTTGATCCGCACCTCGTCCTGCCGCATCTCCGCTTCAATTTCGGCGCGAAACCTGGCAATCTCCTCATCGAGATGCGCGAGCCTGGCCTCAACCGAGCTCAGGCGCGAATTCGCATCTTCGGTCTGCTTGCGCGCCGCTTCAATTTCGCTGCCGATCTTTTCGCCGCGGTCGCGCAGGTATTTGGGAAGGAAGCGGAACAACGGAATGCCGATGGCCAGAACCACAATGGCGATGTTGATCGCTTCGAAAGAACGCGCCGTGGTTTCGACCGATAAGTGGAGCACACGGGCCGCCGCTTTGATCATCGCGGAATGGCGGTAGAAGTTGTCGCCTTTCTCTTCATCGTGTTCAATCTGTCTCTCGGTCACCTCATCGCTGTCCGCGGCCGGCTGCGC
Organism: Occallatibacter sp.; assembly: GCA_049676965.1. Taxonomy (GTDB): domain Bacteria; phylum Acidobacteriota; class Terriglobia; order Terriglobales; family Acidobacteriaceae; genus Telmatobacter. The sequence goes on from JBAUBR010000264.1 coordinate 9,207, forward strand.
GCTGGCCGCCGGAGCGGGCTGTTGAGCGGCAGCGGCTCGAATGGGCCGGGTGGTTATCAGAATTGCCAGCAAAACCGCAACGGCAAACCATAAGCCCTTCGGGAAGCGGCGCGATTGCAATCTCCAGTGCCTCACCGCGTACCCCCGGCAGCCATCGGCAACACCGCGCGGACTACCTGCGCGGCCAGGTCCGCGACAGAGGCCTGGATCGATTCGCGTGCATGCGCGACTTCGGCTTCCAACTCCGCCTTGGCCTGGTTCACTTTGGTTGCGGCAGCCGCCCGAGCTGCTTCCAGCGCCGCCTCGCGCTCAGCATTCCGCTGCTTCAGGCGCTGTTCCCCTGCCCGGTAGGCCTCGGCGCGTGCCTGGCGCAGCCGCTCGGCATATTCGGCGGCCTTGGCCTCGGCTTCGGCGATGGCCCGCTGTGCGTCTTCCACTGCGCCCACGGTGCGCGCGCGGCGTTCTTTCAGCGTTGCCGCCAGCGGGCGCTGCAACAGGAACCGGTATGCAATCACCAGCACAATAAACAGCAGAATCGTCGGCACTGCGCTGAGCAGAAGATTCCCGATTTGGTCGAAGGTCTCTTGCATGCAGGTTGGGTCAGGCTCTCGTTCCTCTGTGATTCAATCAGGACACTTTTTTGTATCAGGGGCGCAACACAATGGTCAACGCGGACGGGTCCGTTCGGGTGGAGGCCTGTGATCGCGGTCACGGTTCGGGAAAATACTTCAAAAAAGACTTGCTTTCCCGCGCGACAAGCCTAGACTAAAGATACCACCTAGACCCGGTTCAGGGTCCAGCGGGCGGTCGGTTCCGGGATGCCCTTCCACACCCGAAGCCGATTGCCCGCTTCTTAATTTCCGGCATATTTGGATTCGTTGCTTTTCGGGGACTCATCGCTCTTGCAGCCGGTATTTACGCAGCCGGCCCAGCAATGACGCCGGTCCGCTCACCGACAGCCGCACCAGGTTGCCTTCATATTCCCTGCTGTGGATCACTGTTCCCGCTTCGATCGCCGCCAGCACCGCGCCTTCGTGCTGCGGCACCTTAAGCTCCGCCATAATCACCGGATCGGAGCGCAAGGATTGGTCGATCGCCGCGAGGAGTTTGCCGATTCCCTCCCCTGTAAGCGCCGAAACGGTAACCTCGCCCCGCGAAGAGATTCCCTCGCGCTCGTGCTCCGCCACCAGGTCGATTTTGTTAAGGACTTCAATACGCGGCTTGTCCAGCACTTCCAATTCGCCCAGCACTTTTTCCACCTCGGCGAGCTGCTCGGAGCCGTAGGCCGATGCGGCGTCGCGTACGTGCAACAGCACCTCGGCCTGCTCCACTTCTTCGAGGGTGGCGCGGAAGCTGGTGACGAGCGTGTGCGGCAGGTTGCGGATGAATCCGACCGTATCGGACAGCAGAACCTTGCGCCGGCTGGGCAGCTCAATGGCGCGCAGCTTGGGATCGAGCGTGGCGAACATCTTCGCCGAAGAAAGCACCTGCGCGCCGGTGATGCAGTTGAAGAGCGTGCTCTTGCCGGCATTGGTGTAACCGACCAGCGCCACGGTCGGCACCGGCACGGCCTCGCGCCGCTGCCGCTGCTGTTTGCGCACGCGGCGGACCGATTCCAGCTCCTGCTTCAGGTGATCGATACGACGCTGAATTCGACGGCGGTCCGTCTCCAACTGCGTTTCGCCGGGGCCGCGCGTGCCAATGCCGCCGCCCAGTTGCGACATGGCCTTGCCGCGCCCGGTCAGCCGCGGCAGCATGTATTCAAGCTGCGCCAGCTCCACCTGCAGTTGGCCTTCGCGCGTGCGGGCGTGGCGGGCAAAGATGTCCAGAATCAGTTGCGTGCGGTCGAGCACCCGGCACGGCAAGGCCGATTCCAGGTTGCGTAGCTGGGTGGGAGAGAGATTACAGTCGAAGAGAATGAGGTCGGCGCCGGTAGAGGCAGCGACGGCGGCAATCTCCTCCACTTTTCCCTGGCCGACGAGGGTCGCCGGATCGGGCCGCGGACGCCGCTGCACCAGCTCCGCGGCCACTTCGCCGCCGGCGCTTGAAACCAGCTCGCGAAACTCCGCCAGCGACTCTTCGAGATTGAGAGCGGGAAGCGCGGCCGCCTGTGCCTGCTCCGCGGCCCCGGCCGAACGCGAGGTTTGCGAAGGTCCGGAGAGCTCCAAGGTCTCGGTTTCCACGGCCCCGTTTTCCGAGAATGTGAGCTTGGCGCTTCCGGGACGCGCTGCGGCGTGGCGCGCACTCCCGGCTCTTGCC
>JBAUBR010000265.1:0-15584 GCA_049676965.1 Occallatibacter sp.
GAGTGGGCGCGCTGCTCGATCTCAATCACGGTGCGCACCAGGTTGCGCTCGTCGCTCCAGAGTTGCAGCAGGCAGCGGCCGTGCGACTCGGTTACCGAGTAGCGCGCGGAGCGCATGTCGAACAAGACGCGGCCGCCCTCGAGCAGCGCGGCGCGCGGGTGCTCGGCAAGATAATTTTCGATGCATTGGGCGAGCCGATCGGCGGATGCCGCAACAGCGCCGGCCATTCTCGGGCCTACCAGCCTTGCCGGGCTCGCAGATTCGCGATGTGCGCGGTGTGGTGGCGCGAATGCCAGTCGTAGAGCGCCAGCGTCTTGGCGAGGTTCTGGCGGCCCAATTCCGGATGGTTGAAGCCCTTCTGGAAATCGCCTTCCGACATCGACCCAAGCAGCGAAACCCAGCGCGCATGAAGCGCCGCGATGAAGGTCAGCGAAACATCGACGGGCAGGGTCTGGCTGTCCGGAAGTTTGGCCCACGCGGCTTCGTCGTAGGGTTTGATGGTGGGCCAATCCTCGGTGAGCGCGAGCTTGAAACGCACGTAGGAGTTGGCGTGGCTGTCGGCGATATGGTGCACGAGCTGCCGCACCGTCCAGCCGCCATCGCGATAGGGTGTGTCGATCTGGGCCTCGTCGAGGCCGCTGACCGCGGCTTGCAACCGCTCGGGAAGCACGCGCAGCGTTTGAATTTGCGCGGCGCGGACGCCGGCGCTGCTCGATGCCGGCGCGTTGAATCGCCCGATGGGATAGCGGAGGTCGTCCAAGTCTGTCATGTACAAACCAGAATACGCGGTCAAACGCGGGTCTGGAGCCGGTCGGGGCAGAAGGGCAAGATTGCAGGGATGTTCCGGCTCCGGTTTCACGCGCGACCCTGGAGCCGGAAGGTTCTAAACGTGACGGTGATGGTGGATGTGTTTGTAGTGGTGGTGGTGATGTCTCGTGGCTCCAAAGGCCGGGCTTGCAAACACCATCGTAAGCAGGGCGGCAACCATAAACTTCTTCATAGGCGGAATCGTATCACGCGCCGAATTGCGGCGAAACTGAACTTTAGTGGCATAACCGCACGGCGCGAACCAAAAGTGGAACGAGCGCGGGCGCCCAGCGCATGGTGGAACCGAATCCGCGTAAACTGGATAGGATGACTCAACCAAACCCGCTCACCCCTACCGGCCACCAGCGTTTTTTCTTTGAGAAATTTGGCATTACCGAGCGCCTCCTGGAACGCTGCCTGGGCGAGGCGCTCTCCGCAGGGGGCGACTACGCCGACCTTTATTTTGAATCGGTTACGGCGACTTCGCTGGGCGTGGACGAGCAGATCGTCAAGTCCGCCAGCCAGGGAACCAGCGCCGGCTGCGGCGTGCGCGTGCTCTCGGGCGAGCGCACCGGCTACGCCTATACCGACAACCTGAGCCCGGAGCGGTTGCTCCATGCCGCGCGCACTGCTGCGCTCATCGCCTCGGGACCGGCGAAGCAGCCGGTGCAGGGATTTACGGAGACGCGCGGCGCCGATCTTTATCCTGTTCCGCTGGGCGGATTCGATCTGGATCTGGCGGCGCGGCTGGAGCTGATTTTGCGCGCCGACCGCGCCGCGCGCGCCTTCGATCCGCGCATCGTGCAGGTTCGCGCCGGCTACTCTGAAGAGCTGAAGCGCATCCTCGTCGCCGGCTCCGACGGCGCGTTTGCCAGCGATACGCAACCCCTTTGCCGGCTGAACGTGTTTGTTATCGCCAAGGAGGGCGCGCTCTCGACCAAAGGCGCGGCCGGTGGCGGCGGCCGCGCCGGATTGGACCAATTCATTGGTTCAAAAAGCCCAGAGAGCCTGGCGCGCGAGGCCGCGCGGGGAGCGGTTTTGCAGCTTGGCGCGGTGCCGGCGCCGGCGGGCGAGATGCAGGTGGTGCTGGGGCCGGGCTGGCCGGGAATTCTGCTACATGAAGCCGTCGGCCATGGCCTCGAGGCCGACTTCAACCGCAAAAAAACGTCGGCATTTGCCGGGCTGATCGGGCAGCCGGTCGCCAGCCCCAAGGTGACGGTGGTCGATAACGGCACCATGGCCGGCCGTCGCGGCTCGCTCAACGTCGACGACGAAGGCTCCCCCACGCAGGAGAACACGCTGATCGAGGGCGGGGTGCTGAAGGGCTATTTGACCGACAAGCTTTCCGCGCGCCTGACCGGCACGGCCAATACCGGCTCCGGCCGCCGCGAGAGCTACCAATCGATCCCCATGCCGCGCATGACCAACACCTACATGCTGGCCGGCGACGACTCGCCCGAAGACATTTTGCGCAGCGTCAAGCGCGGCCTCTACGCAGTGAACTTCGGCGGCGGCCAGGTCGATATCACCAACGGCAAATTCGTCTTTTCGGCGAGCGAGGCGTACCTGATCGAGGACGGCAAGGTCACAGCGCCGGTGCGCGACGCCACGCTGATCGGCAACGGCCCCGAAGCGCTCAAATACGTCTCCATGGTCGGCCACGACCTCAAGCTAGACGAAGGCGTCGGCACCTGCGGCAAAGACGGGCAGAGCGTGCCCGTCGGCGTGGGCATGCCCACGATCAAACTAGACAAAATGACCGTCGGCGGCACCGGCAGGTAAGAAGATGGAACTCTATTCAAAACGGAAGAAGGCTGTAGAAAACGCACCCACTGCATATAGATACGACCTTCCACAAACATTCAAAAACCAGGTGATACATATATGGGCGAATTCGATTGGATTTATAGACTCCGATTCAAGAGGACCGTTAACTTATGGTTTGTCAATTAGCAACCCTCCATTAGATGAAATCTTCTCTGTGTACGAGAGAATAAATAAACTCCTTTGTGATGAGCATGGACTGATTGGATTACAGGGAGATGGTCCATGTAACGTACTCTCTGATTGGTTTGTTAGAGCCGATACAGATTTAGCCCTGGATATCATTGAAGTGAGCTTCCGGATGATTCCTATTGCACAAAATAATTATAATTTTATGGCTTGGGTTCGTCCTCAATTAAATGTGCAGGCAGCTATAGATACGATTAACAAACGGTTTCAGGAAAATGCGATTGGTTACAGGTTAGATCAGGGGTGCATCATTCGCCTTGATTCGGAGTTCCTTCATTCCGAAGCGACTGAACCGGCGTTGAAACTGATGTACTCGGAAGGCTTTGAAGGATCTCTCGAAGAGTTTCAGTTGGCTCATAAACATTATCGCAATGGTGTTGAGCATTACGATGATTGTCTGACAAACTGCGGGAAGTCCTTGGAAAGCACGCTCAAGACCATTTGCGACCGCAGGAACTGGCCGTACAAGATGGGCGACACCGCGTCAAAGCTGCTCGAAGTAGTCTTCAGTAACGGGCTGATTCCCAACTATCTCCAAACACACTTCGGTGGCCTTCGCGCAACTCTTGAAGGAGGCGTTCCCACCATTCGAAATCGAGAAGGCGGCCATGGCAGCGGGCAGAGGCCAAACGAGGTGCCAGAGCATTTGGCTGCGTATCAGCTTCATCTCACGGCATCAGCCATCGTCTTTCTGATCCGTGCAGATGAGGACTTCGGCAAGCGCAAGCAGTAGGTGAAGGAGATCGCATGACCATTTCCCTTTGAAGAAATCAAGGCTCAACTACTGGCCGATCCCGAGGTCAGATGCGAATACGAAGCCCTTGCCCCGGAATTCGCGAATTCTGCGGAACTGTTGCCGAAATGTGAGCCCGACAGCGAACAACCTGTGACGGAGGATCAGTAACCTCACGCTGCATCGTCCCTCCGCGCCAGCGGTAACTCCAACTCGATGCGGTCGTAAACCACCTTCGCGGCGATGCGTCCGCGCTCGCCTCGTTCCAGCCGCACCAGGCCATAATTCGCCATGGTCTTCAGGGTTCGCGAAAGGTTCGACTTCTTCCGGCCGGTCAGTCGGGCAAGCTCTTCGAGCGAGCCGGGCGATTCTTCCGCAATCATTCGCAGCAGCTCGCGGTTGCCGGCCGAGAGCACCTTGGCAAATGACTCGGTTGAGGGAAACCAGATTCGCGGCTCACGCGGCGCGAGTTTGCGCTGTCCGCGGGCAATGGCGAGCGTGAGCGCTTTCATCTCGTCGTAGCTTGCGATTCCTACTCTCAGCGTGGTCATCAAATCACTCCTCTCTCCTTCAGCACCGAGTCCACTTCTGTCCAGAAATCGGCGAGCAAGGTGGCAGCGTCGCGATATTCATAAGGCTTCACCGTCCGGATACGATGCCGATGATCCTGCGGGCTGTCGCGTTTCTGTTTCTCCAGACGATGAGCGTTATCGAATCCCACCAGCCGCTCGCCATCCCGCCCATGCAGCGTAAGGGAATAATCCAACCCGTGAGGCTTCTCCGCTGTCAGCGGAACTTGCGTGACTACAAAGCGGACCCAATATCCGCCCGCGGGGTCCACAACGAAGGTCAAGCCGTCCAGATCGAGCAGAGCATCGAAAGCAGGATCGCGCCTCTGCATGACCTGACAAGGTTATCAGACAAAGATAACTGCTGCAACACCAGATCCGCAAAGGAATCAGCCGTGGCCCTCATCGGGCCACCAAAAGAGGCGGAGACGCTCGCCTTTTGTTACCTTGAATCTATGCCTCAAACCGCCGCCCAAGCCGATATCAACACCTTCGATCTCGAATCCCTGGCCTCCGACGTTGTCGCCCTCGCCATGAAAGCCGGCGCCAGCGACGCCGAAGCCGTGGTCCGCGAGGGCGACGAGTTTTCCGTCACCGTGCGTATGGGCGAGGTGGAGACGCTGAAGGAGTCGGGCTCGCGCGGGCTTGGGCTGCGCGTGTTTCTGGGCAAGCGGTCGGCTTCTACCTCCACGAGCGATCTGACGGCGGATGGAATTCGCCAACTTGTCGACGGCGCGATGGCTCTGGCCAAAGTGACCGAAGAAGACGCGTTTGCCGGACTGCCGGAGACCGAGGAGTTCGGCGCTTTGCCCGACGACTTGCACCTTTATTACGAGGATGTTTATTCGCTCGAGGGGCCGGAACGGATCGAGTGGGCGCGGCGCACCGAAGCGGCTGCGCTGGCGGCCGATCCGCGCATCACCAACTCCGATGGCGGCAGCTTCGACGCTTCAACCGGGCGCAAGGTGCTGGCCAACTCGCGCGGCTTTGTGGGTGGCTACCGCACCAGCTACGCGGGGATTTCGGCGGCGCCGCTGGCCATGGACGCCAACGGCCAGATGCAGCGCGATGGATGGTGGTCGAGCGCGCGGCGCATCTCCGATGTGGAGAGCCCGGAGCTGGTCGGCAAGGAAGCAGCGCGGCGGACGGTTCGGCGCTTAGGTGCGCGGCGCGTGGCGACGCAGCGGGTGCCGATTGTGTTTGCGCCGGAAGTGGCGCGGACGCTGATCGGGTCCATCTTCGAAGCGGCCTCCGGAGACGCCATCTGGCGGCATGCGTCGTTCCTCGCCGGCAAACTGGGCGAGCAAATCGGCGCTTCCGCACTGACGATCGTCGATGACAACACCATGCTGCTGCCGATCGGCGTGGGAGGATTCGGCACGTCTCCGTTCGACGGCGAAGGCCTGCCCTCGCAGCGCACGGTGATGGTCGAGAACGGCGTGCTGCGCAATTATCTGATCAATACTTATTCGGCGCGCAAACTGGGCATGAAGTCGACGCACAATGCTTCGCGCGGCCTGGCAGGAACGCCGGGGATCGGGTGCGGCAATCTGTATCTCGAGCCGGGCGCGCACAAGCCCGAAGAAATTATCGCCGGCGTTCCCGCCGGACTCTACGTCACCAGCCTGATGGGCTTCGGCACCAATCTGGTCACCGGCGATTACTCGCGCGGCGCTACCGGCCTGTGGATCGAGAACGGCCAGTTGACGCATGCCGTGGAGGAAGTGACCATCGCCGGGAAACTTGCCGAGATGCTTGGCAGTGTGACTGCGATTGGGAATGATCTGGTCTTTCGAGGTTCTGTGGCCTCGCCGACGATACGCATCGATGGGATGACGATTGCCGGGAGTTAGATAAGAAGCGGAGTTCGCGGTGCTAGCGAGCCAACGAGTCAGCGAGGCAGTGGAGTCTGGTTTATGTCAGCGGCAGCCAAATGGATATTCGCTTCTATCATATTCGGCGGCTTCTTCATTTGGTTTCTGACGCCACTCAGAAGCCCCAGCAACGCTCAGATGGTCGGTCAATACAATGTTGCGTTGGGATGGGGCGAAGCATCGCTCCGACTGGATGCCGATCACACCTTTAGAGAAGTTCTGCATACCCGCGTTGGAGAAACGCACGAGGTCATGGGGAAATGGTCTTTGAACTCAAATTGGCAGCCTAGCCTGCTTCTCGCGCCTTTTTGGCAGTTCACGCAGGATGATCCGGGAACCAGAATCGCGAATGCAGCCCTACCAGTAGAATCTTGAGGGATCACCGAAGTACGAATAGAGTTCGGTGATTTCGACTCTGGCATAAAGCTACGAAAGCTGTAACATTGGGCCGGTAAGTGTGTGGGGAGCACCTCCCACTGTGCTTCGCGAATCATGGAGCTTGAACCCGTCGCGATAGGTTTCAGTTTGAGTGAAGACTTTTGGAAGTATTCGTCAGACGGCTAAGGCAAAGATGGAGCAGATTGCTTTCGATCCGGCGAACGCCGCTGAAGCGCTAACTCGGTTGCCGCGCAGCGCTGCTGTATTTGCGCTCTATGGCGTCGACGCGCACGCCGAGCCTTACATCGGCCGCACGCCCAACCTGCGCGGCCGGCTCGAGCGCCTGCTTCAGCCTTCGGCCAAGCATCCGCGGCGTTTGCAGCTTGCGGGCCGAGTGCGGCGGGTTGCGTGGCGGCTTACCGGCTCGGATTTCGAGTCGCTTCTCCTCCAGTTCGAGCTCCTCCAAGAGGTATACGGCACGAAGTGCCTCGACCGGATGCACCTGCGGCACCCGGCGTTTGTGCGCTTCCTTGGCGGCAATCCGTATCCCCGCATCACCGTCACGCACCGGCCCAGCCAGCGCGAGGCCGAATGGGCCTACGGGCCGTTCCCTTCGCGCGCGGCGGCGGAGCGCTACGCCGAAGAGATGCTCAAGCTGTTTCTGCTGCGCCGCTGCACCGACGATCTGAATCCCGATCCCAGTTTTCCAGGGTGTGTCTACTCCGAGATGAAGATGTGCCTCGCGCCTTGCTTCAAGGGCTGCACGGATGAGCGCTACTCCGAAGAATCGGCCGCAGTGGAGCGATTTCTCGCAACACGCGGCGAGAGCCGGCTGGTGGTGCTGCGCGGCGAGCGCGACCAGGCTTCGGCGAATCTCGAATTCGAGTCGGCCGCGGCGCTCCATGCGCAGGTGCAGAAGGTTGAAGGCGTGCGCGCGCTGGCTGCCGAGCTGGTGCGGCCGCTGAGCGAACTTCGCGCGGTGATTCTGCAGGCCTCGGCCAATCCCGACGAGGTTGCCGTGTTTCTTTTTGAGAACCAGAGGCTGCGCGGGCCGGCGATGTTTTCCACGCTGGGTATGCGCATTCCCAACGAACAGTCGGGCTCGACGTCGCTGTTCGCGCAGCCGCTGGCGATTGAGGCGGTGGTTGAAGACGAAGGGACTAAGGGACTAGGGACTGAGGGACTTGGGCGTGAGGACCACGGAATGCAGAACAGGGAACAGCTCACCCAGGCGCGGCCGGTGCGTGGGCTTTTGGAGGCGCGGATGGAAGCGGCCCTGGCCGCGTTGGCTGAGGTTCGCGGCGCGCATTCAGCAACCGTTCGCCAAGGCCACCTGGCGCTGCTGAAGCGTTGGTACTACCGGCCGGAGGCGCGCCGCGCGGGCGAAATCTTCTTTCCCGATGCGGAAGGGCGCTGGCCGGTGAAGGCGATTTTGCGCGGAGCGGGACGGGTGGCGGCAAAGATGGTGGCCGGCGGCAAAGTCGAGCAGCCCGTGGCGTGAGCTGCGTGCCGCCCGGGCGCGACGATTCCGCCTGCGTCAGGCCTTGCACAGCGGAAACGCGGTGATGCGCAGCTTGGCCGCGGCATAAGGGATGAGGGCGATGGTCTCTTCCGGCTGGGCGCTCGAAACGCGGCTTTGCGGCAGTGGATTGGCGGCGCCGTCTTCGGCGCGCCAGTCGGGCAGTTTGCGCGCCGCTGCGGTCATCTTCACCGGCGCGTGCCGGGCGGCGAACGGGGCCTCGCCGATCTCCGTTTCAGTGACCGACATGCTCTTTGCGGGTGAATCGCCGTCCAGGCTCAGCGCGTAGTTCCATTGGTCGGTGGGGAACACCTGCCAGTCGGCGGTCATGCCGCGGTCGCGCAGCTTCACCCAGTCCTGGCCGATGGGAAAGGAGAAGACCAGCGGCCCGCGCTCGAGGGCCACGGAGTCATGGAACCAGCGCGAGACGCGCGGCTGCATGGGGAAGTCGATCTCCACGCGGTCGCCGCTGTGCCATACACGCTCGACGCGCGCGAACGAGCCCGCTAACGGCGCGGGCTGCGTCTCGCTGTTGACGCGGATGGCCGCGCCCGCGGCCCATGCGGGAATGCGGAACTGAACAGGGAAGTTCGCCGGCTGCGCGGGGTTGACTGCAAATCGAATCGATCCGCGGAAGGGATAGCCGGTTTCCTCAACAATTTGTACTCGCGTGCCGCGCAGTTCCACATGAGCTTCGCACGGCGCATAAGCGGCGGCGACCAGGCCGTCGAGGCCCTGGCTTTGTTGCGCGCCGGAAAGCATGAACAGGCTATTGGCAAACTTGGGCCAGCCCTGGCTGAAGTTGGCCGTGCAGCAGCCGAAGTTGGGCTCCAGGCCGTAGAGGTTGGACTCCGGCCCATCGCTCACCCAGGGCCTGCGGTGCAGGCTGCATTCAACCTGATTCGGCTCCTGGTTGTACTTGTGCGCCCACATATCGTCGGTAAACGTGCCCGGCAGAGCGTTGAAGGCGAGCCGCTCCAGGCGGTCGCCCAACGATGCATCGCCGGTGATGGCCAGCGCCTGCTCCAGCGAGAACATCGATTCGACGACCGAGCACAACTCCGACCCCTGCGAGGGATCGCGGCCGGCAAAGTGCTCGTCGCAGGAGAACATGCCGTTGGGCAGGCCGTGGTAGCGGTCAAGCTCGGCGAGCATTTTTAGAACCGCCGAGCGGTCGGCCTCCGCGCCGGAGACGAGCGACCAGACCGGTCCGGTCTTGATGGCCTGCGCGTTGTTGACGCCGTGCGTGGCCAGATCGGGGTCCTTGAGCCCGTTGCCCTGCTGGAGCTTGAGAAACTCGGGCGTAGTACGCTCCGTGTACTTAAAATCCAAGATATATCGAATTAAAGCCTATACAATCAATGACGTAGCTCTTTACTTTTCTTTTCACATATGCTACACAATTACACATGCAAGGCATTCCTGAGGCGCGAAGGAGCTACCAATGTCCGAAACCTTAGAAAGCCCAAAACCGAAAACAGAAACCCACAAAACCATGGGCGGCAAGGTCAACATCTACCGCCGCGAGAACAGCGACAACTGGCAGTGCTCAACCTTCCTTCATGGGCGCAACTGGCGCGTGTCCACGCACGAGGATAGCCTCGGTCGCGCGAAGGACTTCGCCGAAGACTGGTACCTCGCCTTGCGCGGCAAGGCGCACGCCGGACTTCTCGTAAAAGAGACCCGCCGGCAAGGCAAGAAATTCAAAGATGCTGCCGAGAAATTCCTCGAAGAGGCCCCTATCCTAACGCAGGGACAGCGCGGCCCGACTTGGCTAAATCAGTATGAGTTGAAGCTGAACGGCGTCATACTTCCGTTTCTCGGCGAGAAGCACCTTGCCGAGATCACGTCCGGCGTCATTCAGGAATACCGCATCTGGCGCGCGCAGAACTGCAAGACAGGCGGGACTCCGGCGCGGAGCACGGTACACAAGGAGATCGTCTGCATCCGCCAGGTACTGAAAACGGCCAGGCGGCACGGCTGGGTGGAATATCTCCCCGATATGTCTGTTCCCTACAAGACTTCAGGCAAGATCGTGCACCGGGCGTGGTTCTCGCCGGAGGAATATAAGAAGCTCTATGAGGCAACGCGCAAGCGCGCGCACGAGCCGAAGCAGGAGCGTTTCAAATGGGAATGTGAGCAGCTTCACGACTATGTGCTGTTCGCCGTCAATACTGGACTCCGGCCCGACGAGGCGTGGGGACTGCAATTTCGCGATGTGACCATTGTCAAGGACGAAGCCACTGGTGAAACGATCCTTGAGATTGAGGTGAGAGGCAAGCGCGGTGTTGGGTATTGCAAGAGCATGCCCGGCGCGGTCCGGCCGTTCGAGCGCCTGAAGAGTCGCCCGCGTCCTTTGCGGATCGACGAGTCGGGACGAGGAGGAACCAATGAAAAAACTCGCTCGCCTGAACCCACGGACCTTCTCTTCCCCAAATGGCAGCGCGAATTATTCAACACCATTCTCGACGAAGAGAACCTGAAAGCCGACCGCGATGGTCAAGCGCGCACTGCCTACAGCCTGCGCCACACCTACATCTGCCTGCGCCTGATGGAGGGGGCGGATATCTATCAGATCGCCAAGAATTGCAGGACCTCGGTCGAGATGATCGAAAAATTCTATGCCTCCCACATTAAGACGCGCCTGGACGCAGCGGCAATCAACATCATGCGCAAGAAGAAGGTGGCCAAGGTGGTGGCCAAGGAACTTCGCACCGGTACCTGAGCTTTATACTTAAGGTGGCCACGCGGGCGTGGCGAAATGGCAGACGCAGCGGACTTAAGCAAGGTTGAGTGCCCATCGGGAAACCGACGGCGTAGAACTGCTCAAAGTCGGGGAAACCTGAAAAGGCAATCCCGAGCCAAGCCCGGAAACACTTCTGGGAAGGTGTAGAGACTAGACGGGCAGCACCTAAACCTCGTGTGGGGAATGGTGAAGGTATAGTCCAGACCACGAACCCGCACTTGCGGGGCGGCGAAAGCCGAAGTGGTATGAAAATCCGCAGGCCGCAAGGCCGTGAGGGTTCAATTCCCTCCGCCCGCACCACACTCGCTTTCCAAGTGGGGCCAGGATGAAACCATCCTGGCGTGTCTCTCAGCGCTGGACTAGGGCCGCTTCAGCCCTCGCTTAAGACGGCGCTGTAAAAGCGCTTCTGCATACGAACGTATGCAGCGCTCCTCGTGCCCTGGGCGCACCATTCACGAACCCGATCATCAAGCCGACCACCTCTGCAAAATTCGACTGGCAGATTCGCCAGACGGTGTCTGGCGAATTCTCTCGACGCTGTCGCGAGAATTCGCCGACACAACGAACAAGAGCTCCTTCTCTTTCGCAATGGCCCCTGTAAACCCGACAATCGGATTCTTGGGCAGTAGTATACCCATCACCCGTCATGCTATCGACCTTAGGCGCGCTTTCTCCTTCAGAAGTATGCCCAATTGCCGCGTGCAGGGACCGCAGGTGAGGGTGTGCTGCATCAAGCTCCCGGAATCGGGGTATTCATTGAAATCGCCCAGCACGACTCTGCGTAGATCGGACTCGTTCGGACAGTCAATGCGGTTCGGATTTGGATAGTTTCTGATGATCTGGTTGCGGAGGTCCTCCAAGGCAGCATCATCCTCGGCCTCGGTAGGAATCCAAGAATGATCGATCGACATTGCGATCTCTTTCAAGGCGTCGTCGCGCTCTGCAACCTCCGAAAGTAGGCGTTCCCGCCACTCACCAGGCGGGTGATCGCAAAGAATGATCAATTGAGCAAATCGTTTCAATTCGTGATCCGAATAGCTCTGCGCCGCTTTGCGTAAGCGCACCACAGAAACCTTTATCGCGTTCTGGTCACCGGTCAAGTCCAGTAGTCCATTGAGAAGAGCAGCGACCTTGGCTCGGTCCGGGTCTCCGTCGGGCTTGTTCATTTGAGAATGTCTCATTGTCGCCTCCATGAGAGGTTATCTCCAGTACGTTTGACCAATGTGGGGCCGGCCCCATGCGGATGCTCAAAGAAGTAGAAATCGTCCGGCAGGAGGTTGAAGATGGTCCCCGCCGTGAGCCTCTCCATGATGTAGTCAATCACGCTGAATACAGCCACGGTGAGACGAAGGCGAATAGGGCCAAGCCTGTCGAGCTTGGCCCCATAGAATTCGGATCGAGGGTTATTCCAATACATTGACCGGTACCTCCTCATGTGCCGCAGCAGGAGCTAGAACCGACGACATTGCTGGCGTCCGGGATGGCCGAAGCTGGTCAATCGAGACGAATTGGCCATTCGCATAGATTCGATGGCGCCCATGCTCGCCATGCCACTGCGACAGCGTTGGAGCGTGACGCGCCCACTCTGCAACTTGCCGCCACCCGCCTGCATTCTTGAAGGAAAAGGAGACTTCCGCATTCTGTACACGTTCCGGATCGAGTCCCGCGTCTAGGACCACTGCCGTGGACATTTGAATATTCTGGAGATCGTAGGAGAACAAATCCTGGAACCACATTCCTCCAATGATCAGAATTGTCCATGGCTGCCGATCATAAATTGCCGATGACCAATCTCCGAGTTGACTGGTCGAGCGTAACTCGCACTGCCGAAAGACGCCAAGCAGGTCCTGAACCCGCAAGCCTTTCGGAGCCCGCATTGCATCGAAGTTTCGCAGAACCGCCAGGGCCATCTGAGCTTTGGAGAGAAGCGGTCCCCGTGCTGAGTCGATTATCGTGTTTACATCATCGAGAAAACGACCAACATTAAAGAATGAAGCAATCGGGCACCACGCTCCAGTCAACCGATTCACAATGAGCGGACTGAAGACCGCAGAATCGGGGTGTGCATTGACAAACGTTGATCCGCGGTCCCGTTCAGGATGGACCATGTCCACAAACGTGCAGAACGTGCTGTAGCAGGCCATGGGCCACCAGTCTCGAAGAGGTTCCCATTGCACCGTGGATTGTGCTTTCAGATCGCTTGCGAGTTGGGATAGTGTGTAGCGCTCCCGATACCGGGACTCGTCGTCGATCTTTTCATCTCGCCCGGCAAACATAATCGGCTGGAAGAGGACGCCAAAGATCTTCTCGCTGTTCTCAGCAGCGAACTGGACAATGCTTCCGACCGCGTCGTTGTTCACGGTGTTGATAACCGTGACTTGCAGTGTGACGCGCATTCCCGCAGTGCTGATGTTGTCGATAGCCTTCAGCTTGATGTCCAGGTAGTTGCCGATGCCACGATGAGCGTTCTTTTCTTCCGTCATGCCATCAATCTGGAGAAACACGCCATGTAGACCAGCCGCATGTACAGCCTGCGCGAAGTCCGGGCTCTCTGCAAATCTGATCCCGTTTGTCGCTACATGCAAGCGATTCAGGCCAATGCTCCGCGCGTAGCTAACGGCCGCCAAAAAGTGAGGCGACAACGTTGGTTCTCCGCCCGAAAAGAGAATGTTGAACTCGCGCTTCGGTTCGACCGATGCCGCTTGGTCGAGAAGAGATTTGACCTCCTCAAATGAGAGTTCGTGAACGTGGTCCAGACGATTGGCGTCCATAAAGCACGGATTGCACTTCATGTTGCAACGTGTCGTAAGGTCCACCAGGACGTAGGAACCGCGGCCATACCGGACACTGTGAACACCGTGCACGGCGGCTTCGGTTCGTTCGAAGTCGCAACCAGGAAACAGGCTCTCCATCTTCCAAAAGAACTCCGCATCTGTCGCGAGCATGTCTTCGAATGGCCCATGCCGATCACAGGCTTTTCGAAGCAGAACAGTGCCTGCTTCTTCGACGATCTCTGCGTCAATCACTCCTGGCCGGTCGGTCAGGTCAGATGCATTCATCGCGCCGTCCAAGACGCCGTTTCGCACTTCAAGCAGACATCTGGGACAAACGGACTGCGTCGTCCTCGGGC
Organism: Occallatibacter sp.; assembly: GCA_049676965.1. Classification (GTDB taxonomy): domain Bacteria; phylum Acidobacteriota; class Terriglobia; order Terriglobales; family Acidobacteriaceae; genus Telmatobacter. The sequence goes on from JBAUBR010000265.1 coordinate 13,770, forward strand.
CAAGCGGAGGAGAAACGCGCTCTCGTTTCTTTTTGAGTGGGGTGGAGGACCAGACTGGTGTGGGTAGTTGTCCCTCTGGTAGGGAGCGGTTAATCAATTGCGCGGCGTTCCACGCAATGCCGGCTGCTTTTGAGGAAGCATGAAGGATGCTCATGGGGGGAAATCCTCGCTAATGAAATGGTCTTGACTCTGTCTCACCTCTTGCTCTTACACGATTTTGATCGTTAGCGGGCGGCCGTTCGCTTTTCGTCGCCAATTTGAAGATCGCCGATCCTGATGGACCTGCGACGCGGTGCGGTCAACTGTCGCCTGGCACCACAATGTTGTGCCTTTGACTTTAGCATTGGTCAGCCGGAAAACGCGAACTCGATGCCCAAGAAGGGCCGCTGAGCAAACAGAACGGCAAAGTGCGGGCTGCGGGCTTTTCAACGCAGTTTTCTAAGGCGTGCAGTCTCGCGGACGCATAAGGTGCTTTCTTTCAGTGAAGTACGGGCCCGCGCGCTCGACGAAGCTCTAGGTTCACACGCCTAGTGTATGATCGCGCCTCCGATGGGCGCGGAGATTCCAGGAATTCTATTCCTTGAAGCCCGGCCTACCGCCAAATGCATGTTCAATGGACAAGCCCACCCCAATACCGATCAGCAAATCTGTGCGCGCTGCGCAATACGTACGCATGTCCACAGAGCATCAACAATATTCCACCGAAAACCAGGCCGAAGTGATCGCTCGCTACCGTCAGGGCGGAATGGCCGGATATGGCCTCCGACGGCAATTGGTGGCAATGGATGGAACCCCAAAGGAATTGCTTGTCCAAGGACAACAGAAGAGCTTCCAGACAGATCGAGTGATCCTCGTACCCGGTCCCGACGAAGAGATTTCCGTAGTACGTGAGATCTTTGATCTCTTTACCTCCGGCGAGATGAATGAACTTCAAATCGCTCTAACCCTCAATTCCAGGAGATTGTTGACCGATCAATCGAACAAGTGGACTAGAGGCGTCGTCCACCAATTGCTCAGCAGTCCCAAGTACATGGGAGCGAATGTCTTCAATCGAAAATCATTCAAACTGAAACAAAAACGGATTGTAAACCCACCGGAAATGTGGATTCGGAAGGAAGGCGCGTTCGAAGCCATCGTTAGACCCGAGCAGTTTCTTCGTGCTCAGGAAATCATCCAGTCTCGGTCCAAGCACTTCACAGACGACGAGATGTTGGAGCAACTACGCGGACTGCTCAAGCGTTATGACACGCTGTCGGGCATCCTGATTGATGAAACCGAAGGGATGCCTTCAACGAGTGCGTATCGGTCCAGGTTCACTAGCCTAATCAACGCCTACACGCTCATCGGTTTCACTCCGGAGCGGGACTATTCCTACATTGAGGCGAACCGATCTCTTCGCCAATTGCATTCGACTCAATGCGAAAACGTGATCGGGCAATTGCGAGAAGCCGGTGCGTCGGTGAGACGAGACCCGATTACAGATCTCTACATCGTCAATGAGGAGTTTTCGCTTTCCCTGGTCGTAGCCCGATCAAGACCCACGCCAGGTGGAAGCATGAGGTGGAACCTTCGCTTCGACACCTCTCTCAGGCCCGACGTGACAATTGCGGTTCGTCTTGGCAGCAATAATCAGGACATTCGGGACTATTATCTTTTTCCCGGTTCCGAGTTATTTGCAACGCAGCTTCGCCTTAGCAGCCTGTGGTGTAACCGGCCGTTTTCAGCCCGGTCGGCAGTTAACTGCCTGAACGAGAAATCCATTGGTCAGAACGAAAACTCGGCCCGTACAGCTTTGAATCGGGCTTGCTGGCCGGT
>JBAUBR010000266.1:0-68251 GCA_049676965.1 Occallatibacter sp.
GCCACGTTGAGCGCAATGCGATGCATGCCGGGCAGCGCCGAGGGCGGCGGAGTGGGCTCGAGCCAGTAGGCCTGCACGTTGATCGTCTCGGTATCGACGGGCTTCACAGGCGTGTCGCTGGCAACGCAGGCCGCGACTTTGCCGCTCGCATCCACAAGCTCGAGCTTGATGGGTGAGCCGGGCGCAGACTTGAGCCAGTAATAGGCCAGCACGCCTGCGGGCGGATTCTTCTCCTGCGGCTCTTCGTGCGGAAGCGGCGTCGCGTCCTGGCTGCCCTGATGGATGGCAAACGTCTCGCCCGGCGCGAAGAGATACGCGTTTGCACTTTCGATCTCACTGCCTTTTGCGGCGATCTGTCGCAGGGCCGACATCTGGTCGAGCACCCAGAAGCCGCGGCCATGCGTAGCGATGTCGAGATCGTCGCCATGCACCACGATGTCGCGCACCGATGTGACCGGCATGTTGAGCTGCAGCGGTTGCCACTGGTCGCCGTCGTCGAACGAGACATAGACGCGCAGTTCGGTGGCGGCGTAGAGCAGGCCCTTCTGCCGCGTGTCTTCGCGAATGCAATTCACGAACGCGCCATCGGGGATTCCGTTGACTTCGTTTTGCCAGGTCTTGCCGCCATCGTGCGTGCGATAGATGTAGGGATGGTTGTCGGCGAGACGATGGCGATCGATCGATGCGTAGGCAGTCTCCACATCGAAGTGGCCGCCCTCGATCTGCGAGACTTTGCTCCACGCGGTCATGGCGGGCGGCGTCACGTCTTTCCATGTTGCGCCGTCGTCGCGCGTCACGTGGATGAGACCGTCATCCGTGCCCACCCACACGGTCTTGGCGTCGAGCGGCGAGGGGCCGATGGTGTAGACGACGCCGAATCGATCGGTCATGGGCTCGTCGATATCCTTGGCGGTAACGGTGTCGAGCGTCTTTGGTACCTCGGGATGCAGGCGCGTGAGATCGGGGCTGATCTTCTGCCATGTCTTCCCGCGATCGCGCGTGCGGAAGACAAATTGATTCGAGTAATAGAGCGCCTCGTCGGCGAGCGAGAAAACCTCAGGCAGCGTCCATGTCTTGCGACTGGGATCGGCGGGATCGGGCTTGGGCAGTTCTCCGCCGGCAGGAGCGGGCAGATTAAGCGCCTGGTTGCAGCGTTGGTCTCCATTACCGTAGAGCAGGTCGGCGTCTTTGGGATCGGGCACCACGGTGTCGCTTTCGCCGGCCTCGCAGATCCCATCCCAATCGCGAAAGCTGAGCGTGCCGAAGCGTGACCAGGTGCTGACGCTGACGGCACCCGAATCCTGCTGCGCGCCGTAGAGCCGGTAGGGGAAACGATTGTCGGCGGCGATGTGGTAGATCTCCGCCGTCGGCTGGTTGTACCAGGTGCTCCACGTCTTCGAGCCATCGACCGAAACAACAGTGCCCTGGTCGCTGGAGAGCACCATGCGGTTGCCGTCCCTGGGATTGATCCAAAGCTGGTGATAGTCGTCGCCGCCGGGCGCGCCTTTCACGGGTACCCAGGTCTTGCCGGCGTCGAGCGTCATGTAGGTTGCGGTGTTGATGTCGTAGGCGCGATCGGGATTGGTGGGATCGACGCTGATCTGGCCGAAGTACCAGCCGCGGCCCCACAGTCGCTGCTCGCTGTTGACCAGCCGCCACGTCGCACCGGCATCGTCCGAGATATAAATGCCGCCTTCGGGCTTGGGAGCGCTCGCGCCTGTCGGAGGCGGAAGACGAAACGAACGAGCGACGGCCGCGCCGAGGTCGTCAACCACAGCGTAGAGGCGATTCGAATTGCTGGGCGCGACGGCGATGCCGATTTTGCCGACGAAATCGTCCGTGGGCAGGCCGCCGGAGAGCTGATGCCATGTGTCGCCGCCGTCGGTGGACTTGTAGAGGCCGCCGCCGGGCATGTTCGGCGGCGCGTAGACGGCCCATGGCGGCCGGCGCGTGGCCCACAGCGATGCGTAGATTGTCTTCGGGTTGTTGGGATCGAGTGCGAGATCGACTGCGCCAACGTCGTCGGGGTCTTTCGCGTTTTCGAGAATCTTTTTCCAGTGCGCTCCGCCATCGGTGCTGCGATAGACGCCGCGCTCGGGATTGGCTTTGTAGACGTGGCCGAGAGCCGCAACGTAAACGAGATTGGGATCATTCGGATCGACGACGATTTTGCCAATCTGGCGCGTTTCCGCGAGCCCGATGAAGTTCCAGATCTTGCCGGCGTCAACGGATTTGAACACGCCGATGCCGTACGAATGCTGGCTGCGGATGTCGGGCTCGCCGGTGCCGACGTAAACGATGTTGGGATCGGAGGGCGCGATGGCGATGGCGCCGATGGAGCCGATGGGAATGCCTGTGGCAGGATCGTCGGCGATGGGGTACCACGTCCGGCCGTCGTTCTCCGTCTTCCACACGCCGCCACCGACGGAGCCGGTGTAGAAGGTGTCAGGCTGCGCGGCGTTGCCGGCCACTGCGTAGCTGCGGCCGCCGCGCATGGGGCCGACATCGCGCCACTCCAGGCCCGTGAGCATTGCGGCGGGATATTGCTGGGAGGCGAGTGGAAGAGCAGCAACGAAAAACAAGGATGCAGCGAGACGAAGGCGTACGGCGGCCATGCGGAGGCTCCGATGCGGGAAGGGATTTTGTCGACTTCGGGGAATGCACGCAACAATCTGCGGATGAGAGCGATTGTAAAACAACGCGCTTCGGCCGATCCCAAAAACGAAGCGGCCTTTCCCCTTTCGCGTTCCTTACACTCACTTTGCGCTAGTCTCCGCCTCGAATGCGATAAGTTCCGGTGACCACGGCGCTGTCTTTTTTGCCCGCGGCGGCGGCAAAGGCCTTGATGGTCAGTCCCGATCCCATCACGATGATCGGCGCACTATACACCGGTGAGGCGTTGACCGGCTGAGAGCCGTCGACTGTATAGTGCATGGTGGCGCCGGGCGTGTCGCAACGCAATGCGATTGCGGTTCTCCCGTCGTAGAAGCCGGGCTTGGGAGTGAAGGTGGGCTCGGCCGTCAGGCCGGCGCCATGCCTTTCATCGGCTGCCGATTCGCCGCCGGGCAAAGGATCGGGCTTGGAGGCGATCTTGTTTTCCGCGCCTGGTTGCGGCTTCACGCCCAGAAGCGACTGCAGATAAGCCCGCTGCAAATCATGGATGGGCCAGCCCTCCTTGTCGCTATTCCAGTCGTCCATCAGCGCTTTGAGCTGTTTGAAGGACTTCGTGACGCTCGCCGCCTGCGCGAGACCGAGGGCGGCGATCAAGAGATCGATGCGCGGCGAATTCAGATCGTCGTAGATGGTCAGGTCGTAGAGCCCGGCGGATGGAATCGGAAGTGTGATGGAGGGACCCGACTTCTCGAAGACAAGATGGAACTGGGGTGCAGTGGCGCGATCGAGCGGCCGCAGGTCATACGTGTAGCGGCCATTGTTCAGGTGCGCGGCCAGGCCCGCGACCTCTACCTGATTGCCGGGACCAAGCACCGCTATGGCCTCGTCGCGCGGCAAGCGAGGCTTCAGGCCGGCGGCCGATCCCGATGAATCGTGGCTTTGGCCGAGCAGCGCCGCATGAACACGCGCCATCATGTCGACCGCGAAAGGCTCGGGCCTGCGGTAGAGAGCGGGCACGCGAAAGCCGCGCGCGCAGTCTTCGGCGGTGAAGCATTCGTAAAGAATGCGCTGGCCGTCGGGGAGCAGAACAACAATCGAGTGACTGTCTCCCACATCCGCCGGCTGCAGAAGCGACCCAGGCTGTATGGCATCGCCGCTCACGATCGGCGCGCCTTTACGATCGACCTGCCATGAGCCCCGTACCTGCCAGGCGATGCCCAGAGCAACTTGAGTGGCCTTTTGAGCCTGAAGTGCGGTGGTTACTGAGAGCGCCAACGCGATCGGGAACAGGAAGCGAAGAGCGCCGATGGCTGGAAGCGGCGCGCGGCCTGGAAAGCCGCGAAAGAATGCTGAATTTAGGGGAAATTGCAATGGTCGTGCCTCAGGGGCAAAAGCCCATTACCCATTGTGATGCATTTTATCGCGGTCGGCGCGGAAGCCCGGCTTCTGGTTGCAAGCAACCGTAAGCCCTCTAACTGCCATCCAATTGATCGCTCCATCTTTGTTTTGGCGCTGTGCGGAGCGTAATTTTCGTGAGTCTCCTTTCATACTTCTCTAATTTTGCTCGGCTAGCTTGAACACTAACGTCCACCGTTATCCAACAGAGACAGGAGTAGTCCGCCCTTCTGTCGATTATGACAACCGTAGAGAGGCTCCTCGATGGGCTAACTGCGCCCGATCGCATGGCTTCGTCTGGACCGCGCACGGCATGCCGGCGAGTAAGTCGCAGTCTATCCCCGTGGTGAAGGTGTTTCTGCATGTTTGAAGATTCCTGTATTCTCCGCACTACTTCCCGACCGCCACTCTCCACCACTATCTATAAAACGCGAACGACACGCATTGCGCTCTGCGCACTTGGATTGGCTCTGTTCGGCGTGCCGGCAGCAAGCGTATTGGCCCAGCCCACGCCGGTGCCGGTGCTGACCTGGCGCTATGACCTGACCCACGCCGGGCAGAACACCAACGAGACCGCGCTGACGCCGGCCAATGTGAACGTGAATTCGTTCGGCAAGCTGTTCTCGCTTTCGGTCGATAGCTCGATGTATGCCCAGCCGTTATATGTGCCTGGCCTCAAGATGAGCGACGGCCTGGTGCACAATGTACTCTTTGTGGCGACGGAGAACGACTCGATTTACGCCTTCGACGCGGACTCGAACGGCGGCGCGAACGCTAACCCCATCTGGAAGATCACCCTGCTCGATGCCGCGCACGGAGCGGGGCCGGGAGCGGCGCCGCAACAGCCGGGAGATACGGATAACGAGGGAGACATTGGCCCGACCATGGGCATCACCGGCACACCGACGATCAATCCGGCAACCAACACGATGTATGTAATCGGCGTGACCAAAGAGAGCGGCCAGTTCTACTCGCGGCTGCACGCCATCAATATCATTAATGGCGCGGAGCAGGCGAACAGTCCGGTGGATATCACTGCAACGACGGCGGGTACGGGTCTCGGCAGCTCCGGCGGACAACTATCTTTCAGCCCTCTATGGGAGAACCAGCGCAGCGCTTTGAATTATTACAACGGGTATGTCTATTTTGGCTATGGTGCACATGGCGACCTGGGAAACTGGCATGGATGGTTGTTCGCCTATGACGCCACGACGCTGAAGCAGACCACGGCGTTGTGTCTTTCGCCCAACGATCATGGCGCGGGAATATGGGAGTCGGGCGCCGGCATGCCGATCGACGACGACGCGCCCGGTGGACGGATGTTTGTGGCCACCGGTAATGGCGCGGTCTCGAGCTACCCCCCATTCCAAACCGGCGAAAGCCTGAGCATGAGCATCCTCGACTTCAACCTCGCCAACGGCGGAATCACGCCCACCGATGGGTTTACTTCATATAACTACGAAACCATCAACAGCGGCGACCTGGACCAGGGCTCTGGCGGCGTGCTGATGGTGCCGGACCAACAGGGATCGCACCCGCACATTCTGATAAACGCCGGCAAGGAAGGGCGTATCCTGGTACTGGATCGCGACAAACTTGGCGGTAACAACGTGGGAGCCTCGTCCAACGCCACCGCGCTCCAGGATATCTCGAATGTGATCCCCTATGAACAGGGACTGTGGAGCACACCGGCTTACTGGAACGGCAATGTCTATCTCTGGGCAGAGAAGAATTATCCAATGCTGTTCAAGTTGAACACCGGCGTGATGGACACCACTCCATCGAGCGAGGGAAAAATCTATTCGGATTTTCCTGGCGCATCCTTCTCCATATCCTCCAATGGCACCCAGGATGGCATTGCCTGGGTGGTGCGGTCAGACCAATTTTCAACCTATGGACCGGAAGTTTTGTATGCATGGGATGCGAACGACCTTTCGGCTCCGATCTATGAGAGCGACACTAACTCCACGCGCGATGGGGCCGGGCAGGCCAACAAGTTTTCCATTCCGGTGGTGACCAATGGCAAGGTATATATAGTGGCGTATGGAGAAGTGGATGTCTACGGACTCTTCAATGGGACGCCAACCACGGCTACGCCGGTAATTACCCCTGATGGCGGGACATTCTCCGCGGGCCAGAGCGTCAAGCTTTCCACGGCCACTCCGTCGGCAACTATTTACTACACCCTCGACGGCACCACCCCAACAACGGCGTCGGCGCAATACACGGATCCGATCGCGATGAGCACGGACACCACCGTGAAGGCAATTGCCGGTGCACCTGGATATATCCAGAGCGCGGTGAGCAGCGCAATCTTCACGTTTACGGGCCAAACGCCGCCGCTCACCTTCCGCCCCGCGGCCGGGACTTATCTTGCCGCGCAGACGGTGACGATCTCCGATCCGAATACCAAGGCGAAGATCTACTATACCCTGGACGGATCCACTCCATCGGCCTCCTCGAAGCTTTATACGGACCCGTTCAAGGTGCTGGTTTCCGAGACCATCAAGGCCGTCGCCATCGCTCCCAGCTTGCAAAACAGCAATATTGGAACGGCAGCTTACGTGATTCAGGAGGGAGGAGCGTCGATTAACTTCGGCAACGGCTTTGCTTCGACGAAGGGCCTGACTTTCAACGGCAGCGCCGTAGCCAACAACGACACCCGATTGCAGTTGACCACCGGACAACCGTGGCAAGGTGGAAGTGTTTGGTGGAATGCGCCGATCAATGTTCAGGCCTTCACGACTAACTTCGAATTCCAGCTAACGGTGGCGCAGGGCAACGGATTTACATTCACCATTCAGAACACGGGAGTGCATGCGCTGGGCGGCGACTCGGCCGGACTCGGTTACCAGAATATCCAGAAAAGCGTCGCCGTCAAATTCGACTTTTATAACTACGAGGGCGAGGGAGACGATTCAACCGGCGTCTACACCGATGGAGAACCGCCGCTGCTGCCGACTGTCAACATAGCTCCCAGCGGAATCCAGTTGGATAGCGGCAATGCCATCGACGCGAAGATTACTTATGACGGCACTACCCTCACCTTGACGCTCTATGACGGGGTAATCGACAAGACATTTACGATGTCGAAAGTCATCAAGATTCCCGCGATCGTCGGTGGCGATACCGCTTACGTCGGATTTACGGGCGGCACGGGGGGAGGCATTTCAGCGAGTCAGAAACTCCTTTCCTGGACTTACGCAACGGAATCGGTTCCCCCGGTTTTCACGCCCGGCGCAGGCACTTACAAGGCAGCGCAAAGCGTTACATTGCGCAGTGCAACGGCCAACGCGGCCATTTACTACACCACTAACGGGACCACTCCCACCGCCGCATCGGCACGGTATTCGCGCGCAATCGCGGTCGATGCAACGGAGACGATCAAAGCCATCGCCATCAGTCCCACCGCGGGCAGCAGCATCATCAGGAACGCCGCCTACGTCATCCACGCGCCACCGTCGATCGCGATGAACGCTACCCCGCCTAAGGCGATCACGGCGGGAGGCTCGACGACCTCGATCGTCACAATTACTCCGGAATACGGCTTCAAAGGCAGCGTGGCACTCAAGTGTGCCATTAGTGCGAAGCCGGAGGGCGCAATCGATGTTCCCACTTGCACCGTGACTCGCCCCGCGGCTATCACCGGGACGCGGGCCGTGACCGCGACGCTCACCATAAAAACGCTAGCAGCAACCACGCGAGGCGACTATAGAGCCACAATGACAGGCACCTCGGGGACCGTGATCGGCAAGGCGAACGCCGCGTTCACTGTCACCGGCCCGAATTTCACGCTGCGCGGCACGCCGCTCGGCATTCCGGAGCCCGGAAAGAGCGCCACTTCGACCGTCACGATCACGCCGATTGACGGGTTTAGAGGCGCCGTGGAAATCAAGTGCGCGATCACGGCCAAGCCTACGGATGCAATCGACCCGCCTACGTGTACGGCAACGCAACCTGCGGCGATCACGGGCACGCGGTCCGTAACGTCGATGCTAACCATTAAAACCGCGGCGAAAACCACCAAGGGCGCCTACGCAGTCACAGTGACCGCAAGCTCAAAGAGTGTGCAGGAGGAGATGAGCGAAGCGGTCAGGGTTGCGATGCCGGAATTCAGGCCGACTCGAACTCCCATCAAACCGCAGGGCGCGAGCCGCTAAAGTGACGGGCGCAGGCGGCTCGGCCAAGGCCGATGCCGGCGTCCTTTCGCGGAGAGTCGAGCACCAGCCGCACTCGCGCGCCAGCGTTAGACAACCCTGTCGACAGCCGTTCAATCGAAAGCCCTCTCGATTGGCGGCCTCGGCGGGGTTTCTCTTTGCCTTCCGCAAGGGTCGGCGTGGCGATCACGGCAAGCACATCGCGGCGGCGCACCTTGAGATCGCGGTCAGGAGACCGCGACCGGAACCTTCGCGGTCACATTCACATGGTCTCGGATGCCCGACGACGAACCTCTTACATTACGATTCCGCAAATAATTCGCCTCAAAACCGCCATTCTTCATAAAAATACCTGTGGTTTCCCTCCAATCGCCGAAGAAAACCTGAGAAATCCCCTTTAAGGCAACGGCACTATCGCCGCTCTCGATGCAGTGATTGCCGTCACCGTTATGAAACCCTCAGCATTACTTTCGTGATCTTTGTGTCTATCTTAGGTTACCCCTAGACTTCTCCTACAGGCCCCCTTATCAATAGCGAGTACCTTCCTTTCGGTGCACGGTGATTTTGGAAAGGATGCGCTCGTGGCTCGGCCAATTCTGTGACGGCCGATGCGCATTCGCGAAGGAGTGTCCAGTCAGGGCAAGTGCCCTTACTGGGACGGATCGTCGCTTCGTGTGCGTCGTCAGGCACTCCTGTGGGATTTTCCTTGCGGAAGTTCTCACTTGGTTCCAAAGTCCACCGGACGCAGCTAGTCCGCGTTTACTGACTTCAACGTGTCTCTCACTCTGAAGTTCCATTCAGTCCCAAGAGGCGAATGCCGATAGAGGGAGAAGACCATGCAGCGAAATGTACGGACTTTTGTCGAGAGATCTGACAGCCAAGGTTTGCCTGCTGCTCGCAGCACTGGCGCAAGGCGCAGCCACGACGAAGACGCACGCACGCTTGCCCCTTCTTAATTGAGGCAAATCGATGAGGACTCTCTTTCTATCTACACTGGCGCTCACGGCAATAAGTGTCCCGGCGCTCGCGATCACCGTCTACACTCCGGCCAACGGAGCCCAGGTAAGCTCACCCTTTAAGTTAACGGCCAGCACGCAGACCTGCGACTTGAAACCCGCAGTCTCGATGGGCTACTCGATCGACAGCGGCAAGGCAACAATCGTGTCTTCTACAGCCTTCTCGGCGACGGTGCCGGCTGCCCTCGGAAATCACGTCCTGCACGTGAAATGCTGGGGCAGCGAGGTTGTCGACGAAAAGCTCATCAACATCACAGTGGTTCCCGCGAGCGTGCTGCCGGCCGCTGCTACGCCCGCGTTTTCACCGGCCAGCGGCCAGTACACTTCCACGCAAGTTGTGACATTGTCCGCGGCAACGCCGGGCGCAACAATCTACTACACCACCAACGGCTCGGCTCCGACGACCTCGTCGGCAAAATACTCTGAAGGAATCGCGGTTGGTACATCTACGGTCATCGAAGCGGTTGCCGTCGCTCAAGGCTACACGAGCAGCGGCCTGGCAAGGGCGCAATACGTCATAACGCCACCGTTGACAGGTCCAACGATCCCTTCAGACGCAATTACCGTTGCCGAGGTGCAGTTACAGCCTAACTGGGAAAAGGTTCATGACCCGGGTACATTGGGTTCGTCGACCGGCGCGATGACATTGGTCACGGAGCCATCGTTGAGCGGTGAGGCGGCCGAGTTTGACACTACCTTCACCGATTGGGGAGGCGAACTCTACTCCAAGTCCTATGCGACGGATGCGAATGCCACAAACTTCCTCTATGACGCCGAAGTGTGGATTGAATCGGGAAGCCTGGTTGGCAATCTCGAAATGGACAACAACCAGGTCATCGCCAATGGGGACACGGTGATCTACGCCTTCCAATGCGCCGGCGACTCGAACACCTGGGACTACAGCGAGAACGCGGGAACACTCTCGGCCCCGGTTGTGAAATGGGTGCGTTCCGACCAGCCGTGCAATCCGGCCAATTGGACTCCCAATGCCTGGCACCACGTCCAGATCAGTTACTCCCGCGACGATGTGGGCAACGTCACTTATAACTCGGTGTGGCTTGACGGCGTTGAGGCTCCGATCAACGAAACGGTACCATCCGCCTTCGCACTGGGCTGGGCGAAGGGAGACCTGATGACTAACTTTCAGGTCGATGGCGTCGGCGCGGGCGGATCGTCCGTCCTGTACCTGGATAAACTTACCATCTATCGCTGGTAAGTCAACTTATCGATGCATCAAAACGGCTGGGCTAGTTCTCTGACCTCGTGAATGTGTTCTTGATGCAGAGTGGTATCCCAGGTCTCATCCGCCGCGGTCCGCCGCGGCGGAAGACCTGGGGCACCCGGATCGGCACATAAACAAACGTCGGATATGGAGCGCAGAGACGCCCGAAAACCCGCCCCTGGTGGTGACGCCACAAGGGTATTCCGGGCACCGGTTGTCCGACTAAGGATAAGAGAATCATATAGAAGGCCCACATGCGGCGACCCAAATCGGTCAATTTTTACACGATCTAAATGGCAGATCTTACACGATGCGCGTAATTATTACTGGGTTGCCTGCCTTTGCTCTTTTTTTACAATAATCCGCCAAAAAATGATTGTCCCTCCCGATCAGATATGTAACTATTCCTTAGAACATTCCACGAGTTGCCTGCGGTTCGGAGCTGGAGTGTGAGTGGGACGAGATGAAGCGGTCTAACAAAAGATGCACCCGCATCATTGAAGCTTACTTGGGCCTTTAGATCCGACCGGAATTCAGTTCGGCAGCGCAGTTGTTCGTCCACTGTGAACGCCGGTACTGCGATTAGAGGTTGCTGAGTAGTTCGACTTCGGCGCGGTAAGTGTTGTGCCCCTCAGAACAGCCCACCTACAACCGAGAGACTTGATCGGCTCCTTCACGGACGGAGAAGCCGGCGCCCAAAATGTGTCTTTACACGCTGAGGAACCCTGATGAAGATTATCCAAGCGTCATCTGTCGCATCCGCTCTCCTCGTCGCTCTGGCGGCAGTTCCGGCATTTGCGGGAGTTACAATCACCGCGCCCTGGAATTCGGAGCAAGTTAATTCACCGTTCACGCTTTCCGCATACGCAACCACTTGCTCTTCGCACCCAGTCACCACAATGGGCTTCTCGTTCGATAGCAGCTCCGACACTCAGGCGTTCAAGGGCCAGTCTCTTGACGGACCCGTCCAGGCCGCGGAGGGCCAGCACATTTTGCATGTGAAGGCGTGGAGCAGCGGCGGAGCGTGCGTGGCGGATGTCGAGATTGATGTGATGAACAGCTCATCGAGCGGAAGCGGCTCGATCGTTCCCTCGGATGCAATCAAAATCAGCAACATTGAAGTGATGAGCGCCTGGGCAAAAGAGCATGATGATGGGGGACCGGGCTCCTCGAGCGGATCGACGTGGGTTGTAAGCTCGCCCTCGACCAGTGGAAGCTCGAGAGAATTTGTGACCGACTTTTCGGGTAGCGGCGACGAACGCTATTCAGTCACCTACTCGGACGATTCAGAAACCAAGAATTTCTTCTATGACGTCTGGGTATATCTCACCAGTTCCTCCAATCAGATCGGCAACCTGGAATTTGATACGAATCAGGTAATGCCCAATGGGCAAACGGCGGTCTTTGGCGTGCAATGCGATGGATATTCAAGCCATTGGGCGTACACGGTAAACACCGGAAGTGCTGACAGTCCCCGGCCGCAATGGGTCCCGAAAAGTGGAACCTATTGCAACCCGCGGGCGTGGAGCCAATACACATGGCATCACGTACAGGCCTATTATTCCCGGGACGATTCCGGCTGGCTTACTTATTACTCAGTGTGGCTCGACGGAGTAGAGTTCAAGCTGGATGCAGTGGTGTATGGAGGGATGAGTCTCGGGTGGGGCCCGATGATCAACACCCAGTTCCAGGTTGACGGGATCGGAACCGGCCATGCCACTGCATATTTGGAAAACCTGAACATTTCCCGCTGGTAATCTTGGTTAGGACAGGCAGCTCCCGCTGCCATTGAATCCGGCTCGAAGAAAGCTCTCTTGGCTGCGCGATAGATTTTGGTCCATCCGCAGCCATCGGAGCTTTTTCGTTCGTCGGCTGATTCGGCCGGCCCGGATAGTTTTCGCTTCTTATTCTCGCGCCGCGTGGCGTGGCAACCGTTCTTTGCATCCAACTAAGTGATGCATCGAAGCCGTACGCCTGCCATGATGCCCTTGACACTTTTGCCAAAACTTCGACGTTTTCTGTCCGCTGGCGCATTGGCCCTGCTCCTTGCTGGCTGCGGCGGATTGTCGTTCTCCCAGAACCAAACTGCGGCTCAGGCGCCTTCTGCGCTGCCTGCCGCGATGCCCGCTTCGATGCAGGACCCGACGCGTCCTGAATTGCAGCCCCGTCTCGACATCGATCACGATCCCATACCTTCGCCCGACCCCGACGAGACCACGGCCGCCGCTGCGGCAAAAACTCCTTCGACGGCGACCGCAGCTTCCGGAATCCAGAAGGACCAGAAGGGCCTGTATGTTCTGCACGAGGACGTGGATGAAGTCTTGTTGAACTGCACGGTAATCGACGATAAGGGCAGCCCCGTGCAGGACCTGACGGCAAATGACTTTCGCGTCTGGGAGGATGGCGTTGCGCAGACCGTCAAATCGGTTCACCACCAGGATCTTCCCGTGTCGATAGGCATCCTGGTCGACAACTCAGGCTCCATGCGCGACAAGCGCGCAGCTGTCAATGCGGCTGCGTTCAGCCTGTTAAAGGACTCGAATCCGCAGGATGAGGCATTTGTCGTCAATTTTTCCGACCGGGCGATTCTGGATCAGGGCTTCACGTCGGACCTGGTCTCGCTCAACCGCGGGTTGTCGCGATTCGATTCCAAGGGAATGACCGCGATGTACGATGCTGTGGCCGCTTCGGCGGACGAACTTTCAAAACATGCCAAGCATCGCAAGCAGGCTCTGCTGATTATCACCGATGGGGCGGACAACGCGTCGAGGCTGGACCTGGAACAGGCGATCAGGCGGGTGCAGGACCTGGCCGGTCCGGTGGTGTATTCCATTGGGCTGCTCTTCGACGCTGACGAGGCCGAAGCGACCCGGGCGAGGAACGCCCTGGAGACGCTGTCGCGCGAGACGGGCGGTATTGCCTATTTCCCGCGGTCGTTGCAGGATGTGGACCAGATTGCCGCGGATGTTGCCAACGATATCCGGCACCAGTACACGGTCGACTACCATTCGACCAAACCGATGAGCCTGGGAGGGTATCGGGTGGTGCATGTGGAAGCGAGCGCGCCGGGTCATCGCAAGCTGATTGTGCGCACGAAGCGCGGCTACTATGCCAATGAAGTGCTGAAGGACAAGGAAACGGCCCAGCAGGTGAAGGAGTAATCCGGGTTGAGTTACTCCACGACAGTAGTTTCGTGTCCGGCTATAGGAGGATCGTGGCCGGCAACTTACTGCTTATCCTGTCTGCCCTTCGCCAGGATGGCCTTTTCTGCCTATAGCACAAATCCATCCTTTCCTGCCCTCCTCGATGATGCTGATATCGGTGTAGCCCGCCTTTGCGAACAGCTCTCTTTGCTCATCCACACTGAGGTTTGAGCCTCCCAGAAGCTTCATAGCGGGCCCTAAAAGGCTGTTACCTCTTCCCCTCTTATAGGTTTCGGCGATAACGGTCAGCCTTCCGCCAGGTTTCAGTACGCGCAAGATTTCGCGCATGTCCTCGCTGAGGTTCGGCCAGTAATACTGCGTTTCCACCGCGGTCACCAGGTCGAACGTGCATTCCGGAAACGGCAGCCGGGACACCGGCGCCTGGATAACCTCAACACGGCCGGCTCGGATCAGATCGGCATTCTTCGCGCGCGAAGCCGCAACGCTTCCCGCGGCGTAATCGATCCCGAAGACCTTGTCCGCGACCGCGGCCAGCTTCTGAATCGTCCGGCCGCCGCCGCAACCCACATCGAGAATCGTCATGTCTTTCTCCAAGCTAATTTGCCTTAAGCCCCAGTCCGTCAACCTGGAGTGAGTCACGTTCATGAGCCAGGCGAATGGCCGGCCGACCCACTTGCCCGGCTTGCTAACCTGCCTCGGGAGGTAGGCTGCGGCTGCCAGGGCCAGCGCCCATTTCAGCACTGGAATGAGGTGCATGGGCGCTCTCCTGAATGGCGCTTGACGGATGGCCGTCTGCTGGAAGATTGCCGGGCCGATACGAAGCGCTCCAGTAGCTCGATCTCGTGCCTCTGTCCCATCGCTTGCTGTTCGTCTTCGATGACTGGCAGCTCAGCTCCATGAGCGGCGTAGCCTGTCCGATCTCTTCCACCAGGGCGAGTGCAAGTGTAGCGCAGCTCATCGCCATAATTTCCCCAGCAGACAAAACAGGGCAGCCGCTCCGAAAAGCGGCTGCCCCATTAGTCCAATTCATCGATTCTAATTCATCAGTGGAGATGAAAATCGACGTTGATAACCATTTGCACGGATACAGGGCGCCCCTGGTACATTGACGGTTTGAACTTATATTGCCGCACAGCCTCGATGGCTTTTTGATCCAGCCCCATGCCGAGATGGCGAACGATGCGGATGTCCTGGGGATTGCCGGACGAGTCAACAATAAGTTCAATCGACACGGTTCCCTGGTAATTGGCGCGGCGGGCATCGTCAGTGAAATCCGGATCGACGGAATGGATCAGCTGTGGCGCGCTCACACCGCCGCCCACGCTCATCAAGCCGCCGCCATAACCGCCACCACCGCCGGAACCCACTCCGCTACCGTGGCCCGCGCCAATGCCGCCGCCCGAGCCGAAGCCGAATCCCGAGCCGCTGCCGCTGCCCTGCGAAGCGAGCGACACCTGCTGAGACTGAGTCATTCCCAGAGTCGGCATATTGTTATTCACGGCGATGTTCACCTGCTGCGTTGGCTCAACTGCCAGCTTGGGTTGGTCGATCCTGAGCAGTTGAGCTGGGGCAAGATGGACCTTTGCGATAACGGGAAGATGCCCCTTGATAGGTGGCGCCAACTGGTGCGCACCGCCGCCGCCACCACCACCTTGAACCTTTGCGACCGGCATAACGACCGGAGGGGGCGGGGGTGGATCGTAGAGCGTAAAAGTCACCGGAGTTACATCGGTCTTCGGCTGGATCACAGCGGCGTGCGGCATGAAACCCCAGGCCAGAAGGCCGGCGATAACGAGAATATGCAGAAAGAATGAGATGGCTCTCGAAGTGCGGCCCTTGCTGGCTGTCGCTGAATCGAGATCCATCAAGAGGGGCACGCCGGACCGCGCGTCCTGTTCGGGCTTTGGCCTGGAAAGCAGTTGCGGCAACGGTGCCGGCATTGCGATCGATCCGTCGCCGTAATCCAGTGCCAGCGAGGAGTAATTGTAGGTGTCGGCGTCTTGCGACCCGCCGACGAAGTCTCCCAGTTTCCTCCTTGAGACCTGCATGGAATTTCTAGAACCAAGATGGCCCATAGTAGTTAGCCGGAAGGAAGATATCTCCGGCTGTCCCCCTCTCCTCTTCAACCAAGGTTTAACTATCGTTCACAACAATTACTTTCATCGCTAAACGTTCTAGCTAGCTGAGTTACCATATTCCCTTGTCGCTTCCAGTCAGCTTTTGCCCGACCAATGCCGCAGTGGCAAGCCACGGAAGCAGGCTAAGCCGCGCGCCGCTGCGCAATTCTCGTCTTGCCAGCACGCCGGCCAGTTGTGTTCCATAAAGCCGGGCAGACTCCGGCATAATGGGAACGCGCAGGAAGCCCCGGCTCAGGTAAAGCAGGTCGCCTCGAAACCGCGCTGACTCCAACACAAACCGCGGCAAGCCGAGGCCGAACCCGCGAAAGCGTTCAACGTAATCCGAAACAATCGCGAGATAGGTTGCAACGCCCTCCCAAATGCCGGCGACCTGCGCCGATGAGCGAAGGACGCGAAAATCAACTGCGCCCGAATCCATGAGCCTCGCGGAATCGACGACATCGCACAAGCGGAAATAAAAATGGCGGTACATTCGTTGCAATGTCGAGATCATGAGGCGATCCTGAAACGAGGGAACACGAAATTCATGACCTCCGATAAGAACCGGCTGGGTGCGCTCAAGAAGAGTTTTCGCCACCGCGACCTGTTCTCCCGTTTGGCCCAGACGGCCTATGTGAATCTCAACCGCCTCAGGCAATCCGGGCAGAAGAAAGTTCCACTTATGCGCCAGGCGATCGCCCCAGCTCCGCGAAGCAACTTGAGCGCCGAAGCGCTTCATCATGAGATTGCACACGTCATGCGGCTTCGCGTCTGTATACAGATCCAGGTCGCTGCCGAGGTCGGGCCAATGATCGAGCGACTTGATCACTGCAACCTTGTAATGATGCTCATGAAAGGCAGCGCAGATATCGCCCAGGAACGACAGGGCGGTCTCGATGCGAGCGCGCTCTGAGGCGAGAGCATTCTCGGCCCAATCGCTTCGAGTGCTATCTGCTCCCTCGCGGACCAGGTCGAGATATACCTCCAATCCACGGACATTCACGTGATTGGAGCTGGCAAAATCCACTAACCCGGCAAACTCATCGCGGGTGAAATTGAGCTGCCCCGGTTCCAGATCTTCACGGAGCAACGCGAATGAGGAGGTTCCGCTATTCGCCTGAAGCAATAGCCGCGAAAGAAGGGTCAGCGATCTTTGCGATACCGATTCCGTGACTTGTGCAGTCATACGATGCGATCCTTCTGGGACTATTGAGGGCTCTGCGGCACAGCGGGCTTAGATGCCGGCGGCGTTCCGGCGGGGCTTCCGGCCGGCACGTTGTCGCGTGGCGTGAGCTCAACCGGGCCGGTCTCACGGCGGCGCTCGCGACTGTACTCATCGAGTTCGTTGTCCACGTTGCGGTTGCTGTCTGCAGCAACGGAAGAGAGCTGTTTGCCCTCGGCCGAGCGCTGCGTCGCCATGCCGATGCGCGCGCCCGAATCGAGAGCTTTCCGAGCCTTCTCATAGAAGAACTGCGCCGATTCCGGATCGCCGTCCCTCTCCGCGACATAAGCGCGGTTGTTGAGTGAAAATGCGCTGCCCGCATCGAGAGAGTAAGCGCGCAGAAAGTCCTGCCTGGCCGCGGCCCAATCGTTTTGATTCGCTTCATAGACGCCGTGGAGGTTGAACATGGCGGCTTGCGTCACTGCGGAGCCGGTCTTTTGCATCCGCTCCTGCAACCGCTTGGCGCTGGCAGCAGCCATATCGCTGACGGATTTTCCTCGCCACGACCGGTCCAGCGTAACTACGACCGGATCGGATGAGTGCGACTCGGCGACCGCGTTGTAGTTCTTCAGCGCGCCCTCGTAGTCGCCAACAGCTTCGTCGGCCACACCCAGATTGTTCAATGTAAAGGGGTTCTGCGGATCAAGCCGGCGAGCCTGCTCGAGAACGACGACTGCTTCGAAGGCCCGGCTCTCCGACAAGAGCATCATTGCATTCACATTCAGGCGATTGACGCGCATGGGAGTGTCCTGGAGACTAGCCAGGGCGGACATCATCGGCTTCCCCTTCAGCGCCTTTACATTGCTCAAATCGATGTTCGCATCGGACCCCTGCTCCGAGGCAAACTTGTAGAATTTGTTGGCGCGGTCCAGTTGCCCTTGCAACTCCGCGACATAGCCGAGATTGTTCAGCGTGAAAGGGTCGGCCGGATCGTAAAGATACGCCTTGAAAAAGAGGGCTTCGGCCTTTTCGTACTGGTGATTTGCGACCGCCTTCACTCCGTCGCGATTCAGCCGCTGCACCGGGGTCAACTGGCTGCGCCTGGGAATCGTGATGGTCGCTCCCCGCGCGCTCGCAACAAGCAATCCGAAAGATGCGATGACACTTAGGATAGCTATCGGCCTGAGTCGCGTATTGAACATTCTGCTCTTTTCGAGTATCGGGGTCGTGAAAGATCGGTGGCCTGGAACACCTTGATCAAGGGCGCTCCTGATCCAGTGGCACATCTATTTAGATGCGTTCCCTATCCGCGTGTTGCTCTTGCGTCAAATGGATTCCGGGCCACCGCGACGGGCTTCCGATCATCCAACTATTTGCCGAACAAAATGCACAGGCAAGAGTGTGTCGATATGGAACGAATCTTCGCGGTGGCCATGCTGATTGGCGTGGCATTGTTTCAAGCACCGGCGGCAGGCGCGCAAACTCAAGCGGTTGCGGGCTCGAATCCAGCCCTAAAATCGGGCTCGCCATCGGGCGATTTGCCCGCCGTGCCGCCGGCGCCGGGCGGAAAAAGCACCATTATGGGCGGCGAGATACGGAATGTCGATCCTCTAAGCGATCAGTTTTCGCTCAATGTCTTCGGCCAGAAACCCATCAAGATCCTTTATGACGAGCGCACGCGGTTCTATCGCGACGGAAAACCGATCCCGCTGCTGGAGCTGACCCCCGCGGACCACGCATCGGTCCAGACCATCTTGGACGGGACCAAGGTGTTTGCGCTCAGCATTCATATTCTGTCGCAGTCTCCTGAGGGCGAGTGCCAGGGGCGGGTTCTGAGTTACAGCCCCTCTTCCGGCCAGTTGGCCGTCGATTCTTCCCTGACTCACGCGCCCATCAAGCTGCTCGTGCCGCCAGGCACGCCGGTCGTGCGCGTCGGCCAGGGCACATTCACATCGGGAAATGCCGGATCGTCGGATCTAGTCGGCGGAGCTATCGTCACGGTCAAATTTGCGCCGGACGGAAAGGGTCGCGTTGTCGCCAGCCGCATCGAGATCCTGGCAGTTCCAGGATCCGCATTCGTTTTCGCCGGCTCAGTCCTCTCTCTCGATCTGCACACGGGATCTTTGGTTGTAGTCGATCCGCGCGACGGAAACAGCTACATCATCTTCTTCGATTCCGCACGCACGCCGGAAAGCCAAAGCCTTCATATCGGAGAGCAGGTCAGGGTGAGCGCAACCTACAACGGCGAACATTACGTGGCCGATGAAATTGCAGCCAGGTAACTCCACCTCCTTGGACGCAGGAACGCAAGCTCGAATCACACCGATCACCCGGCCCGGGCCATTTGATCGACGGATTCAACCACCCCATGCGATAAATTAGATTCGAACGCATAAATTTGAACTCGCCACAAGCGTTTGAGGTGGAATGGATTCAACCAACAGGCGTGGATTTCTCAAACAATGTCTTGCGGCTCTTCCCGCATTGGCTCTTGCGAGTGGAATCGATGCTGACGGAACAGAGAGCCCTGCCACAACACAAACGCCCTATCGCACGCCCGCCGCGCTCGACCGTTACATCGATCCGCTCCCCATTCCAAAACGGCTGGCGTCATCAGGGAAGCGTGGCGACGTGGCTCTTTACCGGGTGCGCATGCTTGAATTCAAGCAACAGATGCATTCGCAGCTTCCACCGACTCGATTATGGGGATACGAAGGGCAATATCCCGGCCCTACTTTCGAAGCGAATCGGGGCACTCCGATCGAGGTGGAGTGGGAAAATCAACTGCCTTCGCAGCATATTTTCAAGATCGATCCACATATCCACGGCGCCATGCCGCCAGCCCCTGCTGTGCGGACTGTCCCGCACCTTCACGGCTCTCGCAGCCGGTCGGAGAGCGATGGCCTCCCTGAGAAGTGGTTTGTGCCGGGCAGTGCGGCCCGCTACAGTTATCCGAACTGTCAGCCTGCCGCAACGCTCTGGTACCACGATCATGCTCTCGGCATAACTCGACTGAATGTTTATGCGGGATTGTCGGGGTTTTTCCTGCTGCGAGACAACGAGGAGCGCGGCATGGATCTGCCTTCAGGCGATTACGAAATTCCGCTGGTACTGCAAGACCGCACGCTCGATGACCAGGGACAACTTGTTTATTCTCCGGCGCAGGAAGATGGCCAGAAGGCTCCTCCGGGGATCTGGGCGCCGGAGTTCTTTGGAGACTTGCCCGTGGTAAATGGCGCGATTTACCCATTTCTCGAAGTTGAGCCACGACCCTATCGCCTGCGGGTCCTGAATAGTGCAAACTCACGTTTCTTCAATCTCTTTCTCAACCTGGCCAAGCGACCCACGGATATTCCGTCCATCGTAACATTCAACCAGATAGGGACCGATGGTGGTTTTCTTCCCAAGCCAGTTCCATTGAACAAGCTTCTGGTCGGACCTGCTGAACGGGCTGATCTGATCGTCGATTTTTCTCAGCTCGAAGGCAAGACGGTAACGCTCTCCAACAACGCTCCGGCGCCCTACCCTGGATGGGAGTTCTCTATCGCGCACCATGCGCAACTGTACGAACTGATGCAGTTTCGCGTGAACCGTGCCCTTACCCGCCCGGGAAAGACATTCAGCATGACACCGTCTGTCGCGTTCCAAAAGCTGGATGAAGCCGCAGCCATCGCCACGCGGGATTTCGTGCTCTCCGAGCTAATGGATGCTCAAGGAAATTCCCTCGGAGTACGCATCAATGGCAAGGGGTACGATGAACCAGTCACGGAGATCGTCAAACTGGGCTCCATGGAAAAATGGCGATTCATCAATACGACAGACGATGCTCATCCCATGCATCTGCACCTGGTGCAGTTTCAGATCCTTGAGCGCCAGGGCTTCAATCCCGCAGCCTTTCTCAAAGGCAGATTGCAATTCGTGGGCGTCCCACGCCCGCCCGCGGCAAATGAGGCCGGGTGGAAAGATACGGCGATCGTCAACCCGCGAGACGTGCTCACGATTCTGGTGCGATTCGAGGGCTACACGGGCCGCTATGTCTATCACTGCCACATGCTGGAGCATGAAGACAACGACATGATGCGGCCCTACGAGGTAGTTGCAGAAAAGCAGGAGCTACCCAGACAATAGCATCCCTGCTTTTCGCCGCCCGGATCACGGCCCCATGTCTTGGGGCGTGCAGGAGCTAGGTCCCCCCTGCGGGTCCATGTACGGAGCTGGCGGAGTCGGCGGCGCAGCCCATGGGATGTTGTTGAAGTCGAAAAAGTCCAACAGGTTGGGCTGCGCGGCATCTCGGGCAGTCAGGTGCGCGGCGCTGCCGATGAACAGGTTCTCGACAAACTTGATTATGGCCGTATGATCCATCGGTATGTGCGAAACATAGTGCGGCTTGGTGAACGGCGAGATGACCATGTTCGGCAGGCGGAAGCCAAGCTGAGCGCCGAATCCCTGCTCGTAGGCAGCGTCGCCGGCAGTAGCGCCTGGATAGTCCGAAAGCAGGTCGCAATGCGTAGTAGGCGATGTGTCGCCCGGGGGGCAGTTGCAATACGGCGAAGAGCCGCCGGGCAAACAGGGATAATAACTATCCGGATTGACCGCGATCGGGCCGATATCCGGAGTGATCGCACTCAGCGCAGGGTCGGTGAAGTCGTTCGAATGGCCGGGCACAGGCGGAACGTGATCGTATGGCCCTCCACCCTCGTCGTAACTCAGGAAGAAGACTGAATCCTTCCACTCCGTACTGGTCATGAAGTTGTCGAGGATGTTTGCTACTTGAGCCTGGCCAAGCAGGATCGACTGTGCAGATCCTGGATGCTCGTCGTTCCTCCCGTAGCCCGCCTCGATGAAGGCAAAGCTGGGAAGGGTGCCGTTTGCTAGATCGTTGAAGAAATACGACAGCGGCGCGATGTGGTCTAAATCGATGCAGAATGAATCGGTGGGATCATTCACAATGCTGGAAGACTGCGTGGGAGGTGTGCAGGTCTCGCTCTCTGAGCTCTTCTTGTACAAATAGCGTATCGAGTAGCTCAGGCTCGAAAAGTCGGTTGCCGGATAATAGTTGCTCTCCCCGGCGGGACATTCATCCTCGTCAAGGCAGAATCCCTGGGTAACTGTGTAGTAGATCTTCCACGACACACCGGCGTTGTCAAGTTCCTGGAAGATGTTCGCTATATCGAGCTGCGGGAGATGATCGTCGTTGCCCGGATCCCTGGTCAGGCCCTGCGTCGTGCCCCCGGTGAAGGTCGCAATGCGATTGTCGATGCTCTTGCTGGCCACGGGCGAGAACCAGCGATCGGAAAGCGCAAACTGCGAGGCCATGTAATAGTAGTAGTTGAGAAATCCTTCGTCGTAATATCCCATGGCACGCTGGCCGGTAGTGTCAGTGAATTGACCCGAACAGGTATTATCTGTTACGCAATAATTCGCGTAGCCTGCGGCGGTGTGCACAAAGCCATTCATATCGATGGGCCGGGCGGTGCTGAAGCTCCAGCGATAGACGTCGCCTGCGCTCGCCAGCCAGTCCGACGAATCGTCGTCGATGCAGGTGCTCTTGAATTTGAAGAGCGGAATAGCGGTGCCTGCGTCGGTGGGGTTGCTGATTTGCTGCCAATTCTTGTCGATTCCATCCACATCGTACTCAACGCCGTCATCTCCCTTATTCCAGCCCATCGCGCTGCGGTAAGGATTCAGCATTCCGAAGTAGTCGTCGAACGTATGGTTTTCCTGCAGCATGAAGATGACATGATCAATCGATTGCAGGCTTCCGGGCGGGGTGACGGTAACGGTTACACTTTCCGAGGCCTTCCCGCCAGGACCGGTGGCGACAGCAGTGTACGAGGTGGTCTGGGTCGGACTTACCGATTGCGTTCCACCATCCGCCGCCAGGGAATAAGAGCTGTGGTCTGTTCCGGTTACTGTCACCTGGGTAGCATTTGCCGCGGTTACTTTCAGGCTGGACGAATTTCCCGAAACAATTGTTGTAGGATTCGCTGTGATAGTCACCGAAGGCGCTGGATTTGGCGTCACGGTCACGGTGGCGCTGTCCGAAGCTGTTCCTCCGGGCCCGGTCGCAGTGGCCGTGTATTTTGTCGTCTCAGTCGGACTGACCAACTGCCTTCCGCCGCTCGGCTCTAGCGTATAAGTGGTACCGTCCGGACTGGTGATTGTCACCTTGGTAGCATGAGCCGCATCAACCACAAGTGTCGATGAGCTTCCGGAAGTAATCGACGGCGGATCGGCCGCGATGGTGACAGTCGGTGCGGGATTCGGTGTTACCTTTATGGTTAAGCTTGCCGACGCCTTCTTGCCGTCAACGGCCGTCGCGACCGCTGTGTATAGAGTGGTTGCAACTGGACTAACTGCGATCTTTCCTCCGGTCTTGGGAAGGCCATATTTCTTGCCGTTCGTTCCCGTCACAGTTATCTGATTCGCATCCGAGGCACTCACCGTCAAAATAGACGAGCTGCCGGCCGTAATCTCGACCGGGAGGGCCTTGATGCTGACGGTCGGAACTTCAATCGTCTTTACCGCTACGATCGCTTTCGCTGTAGCTTTTCCTTCCGGTCCGGTTGCGACAGCCATGAAGGTCGTCGTTGAAGCGGGATGGACTGTCGCCTTTCCGCCAACACCGGGAAGCACGAACTTCCTGCCATTTGTTCCAGTTACAGTCACCTCCGTGGCATTCCTGCCAACCACTGTCAAGGTTGAGGAGCCGCCTGAGGCTATTGAGCTGGGGTCTGCGATAATCGTAACGCCCGGCGCGTCGCTCGAAGTTACGTCTACAGTTACTTTCGCAGATGCAGTCCCGCCAGATCCCGTTGCGACCGCTGTGTAAGTCGTTGTCGATTTCGGATCGATCTTTTGCTCGCCCCCGCCGGGTTTTAAGGTAAAGTGCGCGCCGTTGCTTCCGCTGATCGTAACCTGAGTTGCGTTGACCGCCTTGACCGTCAGCATCGACGTACTTCCGGCGACGATTGAAAGCGGATCCGCAGTTATGGTCACGGTCGGCCGGCCGGTGTCAGTCACGGTCACCGTGGCCTTAGCCGAGGCACTTCCTTTGGCGCCGGCTGCAACCGCAGTATAGGTTGTGGTTGCAGATGGGCCCACGGTCAGCGTCCCGCCGCTCGATTTGAGGTTGTACATCTTGCCATCGCTTCCGGTGACCGTGACCTGGGCGGCATTCGCTGCCGTAACGGTCAACGAGGAACTGGCTCCCGCGGCGATGGATGCAGGCTTAGCCGCGATGGTAACGGCAGGCGTCGCGTCCGCGCCAAAGACGTCATATTCACTGCAACCGGTGAGCACCAGGGGAAGAAGAAGTGCGCCAATTCCGGCGGCAGACACCTCACGAAGGATTCTAATTAGATGTGCTTTTGGCAACGTGCTCTCCTTCCCGTCACTTTTGGGACCACGCAGCTTCAACGTGCATCCTGGACGGGCAAACCGCAGTCAAGCAGACAGATCGCAACATGCCCGGCACTCTTTCGTGGCAAGTGGGCGAAACAATGTAGCGCAGAATAGGTTACTGGTTGTGGGTTTGGTACGATTTCATCGTCGCTCTAACTTCCCGGAGCTTTCGTACTCACCTACGTGCTTACTTGGATGCCTCCGGGCAGTTTCATGGATGCCTGGCCCGGCATGATTGCAGGGCTATCTCATGACGGAGATGACAAATTGCATGGCCGGCGCATCATTCGTACTCACTCGGGGCCGTCGCGGTTACTCAGGAAAAGCCAACATCTTTCACATCGGCCAGGGGCCGGGATTCGGATGGTTCGATCCAGTCTTCGACTTGCAGCAGGCGGTCAAGCTCCGCCTTGGGGTTGCGCGGAGAGTGCTTCAACATGTTTCTTCCATAGCGAAATAGATTGGCAAGGGTTGTGTTGTACCAGCAACACTCCGCCATTCTGGGCGAGAATCCGCACAGAAAGCGGAGCCGTGGCAAGCCGCAGGGCGAAGCCAGCAACGAAGCAACCAGCCGGTGATTGCCGTCCACCGCTGTGAGCGGTCCGCCTTCGTTCATTCCAATGGCGATCACGGCGCCAAGCTCGGAATTCTCCTGGGTTACTCGTTCGCCGATGGCATCGATCTTCGCCAGGAAAG
Source organism: Occallatibacter sp. (assembly GCA_049676965.1). Taxonomy (GTDB): domain Bacteria; phylum Acidobacteriota; class Terriglobia; order Terriglobales; family Acidobacteriaceae; genus Telmatobacter. The sequence continues at coordinate 24,947 of JBAUBR010000266.1, forward strand.
AGGCGTCGAGCAGGCTGCGGTGTGTGCGCATGCCTTCCATGACCCGCTCGATCCTGAAGTCGCCGCCGGCCACATTTCGCCACTGCGCACGCGGGAATACCCTGATGCGTTCAAGGTCGCGCTGATCGATTTCCGCTTCAAACCATTCGGTTCCGCCGGGGATCTCAGTCCAGAGAGAAAGTTGCCGCAGGAAGAGCAGCGCGCGGCGTTTCGCATTCTCATCGGCGTCCTGGAAATTAGGCCGGGCGACAATATTTCCCAGCTTCTCCCGATAGTCCTCGTAGATAGCGCAATGGAAGTCGCTATTGAGGAACGCCGCGATCACCTCGTCTTCGGATACACGCCGGGCCAGCCTGAGTGGCCGGAAATCCAAAACTTCGAATCGGCTCCTCTTCGCGTCGGCGAGCGATTCCAAGAGAAATGGCATCGCAACCAGGACGAGCAGAGCCACCATGAGTCCCATCTGCACCAGGATCACTTCGCGCATGGAATCATGGAAGCGGCAGATGCATGCAATAACCAGGGCGGTACAGGCCAGGTGCACCCAGCTCGTATTGGCGATCTTGTACGACATTTCGAATGTAATGATGACCACGCTCAGCGAGTAAATGACGGTCTTGAGAGCGTAGAGGGTCAAAAAATACGAGAGCGTATACTTTCCCGTTATCGTGAAACCGGAACCGAGCAGCGCCGTCCAAAGACCAGCGGGCGCGAACCACAACCCCAGCGCCACAGCCAAGCCGAGACACATCACCAGCAGCAGCGATGTCGCAATCACGCGCAGATCTTTTCTCTCCTCTTGCTGGGTGCCCGCCACCAGTGGGAAGGTGCTGTTCACAACCGCCGAAGAAAGCGAGTAAACCACGCGGCCCACGATGGCCACAGCCGCATAAAGCCCCGCGGCACCCGCCGGGAAGAAGTGCTTCACGAGTACGATGTCGCAGTTGTTGATCAGCATCTGGCTGGAGAAGAACAACAACGCCTGCGAGGTTTCGCGGAACGCCGATTCGGCGCGAACCGGGTTTGGCGCCCGCGCCGCCAATTTTGGCGCCATGGCAAAATAGGCCACCAGGATGGCCGCGGAATTTGCGGCAATAACTCCGCGCACGCCATAGCCGGCCAGGATCATTGCATACGATCCGGCCAGTCGCGCCACGCCCTCCAGCGCCAGGTTGATGGCGGACCGGGGAAAGTTGCAAATGCCCTGCATGTATCCGCGCCGGCTGCCCAATGGAACATAAAATGCCGCACCGATTGCGAGCAGCGCCACAAGCAGGGGATCGCGAAGCTGGAGATAATCCGAGATCTGCTTTTGAAATAGAAGCAATACGAATGCGACAAGTAGCCCGCACATCCACGAACTGCGATGGAAGGCTCGATAGGCGGCCGCCTTTGCCGCCGGGCTGTTTTGTTGCGCCACGACCTTTGAGGAAGCAAGCTGAAACGCCAGCGTCACCGCGGAGAGGATGGTGAGCAGCGTGTAGACGACGGTGGCCTGTCCGAATCCATTCGGGCCCAGGCACCGCGCAATCAAAACGTTGTAGATCAGGTTGACCGCGGTTGCCGCGCCCGATCCCGAAAGCAGGATCACGCTCCCCGACACAATGCGGCCCTGCAGGGTTTTACTCTTGTAGGTCAATCGATCTATCACGATATGGGGGCTCCACTTCATCAAGGCAATGGGTGCAGATTTAGCACAAAGAAAAATAGAGAACGCGACAATTTAATCCGATGCCAAAATGTGGAACCTGGCTGCTTCGAGGGAGCGCTTGCCCGATCGCCCAGCTTGATCGACCGATAGAAACCGAACAGCCGACAACCCCGGCGTCCCGCAGCGCTTCTAATTCATTGAGCGGATGTTCAATCGAGCCAGCATTTCATGCCTCTCTATTCTTTTTCTTCTCCACGGATGTTCCGGTTCGTGGGGAAACCATGCTTCGCGGCTGCAGCATCGGGCCGAGGGAAACTCGCCGGAAGTCATTGCCTTGTATGAGGCGTGGTTCGGGCATCCCAGCCACATCAAGATCGACTATTCCTCGCACGATCCGGCCGAGATCGACAGCCAGATTCGCCATGCGCAGGCCATGGGCATCTCCGCATTCGTCGTCGACTGGTACGGCGATCGCGAGCCATTCATCGATCGCAGCTACGCGCTGATGCAGGCCGCCGCGGCAAAAGACAACTTCCACGTTGCCATGATGTACGACGAGTCCAACGATGAGGACGATGCCACCGACGAGGCCCTGGCGGACTTCGCGATGTTTCACGAAACCTACCTCGCTCCCAAGTCGCCCGGCCGCCGCGCCTATCTCACCTACGAAGGCCGGCCTGTCATCTTCATCTTTCCCAAGGGATTGCACACCGACTGGAACAGGGTGCGCGAGTCGGTGGAGAAGTGGAATCCGGCGCCGTTGCTGATCTATGAAAACCTGCCGGGCAAGGATGCGAGCGCGTTCGACGGATTCTACGCGTGGATCGGCCCGGGCGGAAAGGGATGGGCCGCCGACGGCAGCAATTGGGGAGAACAATACCTGAGCGACTTTTATCAGACCATGCGCGACAAGTATCCCGACAGGATCATCGTAGGCGGCGCATGGGCGGTTTTCGATGACAGCAAGGCGTCGTGGGGCCTCAACCGTCATATCTCGGCGCGCTGCGGCCAGACCTTCTCCGATACCTTCAACTACTGGCGCAAGGATTTTCCTGCCGACGAACCCATTCCGTTCATGCTGATCGAGACATGGAACGACTACGAAGAGGGCACAGCGATCGAGCGGGGCATTCCCAGTTGTGGCCCCGCACCGCTGGAGAAGCTGCCGACGACTTCCTACGCGGCGATGCCGCCTGCCAAGACAAGTCCCTGACAAAATTGAATCATCGAGTTACGGAATCTCTGAAAAGGCCCGGCACGCTTTTTGCAGGTCGCGTTCCCTGTGAGGCTCATCACGAAGAACTCGCACTCCTGATAGCTGCGGGATTTCCGGAGGGAGGTCCGGGCTTCAGCCCGGACATAACCCTCGCAAAACTATCGCGGGCCTCAGCCCCGGACGCCCACCCCTACGCCGCCCTGTTCGCTGCCGGTACCGCGTAGCCATCGGGCTGGATGGCGAACGAACCCGCCTGCACTGCGGCCATACCGGCCTGAGCGGCAATCTGCGAACGATGCACGTGGCTGATGAACGAGAGGGGCCGGTTGCGCACCTCGTCATACACGCGTCCGAGATACTCGCCCAATATTCCCAGCGAGAGAAGCAAAAGCCCTCCCATGAAAAACACCGCGCCGGCGACACCGAGGGCAGCGGCGGCGATGGCGTTTGTGGCAAGGAACATCGAAAGCGCCATCAGCGAAGCCATGCAGGTCGTGATTCCGCACAGGCAAAAGCTGAGCCGCAGCGGCTTGTAGCTGAAGCTGGTAATCGCGTCCATCGCGTACTTGATGCGGCTGATGAACGTGAGCTTGCCCTCGCCGCCGAGCCGGTCGGCGCGATCGTAGTAGACGACGGCGTTTTTATAGCCGACCCACGCGCGCATGCCGGGCAAGTAGCGGTTCTTTTCGCCCAGGCCGTTGATGGAGTCGAGAGCCTTGCGATCCATCAGGCTGAAAATCCCGGCGTTCAGCGGGATCGGATAGTCCGAGAGCGATCCCAGCACGCGATAGAAGAGAGGGAAAAGCTTGGCCAGAACTTTGCGCCGCTCCTGCCGGCTCCTTCTTACGCCGACAACGATCTCCGCGCCATTGCGCCAGGCCTCGATGAGTTGCGGCAACACCTCCGGCGGGTCTTGAAAATCGCCGTCCATAAGCACCACCGCGCGCCCGCGAGCCGTGTGCAGGCCGGCGGTAATTGCGCCCATGTGGCCCCAGTTGCGCGATAGCTCGGCGACCACCACGTGCGGATCGACCTCCTGCAGACTTTTCAGCAATTCAAGTGAAGAATCGGTGGAACCATCGTTGACGTACACCACTTCCCAATCGTCGACAACGCTCTCCAGCGCGGTCGCCACAGCCTCATGAAAGCGCAAGATGAGTTCTTCTTCGTTATAAATGGGGACAACCACTGAGACCATCATGAACTCCTTGAAGATCGAAATTCTTTCTAGTGCGCGTGCGCTCTTTCTCTCTAGCCTTACTCTCTAGCACTTACATTCGCCGGCCCCGCCGGATGGAAACCGAAAATCGCTATCATTCGGGATTCGCCTGCAACACGCGCACTCTCCAACTCACCTCTGATGGCGTGAGAATGGCGAGATAGCGCGCGCGCACCCGTTGCGCCGCCTGCGGCTTGTCATGATCGAAGATTTGCACGTCGTATTCGACGGTATCCGTCAACTCGATCGAGAGCCCCTCGGGCGAATAAAAGACGATCTGAATGTCGTGGCTGCGATCCTGGTAGCGCGTGCGAATCCCCAGCGCCGCCTGCTCCTGTATCGTGCCCGCGAGCTCGGTTCTTGCCGTGCCCACAAAATCCGCATCGAGCGACGCGGCGCGATTCTGCCCGAGCGCCACTCCCATGCTCTGCCACGCTTCCAGGTAATCGCGAATCGCCGCATCCGCGGTCTGCTGCTGCAGCGCCCGCGGGCCTTCGAGATGAGAGGGCTCGATGCGCACGTTGGCCTGCGCGGCTCCGTAGCCGGCTGTCGCCAACAACGCGCAGAGAGTCAGCAAAGACCGCGGCATCGCTACCTTCCCTCCCAGCGAATCTGGTTGCCCATCACCACCCCGCTGGCCACGGTGATCGTCGCTCCGTCATGAGCCGGCATATCGACTTTCGCGATTCCGCGCTTGAGCGGCACATCCACCGTCGATTGCGAGTCGCGATAGCTTTCCGTAAAGGTTACGATGGTCCCATCGGGCACCGCGTTGCCGCTGCAGTCGCGAACCGGATCGGTTTCGAGTTCAATCTCGTTGCCCGACGGTTTGGCGCTCATATTCAACCCGCATGGGTCGCCCGCAACCTGCCCGATCACGCGCGTGGCGGAGATTCCATCGACCTCGGCCACAAACTTGTCCTTGCCCTGCTGCGCAGTCGAGTCAAGCGCGATCCAGGCAGCACCGTCGCGCGTCGTCACGGTGCGCTTTTGCACGGCGCCGGTTGAGCTGGACAATTCAAACGAGACCGGCGAGGGCGTCACGATCAGATTCCCATAAGCGTCGAAGACATAAGCCGCGCCGGTGATTCCGTCACGCAGCCCGACAGGCAGGCGCGAAGGCTCGGCAAGAAAACTCAGCTCCGTGGGCTTGCCTGCCGGCGTCACATCGAAGGCGCCGCTCTCCGTCGAATTTGCTCCCGCGAACACAACGAGATAGTGGCCCGCGTGGCTGAGCGATTCGGCGGGAAAGGACGTTGTCTCTCCCAGGTTCACATCGCGCTTGAGCACCTGGCCCAGGCCCACGATATAAAGCGTCGCCTTCCCGCTGCCGGTGCTTTGGATCGAAAATGCGCTGCCGGCTTCGACGGTCTTGGGCACGGTGATGCCTCCGTCTTGCGCAAGCGCCGGCTGCATTGTGGCAGCGAGCCCGAGCATCAGGATTGGAAATCCCAGCCTCACTCCGCGCCTCCAAAGCTGTAGGAGGCAACGACCGTCCGCTCGCTGCTGACTTTTTTGGCGAGATCCTCCGGGATATGAATGTTGAACGCAACCGGCGTCTGCGGCAACAGCGCGTTGTCGACATACTCGTCCGCGACCCAGACCACCTGGCCGTTCTTGTCGTAGAGCGTCCCGAGAACGTGCGCGACGTTGACCGTCTGGCCGCTTTGATTGATGAGCTGTCCCGTCAGCGACGCGTCCGGCGCCGGATTCAGTTTTTCGTTGTCGATCTCGATCACCGGGTCCGCCGATGCCGGAACCAGGCTCGAAAAAGGCGTCATGCGGATGCTGCCGACGTCGGCGAGCGACACATTGGGAAAGCGAATAAGAAATGGCGTGACCTGCTTGGGGAGCAAAACGTGCGAGATCTCGTCGAAGCTGCCCTCGGTATCGATCGGCGTCTGGTTCTTCGACAACAGCGTCGCATTCACCGAGACGTAGGCGGGCACCACGTCCTGGTTGAGCAGTTCGCCCAGCACCACAACTCCCTCGGCGCGCTCCACCGGGTGCATATCGATGATGCGCACATTCGGCGCAGCCACGTCCTGCGCGCCCCAATCGTCGCCCGCGCCGCGATAGATCACATCCCAGCGCAGATAATTCACCGGGATCACCTGCGGCGGAACAACGGGCTGCTTTACGTATGGCCACTCCGGCTGCCAGCGGTTGCCGCTTTTCACGACATGCAAATCGCGCGAGGTGATGATAGTGCCGACCACGGTGGCCCAATGCAGCTTGAGCCGTACATCGGCGTCATTCGCGGAGGAGTGAAGCGGAAAAACTTCAATGCTATTCACGGCCGCGTAGGTTCGAGCGCTGGGGTAGTAGCCGTTTACGTCGTGCTCGAACTCCGGCTCGGTAAATTCGGCCTTGTTGGCAAAGCTGTCGTACGCCCGATCCCATTCGTGCGTGCGAATCTCCTCGCCGAGGCTCCTTACCGCCTCTTCGGCCGTTGCAGACAAATGCACCAGCGCATCCGCGCCGCCGGCATAAACCAGCGCCGCAGGCACGGGCCACCTGGTTCCGGCATAAATCAGCAGCACGGTTGCAGCGCCCAGCGACGCAGCGAGTAGATGTCCCTTGTTCACGAGACCAACCTCCCGTGCACGAGATCTTCATCCCTAACGGCCGGGTACTCCGCTCGCGATTCCTGCCGCCTCTTCGCCGGAATCAGCACCGCCAATATGGCAAGGATGCTGCTGCCGAACGGTAAGATGCCCCACATCAACCCTTGCCAGTGCGGAGGAATTTGCGGCGCATTCATGGGCACCGCGGGCGGCACGCCATCCTTGCTCCACACGATAATGGTCTTGTCAGCAAGATTGTCGACCGGTCGCCAGCCGGCAAATGCCAGCAGCGGATCGTAGAACGGATCGCGCACGAAGACCCACTTCAGCCCGTAGCGATCGGCGTGCTGCAGAATGGCCCGCAGCGAATCGAGGCCCCCCTGGCCAAAGTACTTCGCACTGGTGAGCGCGGCCCCGCCGTATCGAGTCAGCTCCGGCAGCATGCGTCCGGAATTCCATTCGCCGTCCACGCTGCTGGCGTCGGTCAGTCGCGCCAATCGCGGGATCGTGTCGCCGAAGCCCAAAGTGATGTACCGGTACTGATCGTGACCGTCGCGATTCAGCCACAAGGCCACTGAATCCACATTGAAGTCCGCGGCATCGGCCGGTTTATAAGAGGCCCACGCCACAGCCAGCGCGCAGGTAAAGGCAGCCAATATCGCCAGCGGAACAGCGGCGCGCATGCGATAGTGCCCGACGAGTTCCGCGGCCAGTTGTCCGACAAACGGCAGCGCCAGCAGTGTAGCCCAGTAGCTGAATCGCTCCATGGTCAGCACGTCGAAGGCGCGCCCCAGCAGGAGATGCCCAACGGGAGTGGTGCCGCCGAGTCCCACCAGAAATGCGACCCAGAATCCAAGCAGCAGGGGACGAAGCCGCGCCACCACCGATCCGCGTACAAAGATGAACGGCAGGGCCAGGACCAAAGCTCCCCAGGGAACGACGAAGTAGTTCAGACCCGATTGCGGGCTGAGGATATAGTTCGCCCGGCTGGAATGCGGAATCGGTGCCTGCGTCACCGGGTAGTGAATGAGCGCAATCCAGAAAGGAAGCAGCACAACCGCAATGGCGGTGCCCACCACCACAACGATGGCCAGCGTGCGGCCTGCAAAGACTGGCAAGGGAAGCCGCTCGCCGCTTTCGCGATCGATTAGGGCAAGCGCCAGCACCGGCAGCGCGAAGAAGAACGACCCGAACAGCAGCGTAGCGTGGTGAGCCGCGGCCGCGGCTGTGAACAGCAGGCTCGCTTTCACGAATGGCCGCCAGCCGCCGCGCCGGATCCACTCATACAAGAAGGGGAGGGCATTCAAATAGATGGGAGCGGCTGAGGTGGTAGCCAACTGACCCGCGGAGTAGATCAAGAAGCTTTCCGAACCCAGAAAGACGCTGGCCAATGCCGCATACGAAGCGGCGCGCGGCCCGACCCAGAGCAGCGAAAACCGGTAAACGCCCACCACCAGCAACAGAATGGCGACCATCTGCACCGCCATGTAGCCCAATTCCAGGCCAAACAGCGGAGAGATCGCGGCGATCCACTGATGTGGAAGCGGAGGATAGGTGGTTTGCGAAAAGCCCGCGTACCACTTCGGGTTCCACGGGTCGAACCAGTGGTGCAAATAATGCGAGGCAAAAAAGATGTGGAAATTTGTGTCGTAGGACTTCAAAGGCAACTTCATCAGCAGCAGCGGCAGATGAACCATCGTTGCTGCAAGCAGCAGAAGGCTCATCGGTATCGGCCTTTGTGGCGCTGCAATCGATTCGGATTTCTCCACAATCGCCCCTCGAAAAGCGTTGATTTCGAACTTGCTCAAATGGTGGGGGTTGTTCCATCGACGCCGTTGTCATCGTGCACCAGCGGCAGATATGGAAGAGAAATTGTAAACGTACAAATCCGTGCTGTTCCTTCGATTGATAAACCTGCATCGAAGGTTGCTTAGCGAAAGGAAACGCGTTCCATCCTCTTAAAACTCCAAACGAGCCAACCAACATTCAAGGTGTTTGGCGGCATCAAATACTTTTAGCGTGAATCTCGGCCCGTGGTTTTAGGCCACAAACTCTATTTCAACTTCAACCATGAATTTCGGGCCCTGGTGACTCTCCTTGATTGCACGACTTGGAATACTGAGAATTGGGTTGACCTTCGCGTTCGGCGCGCTTGTTTGCGCCGCCGATGCGCAGGTTTACCAGGTTGATCCCGCGGCTTCCAAAGAGCCGCAGGATCAACAACATCAAAGTCAGAGTCAGCCGGCCGACCAGTCGCTCGGCTGGGGATCGAACATTCAAAACGCCCGCCTCGCGCACGCCGCTGAATTGGCGCTGCAGCATGGCGACCGCGCGTCGGCGCTCGATTATGCGCAGCGCGCCGTGCAGGCCGCGCCCAACGATGCGCAGCTATGGTTCCTTTATGGATACGCAGCGCGCCTCAATAGCAAGTATCAGCTCTCATTCGACGCCTATACCAAAGGCCTCAAGCTCGCTCCGTCGGCGCTGGATGGAATCTCCGGGCTGGCGCAAACCGAAAGCGTGATGGGCCGAACCGAAGATGCCCAGCGCTTGTTGAAGCAGGTGCTCGCGTCGGACCCGAGGCGAACGAGCGACGCGCTCTTGCTGGGCGATCTTTACATGCACACTCGGGACTATAACGATGCAATCGATTGGCTGGGAAGGGCCGAACGGGCACAACCCAACCCGCGATCGGAGCTGCTGCTGGCGCTCGCTTACCAGCAGTTGAAACAAATGGACGAGGCCAACCGCTATCTCAAAATGGCGGAGCAGCGGGCTCCAAACAACCCTGAAGTTCAGCGGTCGATGGCGGGTTACTATCGCGAAACCGGCAATTACTCCGATGCAATTACAAAGCTGAAATCGATTCGCAATCCAAGCCCCGATATTACGGCCGAGCTCGCCTACACTTATCAGCTCTTCGGCAAACTTGAAGACGCGGCTAAGGTGTATGCGCAAGCCGCGAATGCGGTTCCCAAAGATATTGGATTGCAGCTCGCCGCTGCGCAGGCAGAGGTTGCGGCCGGCTCCATTGCTAAAGCCAACATTTTTCTCGATAAGGCCGCGCTGCTCGACTCCAATCACTATCGCTACCACGCCATCCGGGCGCAGATCGCCCAATTGGAGGAGCGCGACCTGGATGCGATTCGCGAATACAAGGCCGCTTTGGCAAAAATGCCCGCAACTCCAGCCGAGGGACAACTCTACGGCATCCAACTGCACATGGACCTGGTGGCGCTCTATCGCGGGCAGTCCGATGACGATGATGCGCAGCGCGAACTGGAGACGGCGCAGTCCGAAATCAAGGCGGTCGATGGCTCCGGCCCAAATCGCGGCCAGTATCTGCGATTGAGATCACTCGTCGAGATGAACGCCGGCGATTCGAACGCCGCATTGGCCGACATTAAAGAAGCCCTTGCAATCGATCGCCTCAATCGCGACGATTTGCAGCTCAACGGCGATATTCTCATGAAGCTCGGCCGCACCGACGATGCAATCGTCGTCTATAAGCAGGTGCTGGCCCCCGACCCCGGCAATCGCCTCGCGCTCGCGTCTCTCGGGAACGCCTCCCGTGCAGTCGGGCGCAACCAGGATGCGGAGAAATATTTTCGCCGCCTTGCCGAGGTCGACCCATCGTCGTACGCGCCCTACCTCGACCTGGGAGACCTGTACACTGCGCTCCGCCAGTTTGCTCCCGCCGAGACCGCTTATGCCAAGGCTTACTCCCTCGCTCCCGACAACGCCATGATTGTGGCGGGTGGAATGAATGCGGCGATCGAAGCGCATAAACTCGAGCTGGCTGGCGTGTGGGCAGGCCGCGTCAAAGACGGAATGGATCACCAGCCCTATGTGCTCCGCGAAAAGGAGAGATATCTCAGTTTCGACGGCAAATATCGTGAATCCGCCGAGGTCGGTGAAGAGGCGATCAAACTGCTCCCCGGCGACAGAGATGTTGTGGTCTATCTCGGTTACGACCTGCTTCATCTGGAGAGATACGACGACCTGCTGAACCTGACCACAAAGTATCTCAACATACTTCCCAAGGAGCCGGATATTCCCCTGCTGGAAGGTTATGTGCACAAGCAGCAGGGACTCAAAGAACAGGCGCGGCTGGATTTTACCGAGGTGCTCAATCGCGACCCCACCGTTGTTACCGCCTATGTCAACCGCGGCTACTTATTGAACGACCTGGATCAGCCGCAGGCAGCCGCGGCAGATTTCGACTCGGCGCTCAGCCGGGAGCCGAACAACGGAGAAGCCCACCTGGGCCTGGCTTATGCAAACCTCGACCTGAAAAAGCCGCAGGCAGCCTTGCGGCAGGCGGATCTCGCCGAGCGCGCCCTTGGTGACTCCGTCGACATTCATGTCATTCGCGCCACCGCATACGGCCGGGAAGATATGCTGGCCAAGGCGGCCGTCGAGTACAAGGCTGCTCTCAAATTCGATCCAGATAGCGGCGCACTCCACTTCGGCCTGGCCAACACTCTCTTTGCGGAAAGAAAGTATGACGACGCCATCGCGGAGTTAGAGACAGCAAAGAAGTCCTCCCCACGCGATGCCAATATCTACGCCATGCTTGCGCGTTCCTATGCCACGCTCGATGACAAGGATCGAACTTTCGAGAACGTGCGGCTGGCGGAGCAATACGCGCAGCCCGGACCTGGTGCAACCAGGCGCGCGAATGAAGAGCTGAGCGCGGTACTCGTATCTACCGGAGAAGCTTTGAGTGCGCTCGGTGACCAGAATGCCGCCATGGATCGCTTCCGCCGCGCGCTCGCTGTGCCGGACAGTGACCGCGTCAACGTGCGGTTGGCCGTCGCGCAGCTCATGGCCGAAAAAGACCAGCCCGAAGCCGCTCAAAGGCAGATCGCGCTTGCCTGGATGGAAGCTGGGGCGGGAGATACCGCGCCGCCCGGCGGCAGTCAATACATCGCGGCGGCCGACGTGTTCCGCTCTATGCATGAGTACCAACTGTCGCAGAACTATGTTGAGCGAGCCAAAGCCGCTGGTGCGCCGGATGAAGTCGTGCGCATCGGGCTCGCCGATAACTATCTCGCATTGGGAGATACGCCCAGGGCCAAGGCTGAGCTAGCGGCCATCAGTGCTACGGGAGATGACGCGCCGGATTATCAGTATCTGCTCGCCGAGGCCAATGTCTATCGCCAGGAGCATCAGAATGCGCAGGCGCTGACTTCCTTCGCGCAAGCCTCCGATGCGGCCGGAGAAGATCAATCCGCCGAGCAGAGCATGCTTGAGGCTGGAGCAGACGAAGGATTGAGAGTTACTCCTAACATCAGCCTGCTTTCCGATTTTTCCGTGCAGCCTATCTTCGAAGATACAACGGTCTATGTTCTCGACTCGAAACTCGATGGGCCGCATCCCGTGCCGAGTAATGACACCGCTCTGCTTCCGCCGCCGCGCTCCTCGATCGAGACGCAATGGACCGCTGCATATCATCTGCATCTCGGCCCTATGCCCCCGCCGAGCGGATTCTTTCAAGTGCGCAACGCGCGGGGCGAAATATCCGTGCCCGCCACGAACTCGATTGTGGACCGCGACACGACCGACTCGACTTTCAATTTCGGGCTCAATCCTACCATTCGTCTCGGTAACAACGTTCTAACCTTCGACAGCGGCGTTCAGGCCACGGTGCGGCGCGATTCCCTGTCTCCGGTTCAATTGAACCAGAATCTCTTCCGCGTATTCACCTACATGACTACAAGTTCGTTCTTTAACGCGCTTTCCGTAAGCGGATACGTCATCCGCGAAGCCGGCCCATTCACCGAGAGCAATCTCCATTCCCGCGCTTTGATCGGCGCAGTCGATTTTCGCGTCGGCGCGCCCTGGGGTAAGACCGCATTCGTCACCGGATGGGGAAGCAACGATCAGTTATTCACTCCCGAACGTTACGAGAACTACTACACCTCCTCCTATGCGGGCATTGAACGCCACTTTGGAAGCAGGCTTGACGTGAGGGCCGTCGCGGAAGACGTGCGCGCATGGCGCGTAGTGGCAATTAGACCCGGAACAATCGGAATCAAAGGCGGAATTGCCCAGGATCTGCGCCCCGCCGGGACGATAGACTTTACGCCCAAGCGTAATTGGGACGTGCAGTTCTCAAGCGCATACTCCAGCACCCGGTCCTTCCACGTCTACGACGCAACCCAAAATGGCTTCTCGATCTCCTATGCCAGGCCGTTCCGGCGCATGTTCAAGGACGAATCCGAATCTCTCGATCTCGAATATCCGATTCGCTTTTCGGCGGGCTTCCAGGAAGAGAGTTTCTTCAATTTTGCCGGTGCGCACAACCAGCAATTCAGGCCCTATGTGCAAATCAATATCTTTTAGAGGCGGAATTCGATGAAAATATGCCTGGTCGGAACCTTTCCCCCCAGCGGACGCCAGTTAAACGAATATGCGTTCCACATTGCGCGTGAACTACAGTGTCATCCCGACATCGAGCTAACAATCCTAGCCGACCAGCTAACCAACTATGACTTTGCCACGGATGAGAATGGAGTTCCGTTACCCGCTCTTCAAACTCGGGAGTTACCCGGTTTCAACGTGATCCGCTGCTGGAAATTTGGCAGCCTGGGAAACCCGGTCCGACTGCTCAATGCCATTCGCAAAGTCAACCCCGACGTCGTATGGTTCAACCTCGTGTTTTCCAGCTTTGCAACGCCTGAGAACCCGTGCGCTGCTTTTGCGGGCCTGTCCGCTCCGGCGCTGGTGAGGGCCGCTGGTTACTACACTCACATTACTCTTCATCACATCATTGAACATGTCGACTTTGCGGCGGCGGGAGTGCAGCGCGAAAGGATGTTTCGCATCGGCAGCGACCTGGCAACGAGGGCTCTGCTTAAGGCGCACTCCGTGTCTGTCTTGCTTCCTAACTATCGTCGCACGCTGATTGCAAAGTATCGCGCTCAAAACGTGCTTCTGGGTACGCACGGAACATTCGCCTCTATCCCCATCCCCCCCGATTTCAGGAAGCGCGGCAATCCCGACCGGCGCATTCTCGCCATCGGGCACTGGGGAACATATAAGCGATTGGAATCGCTGATGAGCGCGTTTCCATCAGTGCTGAAAAAGATCCCCAACGCCAGGTTAGTCGTTGCGGGAGCCAACCATCACACCAAGGCCGGTTATTGGGAATCGATTCGAGCCGCGCAGCCCGCACACTTGCCCATCGAGTTCCGTGGGTATGTGCCGGAAGAAGATATCCCGGAACTCTATAAGTCAACTTCCGTCGTGGTTATGCCTTATGACTCGGCGACCGGCTCGAGCGGGCCGGCCCATCAGGCCTGTGAGTACGGAGTTCCGATCGTGTGCGCCGACCTTCCCGATTTTCGGGGCATGGCGCAGAACGAGGAAATGGCCATTCATTTCTACAAGGCAGGAGATCCCAACGATCTGGCGGAGCAGATCGTCACGATTTTGCAATCTCCGGAACTGGAGCGCCAAATGGCGGAGCATAACTTCGCAGCAGGCGTTGAAATGACGATGACCAATGTTGTCGGTAACTATCTCCGCTGGTTTGAACTCAACAAGCGCAAAATGGCGATCGGCCGGGGGAAAACCATCCGGGCACGGCGTCCATTGACGAATCCATTGGGCACACGGCAGGCTTCTCCCGGCTGGAGCCTGCCGATGATGTTCTTCGCCCAAAATGGAGATGAGCTGGATCGAACAATGAAAAGCGATGGAGGCGGGGCAAACCTATGACACTGAAGACACGTGCTGTAACTGTAAAGCAGTTTCTCAAAACATCGAACGCGGAACAAGGGCGGAACTTTCTCCATGACGTTGGTCGCTGCCTGGAAGCCGACCGCCCGTGCCTTGTGCTTGACTGCTCCGGGCAAGTCGATTTGGATCGGCATGCTCTTATGCTTTTGCTTTGCAGCCTTGAAGAAGCCATGAAGCGCAATGGCGACGTGAGACTTGCAGGTGTTTCTCCGGAAGCAAGGGCTGTTCTGGAATCGACTGGGGTCGACCGGCTGTTCAAGATATTCGATTCGATCGCCGAGGCGGAGAGCAGTTTTCGCCGCAGCCCTGCCGGGCTGGCGCCGCTCGAGGTGGTGCATCATTTACCGCACCGGGCTGCAGAACACCGGATCTCGGAACACCGCGCCTCAGAAAACGCAGCATAGCTGCTTCAGTGCGGTTCGGGAGCGCGAAACAGGCGCGGCAACGGAGAACGACATGAAAGTTTCAGTCAAGCTGATCGAGAAGCAGATCGCGTGCTGCCTGGCGATTCTACTAGCCTTGCCGTGCGGAGAGGCGTTCGCCGCAGCTCCGCAACAGGCCGCTGCCGCCGGGCAGGCGCAAAGCGCGAGCTCGGCTGAAAGCAGTTCTCTGGCTGCTGGCGCAACGGCCGCGGATGCCGACGCAGGTTCGACGCTTGCGGAAGCAAGCCCGCCACTGGCGAACCTGCCTGACGCGCCCAGTCCGGCGAATCAACAAAGCGCGGCTCAAAATGGGCAATCCGGTACATCGCAGTCCACCGCGGATCAACAACAGAATGGAGCGGAGAAGCCGCTGGGCACGGCGGCAGCTCCGTATGAGAAGCCGGAGGGCATTGCGGCATCGCGGCCTGCCGGAGCCGTAATTGCGCCGGCAAAACAACGGCGGGTGCGCGCCATTTTCATCAGCATCGCCGTAGTCGCAGCCGCCGGCATTGCAGTTGGGACGGTCGTGGCTCTTTCGCATGCGAGCCCCAGCCGGCCGCAGTAATCGCCGAGTCATCACGATGTCAGATAAAGAGGGAGCACGGCGTTGCCAAGAACCTCAAAGCACGGCGGACCGAAATTCATCAGCTTCTCCGGAATCGACGGCGCCGGGAAGAGCACGCAGATCCTGGCTCTGTGCAAACGGTTAAAGGAGCGCGGCCTGCGCGTGCGGTTGATCCCTTTCTGGAATGAGGTTGCGCGGCTGACGCGGCTGCGCGAGTCGACCGGCCACACCATCTTCAAAGGTGATAAAGGCATCGGGACTCCCTCGGCGCCGATCAACCGGCGCGACAAAAACGTTAGCTCGTGGCCGATGACCTGCTTGCGATTGTTTCTCTATTTCGTCGATGCTTGCTCGGCCAGGGCGGCGATGAAAAGGGCGCGTCGAGCGGACGCCGATGTTGTCGTCTTCGACCGGTTCATTTACGACGAGCTGGCGAACCTGACTTTGAGTAACTCAGTGGTGCGAGCCTATGTCCGCCTGATCCTTGCCTTTGTTCCCAGGCCTCACATCGGCTTTCTGCTCGATGCGGACCCAACGCAGGCTCGCGCGCGAAAGCCGGAATATCCAATCGAGTTTCTCCGCATCAACCGCCAGTCATATCTTGAACTAAGCGAGTTAGCGGGCGGGATGACGGTAATTGCCCCGCAACCCATCGAGGAAGTGAAGAAGGAGATTCTGAGGCACGCGATGAAGCACATTTCACTCGGAGCAGCGCGGTCGGAGAGCGGTCGCGGAGCACCATTCGCTTCAGAATGCGATGAATCGGCGAATCTGGACGGGCCTTTTACTCATCCAGCCGCCACTTAATCCTGTGTCAATTCTCCGGAGCATCGCGATGAAGGCCCGATTATCCGCATCTAAATCAGCAGGCGAAGCGCAGTTACGCTTCGGTCGCTCGCAATCGCCGCCGGGAAAGGCCGTTCCCATGCAACTTAAAACCACGATTGGACGCTGCGCATTAGCAATTCTGGCCGCGGCTTATGCGGGCGCGCTGCTTCCGGATGCAAAAGCCGCCTCCTGCACCACGCAGTCGCAGATGGCTGCGCCGCTGCGAGACATGCTGGCCGGCGCGGCCCGGACGATTGTTGCGCAGGTGCAGAGCGGCGACGTGCAGGCCCTTCGCACTAACACCATTCCCCAGGTCGCTGCGGATTTCGGAGGGATTGCAGCATCGGCGGCAAGCCTGAAACCGCTCATTCAGAGCGCGGCGATCACGGTCGACGACGTCTACGCACTGGACGCTTCAACCGAGCCCGTCGGCGCGCCGCAGACGGACTTCTATTGCGGATCACCGGTGGTGGCGCTGAATTTTACCGGACTGCCGCCGGGAACGTACGCGCTGGCGATTCTTCACGCCACCGGCGTGCCCCAGCCGCAGCAGGTTGCGCTCATCCTGGCCAAGACCGGCGACAATCGCTGGATGCTGGCCGGCTTCTTTTCGAAGCCGATGACCGAGGCAGGCCACGACGGGCTGTGGTACTGGGTATCGGCGCGCAAATACGCGCAGACGAATGGTAACTGGGGCGCCTGGTTCTACTACCGCCTGGCCGCGCAGATTCTCGATCCTGTGGAGTTTCTGTCGAGCTCGAATCTCGACAAGCTGCATCATGAAGCCGACGCGGTAAAGCCGCAGAATCTTCCCGATGGTTCGGCGCCGGTAACACTGGCCGCAAGCGGCTCGTCTTTTGCGCTGACAACCGTTGACACCACCACCGCGCTGGGGCCGCTGGACCTGGATGTGCATTACACGCCCAACCCCACGCAGGCGGCGCAGTTGCGCGACCCGCCGGCCGCGCGCGGCCAGATGATTGCGGTGATGACGGCGCTGCTGGCGCAACATCCCGAGCTGCGCACGGCCTTCCACGGCATGTGGGTGCACGCGGACCAGGGGAATGCGACTCTGTTTGCGCTGGAGCTGCCGATGGGCGGGATTGCCGGCGGGCAGCAACCACTGGCGAGCTCGAAGCCAGTCTCACGCTAAGGGTGGTTGCATAAATGAGGTTTTGAAAGGGCACGGCTTCAGACGTGCCGGAAAGGGCCTTAAAACAAAGGGCTTTAGCCCCTGAGGGATGGGTTCACTCGGCCCGGCGATGTTTATCTAACCACTTTTAGATTCGACGCCAGGAATCCTCGAGCCGCCGGTCGATTTGCGCCAGAATTGGATTGCACGAAGGCAAGTCTTCCGCCAAAAAGTCAGCGCCTGCATTTCGCAATACCTCTTCGGCCGATTGCAGGCGCTGCTGTTTTTCCTGAGCGCTCAATTGCGCCCAGCCTGCGGCATCGAGTCCCACCAGGTTTCCCGTGCGCGTAAGGCCAATGGTCCACATCCCCGCATTCTGCCCCTCTTCGATATCGCTCACGGTGTCGCCGATCTTCACGCACGAAGTTGGAGGATAGACATCCAGCAACTGCGCATTGCGCGCCAGCATCCACGGTGCGGGCCGGCCGGCGCCCACGTCGTCAGGGCAAACCACGGCATCCGGCCGATATCCGCCCGCGGCCGCCAGAGCCAAAACAGGAGCGAGCATCTCGCGCGTGTATCCAGTTGTGCTGCCAATGCGCAGACCGCGCCGTTGCCACTCCGTCACGATCTCCGCCACACCCTCGATCAGTTGTGAATGTTGTTCGACGATCGACTTCTGAAATGGAATGAACTCATCGAATAGATCGCCGGCGTCGCCTGTCACCGGCTCGCGACCGGTGAGCGCGAGCCATTCGTTGCGAACCGTGGGCAGAGCAAGAATGGCCTGAATGTGATCCCGTTTGAGCAGTCCCATATCCCGGCGTGCATCTTCACTCGTAAGGCCGATTCCGCGCCGCGCGAAGAGCGCCTGCAGGGCCGCCACCGGCGCGATCGACCCGTGATCCACCGTGGTGCCGGCCCAGTCCAGCATCACTGCACGCAGCCGAGGCTCGAATTTCATACGTGATTTTCCTCGACGGATCGGTCGGCGAATGTTTCCTGCGCCACGCCGAAGCTCAGCGTCATTCCCGCGCCGCCCAGGCCGGTGACCACTTCAACTCCTTCTTCAGGCCGATAGCGCACGTACGGTTCGCGAGGATGCTTGGCATACACACCGTACCAGCGTTCCGCGATGGAGAGATCCGGTACGCGTATAAAACTCCGGAGATGCCGCAGGATGAGCGAATCGATCTCCTCGCGATTGAACGGAGAAACCGGTTGCCCGTATTCATGAGAATCGCCGAGCGTGAGTTGGCTGGTCGACGCCTGCGACACCATGGTGTGGATCCCGAAGCGGTCATACTCCGGCGTCTCACTCGCAATGCGCGCGCGCAACCCGGGCAGCGAATGACAGATGCCGAACGAAGGATAGAAGCGAAAGGTCAGTCCGCCGGCAAGCGCGGGGCCAAGCTCCCACCCCGCCGGCTGCGGCCTTGTGCGCAGCATCTGCAGCTTGCAAAAAGTAAGCCCGCTCTGCCCGGCAAATTCGGAAAACGGGGTCTCAAGGTCGGCGCCGGGACAAACAATCACGCGTTCTCCCTGCCACGTACCCTGCGTGGTATTCACCCGCGGATGTCTCACTTCCAGTACCGCGCAGCCCCACTGGAATCGCACGCCGTAGCGTTCGCTCAGAAACCCGGGAAAGCGCCGAAGAACCTCGCGCGGATCGACGGTGATCTCGGTTTCGCTCCACAGCGCTCCCAAAACGCTTCCCGGATTCAATGCGGGGCTGCGTGCAAGCGCCGCATCCCGCTTCAGCCAGCAGCATCGATATCCAAGATCGGGACCGAGGGCGGCAAACTCCTTGCCAACCTGCACCTCATCTTCGTGGCATGCAATATGGAGCGAGCCGGTCGCTCGATACGCAATCTGCGCCCCCTTGAGCACTTCAAGCCACAGTTCGCGGCTCTCCAAGGCCAGCGTGAGCATCCTGCCGGCGGTTTGGCCAATGGGCCAGAGCAGGCCGAAGTTGGCAACCGACGCTCCGGCGGCGGCGAGGCGGCGTTCAAAGACGATCACGCTCCGGCCCGATTTTGCGGCGACCCAGGCATGAGCGAGACCGGCAATCCCCGCGCCGACTACGATGACATCCGCGCCGTTTGTCGCCATCATCGCAGCTTATAACGGCCGGCCAGACGGCTCAAGCTCAGCGGAACACCCGGTGCCTTTCCGCCGTACCTTCGTCAGGTGCATTAACATTCGAACCATTGAAGCGTCATCACTATGAACAGTGAAAAAGGTGAGAACGTGGCCGCGGCCAGCGCAATATCGCCATTGACAGAAGCCGGTGAATCCCTCTCCCGCCTCTTCGGAGAGCACCAAAGGCGAATTCTCTTTGCCGCCTATCGCATCACCGGCAGCATGGCCGATGCGGAGGATGTGGCGCAGGCAGTATTTCTGCGCCTGGCCGGCGGCGGCGAACTTGCCGTGAAGAATGCTGGAAGCTATCTGTATCGGGCGGCCATCAACGGCGCGCTCGACCTGCTCCGAAGGCGGAAGGCCGCGGCCACGGAGCCACTGGAGGCTGCTGCCAGCGTGGCATCGGCGGCGACAGGTGCGCGTCCGGATGCAGAGATCTCGAGCCGCGAACTTGGCCAGTGGCTGCGGAAAGCGATCTCCGAACTTCCTCCACGCGCGGCGGAGATGTTTACGCTCCGCTACCTGGAAGAGCTGGGCAATCGCGAAATCGCCCGACTGATGGCGACGTCGCAAGCTGTAGTTGCGGTCACGCTCCACAATGCGCGAGCAAAGCTGAAGAAGCGGCTGAGAGAGATCAAACGGGGGAACCCATGAAGCACCACGACGAAGAACTGCTGGACAACGCCATTCAGGCGCTCAAGACCGCCGAACCCGACGCCGAAGCGGTTTCCGCTTCCACCGCAAGAGTTGCCCATCGACTCGGCATTGAAGTGAATGCCGATCTGGCCATCGATGCGATCCGGACCTGCGACGATATGCGGCCGCTGCTGGCCTCTTATCGCTCGGGAACGCTCTCCCCGGCGCGCTCGCTGCTGGTCGAAGCGCATTTGCGCGAGTGCGGCATGTGCCTGCGCCGCTTCCGCAGCGAAGGGGGCAGCACTGCGGTGGATTGGTCAACACCGAGAATTGGACCGAAAGCCGGAACGAAGATGGAGCCGAACGCTGCGCGCGGATCCGCCTTGCGCCCCGGGGCGCTCGGATGGGCGCTGGCCTTTGTTTCCCCAGTTCTGATTTGTGGTCTGTTTGTTTATCAGGTCTATTTTGCCATTCCGCCGGGCGTGCGCGCGGAGGTGCAATCGATCGTCGGCTCTGCCTACGTGATCTCCGGCTCCGGTGATAGCCGGCTCGCGCCCGGCGCCAAATTGACGGAGGGTGAGCAACTGCGCACCGGCGGCGGATCGCGCGCCGTTCTTCGCCTCGCGGATGGTTCAACGGTCGAAGTCAACCAGCGCAGCGTGTTGCAGGTCGGTGCGAGGGGCCGCAACATGACGGTGGTGGTTGACGATGGCGCGGTGATCGTGCAGGCCGCCAAGCGCACCTCCGGTCACCTCTATATCAAGACTCCCGATTGCCGCGTCGCCGTCACCGGCACGTTGTTTTCCGTCGATTCCGGAATCAAGGGCTCGCGCGTGGCCGTGTTGCAGGGCACCGTGCAGGTGATGCATGCGGGTGTGGACACCATGCTGCACGCCGGCGATCAGATGGCCACCAACGACAATTTGAGCCCTGAGCCGATCGAAGAGCAGATTGCATGGAGCCAGGATCGCGACAAATACCTGGCACTTGTGGCGCAGTTCGCCACGCTGCAGCATCGCATCGGCCAGATCCCGTTTCCCGAGCCGAGATATTCGAGCGACTTGCTGGCTCGCGTGCCCGCCGGCACTTTGCTCTACGTCAGCATTCCCAATCTCGGCGATTTCCTGAGCGAGGCCAACTCCATCTTTCATGATCAGTTGAGCCAGAGTCCCGAGCTGCAGCAGTGGTGGAATCGCGGGCACCAAAACAACACGGCGGAGCTCGATGCACTGGTCGACAAGTTGCACGATGTGAGCCAATACCTCGGCGACGAAGTCGTGATCGTGGGAGTGAGGCAGGCCGATCATCCCGGCTTTGCGGTTGTTGCCGATGTGGAGCGGAGCGGGTTGGATGACCTGTTGAAGGAACAGTTCTCTTCCGACCAGACCGGCAAGCTGACGGTGCTCGACGAGCATGCCCTGGCCGCGGCCGCGGATTCGCCGAATACTGAACGAGGCGGTTACGCGCTGCTGCGCCCGCATGAGGTCGCATTCTCCAACAGCATTGCCACGCTGAAACAGTTGGACGCGCAGTTGAATGCGGGCGCCAGCGGCTTTGCGGCGGCAGAGTTTGGCAAGCAGATCGCGGCAGCGTACAGTCGCGGCGCGGGAATCATTCTGGCGGCCGACCTCCACCAGATGTTGAGCGATCAGTCCATGCGAATTCATGGCGCGCAAAACGGGAACGCGATGATGGAGAGCAGCGGGCTGGAGGGCGTGCAATACCTGATCGCTGAGCACCGCGAAACCAATGGCGCGCCGCAGAATCACTTGAACTTGCAATTCTCCGGAACCAGGCAGCGCGTGGCTTCGTGGCTTGCCGGCCCGGCGCCCATCGAGTCGCTCGATTTTGTGTCGCCGAATGCCGCGTTAACCGTGGCCGCGCTCTCGAAAGATCCGAAGGCCATTGCCGATGACATGCTGGCCATCGCCTCGGAAAATGGGAAGGCACGCGATGCGGAACAGAGCGAAGATGTAACGGAGATCGAGGCCACCGTTCACGATGAACTCGTTCCCAACCTCGGCGGAGATTTTCTTTTGGCGCTCGATGGCCCGGTTCTGCCCACGCCTTCGTGGAAAGCGGTCATCGAGGTCCACGACGCCGGGCAGGTCGAGCAAGCGCTCGAGCGGCTGGTTCAGTTGATCGATAACCAGCCCCATGGCGATAAGTTTCACCCGGTCGCGATCGATTCGAGCGTTGCCGGCTCGCAGCGCTTTTATGCGGTGCGCGATACGAGTTCGGGCGCCGTCGTCGCGAACTATACTTTCTCCGACGGGTTTATGATCGTTGCGCCCAGCCGCGCCCTGCTGATGGATGCATTGCGAACTCATGCCAGCGGCAATTCCCTCGCCCGTTCGTCCGCGTTCAAGGCGCTGCTGCCCACCGACCAGAGCGAGAATTGCTCCGCCGTGGCGTACCAGAACCTGGGCCCGGTTTTAACGCCGCTGCTCTCTCAGCTCAATGGCGGGGCCGCGGACACAGTTCGCAAGCTGGCTCAGGACTCCAAACCCACGGCGGTGTGCGCATGGGGCGAGGAGAACCGGATTGAAGCGGCCAGCGACAGCCGGCTCTTCGGCTTCGATTTCCTCACCCTCGGAGCGCTGCTCGATTCGAGGAACAAATCCTCCGACGTTCACGTAAGTGAGTGACATGGGCATCATCGATCTTGACCGGCTGGATGTGCGGCTTGGCGGCCGCGCGGTGCTCAAGGGGCTCACGGGCGAGTTGCGCGGCAACGCCATCGGCCTGCTCGGGCCCAACGGCGCGGGAAAATCGACGCTGATCAATACGCTGCTCGGCTTCCATGCGCCATCGAGCGGCGCGGCGCGCGTGTTTGGGCTTGACTCGCAGCGCGACCGGGCGCAGATCCGCCAGGGAATCGGCTATATGCCGGAGAACGATTCGTTCATCGGCAACATGAGCGGTGTGCGCTTTGTCCGCTACATGGCCGAGCTTGCCGGCCTGCCTCCGAACGTTGCGCTGGAGCGCGCGCACGAGGCGCTGTTTTACGTCGGGCTCGGCGAAGTCCGCTACCGCAAGGTGAGCACTTATTCGCTGGGAATGAAGCAGCTCGTCAAGCTGGCCCAGGCGCTTGCGCACGGGCCGCGGCTGCTCATTCTCGACGAGCCGACCAACGGGCTCGATCCTATGGCGCGCCAGCGCATGATTCAGACCATCAAGGAGATTCGCAACGAGGGCAGCATCCGCCTGCTCATCTCCTCGCACCTGCTGCGCGACATCGACGAGACCTGCGATGAGGTGCTGATCCTCAAAGACGGGCGCATCGCCGCCTTGAGCAACATCGAAGAAGAGCGCCGCTCGCACCGCAATTTCATCGAGCTCGAAACCGTGGGCGCCACCGAGCAGTTTTCCGTCAATATTCGCGGTCTGGGCTGCGAATGCGCGTGTTTTCCCGGCGGCAGAATCAAGCTGGTGATGCCGGACCAGATTGAAGCGCGCGACCTCTATGTGATCGCGGCCGAGCAGGGAGTGCAGATTCGCCGCATGAGCCTGCGCCGCGACTCGCTCGAAGATATTTTTCTTCGCGCAATGGAAAACGAACGGGGGCAGGAAGCACATGTCGGTCTATAAGCGCGATTACCGGGCATACGCCGGCAAAACCACGCCGATGTGGGCGCGCATCGGAGTCCTGGTGCGCTATGGCCTCGCCGAGGTGTGGGCCTCGAAGATTACCATCGGCCTTGTCATTGCTTCTATGGTTCCCTTCATTGTTGCTCTCATTCAGATCTATCTCGTCAATAACCCCGCCGCGAGGATGCTTATTCTGAGAGGAAATACACGGCTGCTCGATATCAATGCCGCTTACTTTCTCAGGATGCTGGAGATTCAGTGCTGGTTCGCTTTGCCGCTCTGCTCCTGGATAGCTCCGCGGCTGATTACCTTCGACCTTGCCGACAATGCCCTCCCCATCCTGCTCAGCCATCCTATTTCGCGCTTCGGATATGTTCTGGGTAAGTTCATTGCCTTGTTTGCATCGCTCTCATTGATCACCTGGACGCCTTGCCTGGCTCTGTTTATTTACCAGAGTTACTCATCGCAGCAAAGCTGGGCTGCGGCCAATCTTCCCATTGCTGTTGGAATGCTGGCAGGGTCAGTCATCTGGATCGCTATTCTGTCCATTCTCGGCCTGGCTCTCTCTTCGTGGGTCAAGTGGAGGGTTGTGGCGACGGGAATTATCTTTGCGGCAATCCTGGTGCCGGCGGGCGTGGGTGGAATTATAACCGGAGTTATGCGCACCAAGTGGGGCTTTCTGCTGAATGTTCCCTACATGATGACGGAGTTATGGCAGAGACTGCTGGGCATGTCAGGCGTAGAGGACCCGGATAGGTCGCTGCCCACCGTGGCCATCGCGATCATGCTGCTGGCGGCGTGCCTGGTGTGCGCGGCGATGCTGAACGCGCGATTTCGCGCGCGAGAAGTGGTCCGAGGATAAATGCCATGAATGACCGGATCATCTTCGAAAATGTGTCGAAGTTTTACGGCGAAGTTCTCGGCGTGAATCGCGTCACGCTCTCCATTCCGCCGGGCGTCACAACGCTTGTAGGCCCCAATGGCTCAGGCAAGACCACACTCATGAACTTAATGACTGGACTCGTTCAGCCATCCAGCGGGCGCATCTCCGTACTTGGGCTTTCTCCCAGTAACGCGGAAGAGTTCTTTCGCGCCGTCGGTTACTGCACGCAGTTCGATTCCTTCCCCCGCGGATTGACAGGTTGGCAGTTTGTCTTCGATGGCCTGATGCTGCATGGGATGAGCGAACTCGATGCCTTCCGCCTGGCGGGCGAATCCATTGAGCGCGTGCGCCTTGGCGATGCCGCCGGCCGCAAGATTGCCAGCTACAGCAAGGGCATGCGCCAGAAGATCCGCCTGGCGCAGGCGATCGCGCATCATCCGCGCGTGCTGGTTCTCGATGAACCGTTGAACGGATTGGATCCGATGGCGCGCGCGGAATCGCTCGCGCTCTTCGAGGAGCTTGGCCGCCAGGGAATGCATCTCGTCATCTCCAGCCACATACTCGACGAGGTCGACAGGATTTCGGATCGCGTGGTGCTGATTACCGGCGGCTATCTCATTGCCGAAGGTAATATACACCAGGTGCGCCAGGAAGTTCGCGACAAACCCATGCAGGTTCTGGTGCGCTGCGACCATCCCGAGTTACTGGCATCGAAGATGTTCGCCGTGAATCACTGCGTAGAGGCGAGACTTCATGCAGACGGCAGAGGAGTGTTTCTGCGCACCGGCGACGTCGATCAGTTCTACACGTTGCTGAACGGGATTGCAGTCGAGGGAACGGTGAAGATCGAAGCGGTCGCTCCGGCGGACGACGATACCAATGCGATCTACCACTACCTGATCGGATCGGACGGGAGCGCATAACTATGCCTGCGAATACGCTCGGAGCTTCCCTGATGGCGCAACCCTGGGGCCTGTGGTGGCTGCAGGCGCGGCGCGTGACTCGAATCGAAGTTAGAAGAAACCTGTTTTCATGGAAAGCCCCCTGGATCTACTTTCTAGCTTTCGTACCTACGCTGATTATCCTCGCCCACGCAATCGTCGATCGGCGTTCGCATTTCTCGATGGGCGAAGATACCGTGGTGCTGGCAGGCATTGTGCAGTTTTATTACATTCGCCTGGGTATCTTCTTCGGGTGCCTGGGGATTTATTCGCGGCTGATTCGCGGAGAGATGATCGAGCGCAGCCTGCATTACTTCCTGCTCTCTCCGGTCAGGCGGGAGATACTGCTTCTGGCGAAGTTTGCCGCGGGATCGATCAGCGCTTTGCTCTTATTCGGGAGCGCCATGATCGCCGACTTCGCGCTGATGTATGCCCCTTATGGAGCGGCGGGTCACGATTACATCTTCAATGGCCCGGGCATGGGGCAGTTGGAGGCTTATCTCGCGGTCGTTGTTCTCGCCTGCCTGGGATATGGAGCGGTCTTTCTTCTCCTGAGCATGATATTCAGAAATCCGATGCCGGCGGCATTGCTTTTCCTCGGGTGGGAAGCGATCAACCCGGTTCTTCCCTCTCTTCTGCAAAAGTTCAGCGTCGCGTCCTATCTGCGCCATTTGATGCCGGTGAACGTCCCCGGCGATGGAATCTTCGCACTTTTGACCGTCCAGACTGAACCGATTCCAGGCTGGGCCGCGTCTCTTGGCCTGCTGGCGCTGATCGCTCTGGTTCTGACTTACTCCTGTTATCGTATCCGCCGGCTTGAAATTCGATATACAACCGACTAACGGAGTCTTGCTGCTGCCGTCGCGATGTTATTGCGTCGGCTCGAGCGTCAGCTTCTGCACCCGCCAGTTCAGTAACTCGGCAGCATACAGCACATTCTCCGACGGGCAAGCCAGCTCGTGAATCCAGCCAAACTGGCCGGGACCATGACCGGTTGTGCCCAGCACGCCGAGCACTTTGCCATCCAGAGTTAGCTTATAAATGCGCCCAGGGTAAGCGTCGGAAGCATACAGCACCTGGCGCGGCCCCGGCGTGATGCAAATCGCCCACGGAGAGCCATTCACCATGGTCTTGTTCAAGGGCGCCGGAGCTTCGGCGGTGGCGGGCACGTCGGATGGCATGTTCCCCATCCATGGATGAATCTTGTGATCGTACGGCACGTCGATGTGAATCTCGCGCAGATACTTGCCATCCCCATCGAAGACCTGAATGCGCCCGTTGCCGCGGTCGGCCACATACACGTTGCCCGCGTCATCCGAGGCGATACTGTGCGGCGTACTAAACTGCCCCGGACCGCTTCCCGGCTCGCCCCAGGTCTTGATCCAGTTTCCGTCCTTGTCGATCTTGGCGATCCGGGAGTTAATATAACCATCGCTAATATAGGTATTTCCCGCTGCGTCCCAGGTCATATCGGTAACCTGGCGAAACTCCCCATCGATCGGCGGCAATGGCGGCCTGGGATGCTTAAGCGGGCCGGTACCCTCGTCGGAGGCCTCCTGCTTGCGGCCGAAGACCATCGCCACGCGTCCTTCCGGATTGAATTTGATCACCATATCCGACCCTTTGTCGGCGACCCAGATGTTATCTTCCTTGTCGACCTTGACGGAATGCGCAAAGCCCCATGCGTAGAGATGATGGCCGATCTCGCGGATGAACTTTCCGTCGCCGTCGAACTCGAGCAACTGTGCCGCCGCCGCGCCGTAGGCCGGGCCAGTGGTGCTGCCGCGGGAGAAGACAAAAACATGCCCCTTGGAATTGACCGCCACGCCTGCAGTCTCACCGAAATAGAGATCCGGCGGCAGCTGGAAGAAATCCGCCTGGGCATGGAACTTGATCTCCGGCACGGATTGCTGGGCAAACATCGGGATGGGCAGCCATAAAGCCGCTGCCAATGCGAAATATTTCATTCCTTCCCTCCTGAGTTAACTCTCCAACTTCAATGCGGCAGGCTGATCGCGTAAAGATACCACGCAGCAATGCCGGGCCGACAAGCACGTGCATTTGGACCGCACCCGCCCGGCAAAGTGCGCCGCCCCAAAAAACGGCCAGCAAGAGCTTCAACTGGAAAATGGCGCAGCCTCCTTCCCGTCTTGAGAAAAATCTGGCACCCATTGTAACGATGCGAGCAGATCGCTGATACATTGATTCAGGAAGTGGCTCATGGTGCGACTGGTTTCGCTATTGGCAATCCTCGTTCTCGGTGCGCCGGCGTTTGGCGCCGTTCAACCGACCGCTCCGGGCAAAGAGATCGTCGCTTACGTTTTCCCGCAGAACAACGAACTGCAGCCGGGCCAGATCGACGCAAGCAGCCTTACGCGCATCAACTACGCATTCGCCAATATCGCCAATGGGCGCATCGTCACCGGCTTTGCCAAGGATCGCGAGAACTACGCGTTCCTCGTAGCTCTCAAGCAGCAGAATCCCTCGCTCACCGTCCTGGTTTCGGTTGGCGGATGGCTCTGGTCCACCAACTTCTCCGATGTCTCGCTCACCCGGCAAAGCCGGGCGGTGTTCATCCAGAGCGTGATGGAGTTTCTCGACGAGTACAAGCTCGACGGCCTGGACATTGACTGGGAGTATCCGGGGCTGCCTGGCGCTGGGCATCCCTTTCGCAGGGAGGATAAGCGGAACTTCACGCTGCTGCTCAAGGAACTGCGAGCGAGATTCAACAAAGAGACCGCAAGGACGCACAAAAGACTCTATCTCACCTTTGCCGCCGGAGCCTCGGATGAGTCCCTTCAAAACACCGAGATGGCCAAGGCGCAGCGCTATGTCGACACCGTGAATCTGATGGCCTACGACTATTACGAAGCCGACTCCGACGCCATCACCGGTAACCACGCGCCGCTCTTCACCGACCCTGCCGATCCCAAGAAGGCCTCCGCCGACGCCTCTGTCATCGCCTTTGAAAAGGCCGGTGTTCCCGCGCACAAGATCCTTCTTGGAATGCCCTTCTATGGCAGGACGTGGGGTGAGGTTGCGGACACCAACCACGGCTTGTTCCAGCCGGGAAAGCCCGTACCCCACGCCTACGGGGGTTATGCCGCCATTGCGCAGACCATGCTGAACCAGGGATACATTCGCTACTGGGACTCGAGCGCGTCAGTCCCCTATCTTTACAATGCGCAAAAGCAGATTTTCGTCTCGTATGAGGACCCGCAGTCGATCGCCGCAAAGTGCAGCTATGTTTCTTCGCACAAGCTCGGCGGAGTAATGTTCTGGGAGTATTCAGGCGATCCTTCGGGAACTTTGCTACGATCGATCAACGAGTCTCTCCATCCGCAATCCGCCGGCAATCCGCAATCCACCGGCGTACCTCACCCTGCCAGGAGCACGGTACCACAATGAGCACCGCACACGCCGTCGAACCCGCAACTCCCGTGGCCGCAGCCGGCGCTTCGCGCGTGGTCTCCATCGACATCTTTCGCGGCCTCACCATGGCGGTGATGATCTTTGTCAACGCGTTGTCCGATGACGCGCATGGGCTGCCCTGGTGGACCTACCACGCACATGCCGACTGGGACGTGATGACTTATGTCGACATGGTCTTTCCATTCTTTCTCTTCATTGTTGGAATGGCCGTGCCGCTCTCCGTCGAGCAGCGGCTCAAGCGCGATCCCTCGCCCGCGAAGCTGTGGCTGCATGTGGCGTTGCGCACCGTGAGCCTGCTGGTTCTCGGCCTCATCCTTGCCAACGCTGAAAAGGCGGACGACTCGTTAATGGGAATTGGCGGAAACGAATGGGCGCTGCTCGGACTCATCGGCGCCGCGCTTTTCCTGAATGTCTATCCGAAGTCCGAGCGCTTCCCGAGTTATGCAAAGTATCTACGCGCGGCGGGTCTTCTGGGTGTGATCATCACATTCGCGATCTTTCGCCGCACCACGACCGACGGCCGCGTCGCTTGGATCGACTTCTCCTATCCCGAAATTCTTGGCCTCATCGCCTTCGCTTATCTCGCCGTCGCGATTCTTTATATTCCCACCCGCCGCTGGCGCTGGGCCGCCCCCTTCTGGTTCGTTCTGCTCGTTGCTCTCAACGCCGGATGCACGGCCAGAGCCTTTGGCCTGCCGGTCCGGCTGCCCATTTACTTCTGGCCCTTCGACAACGGAGCGCACGTGTGCATCGTGATGGCCGGAGTGGTCACTTCGCAGATCTTCCTCGGCTTGCATCCCGGCAAAGACGACCGGCCAGCAGCGAAGAGTGCAACCATCGCGGCCATCGTGTTTGCCGTGATCGCGTTTGTTGCCGGGTGGATCGCCATTCCCCTCGGCATCTCCAAGATTCGCGCTACTCCCACGTGGTCGCTCTGGAGCGTAGCCGCTGCGGTGCTGGTCTTCACGTTGCTCTACTGGATCTGCGACCAATACCGGCGCACCGCATGGGCCTTCCTGTTGCGGCCGGCGGGCTCCAACACGCTGCTCACCTACCTGCTGCCCGATCTGTGGGCCTTTCTCTTTGGCGCGCTCGGTATCACCTGGCTGGACACACATTTCAACCTGGGCTCGCCGGGAGTGGTCAAAACTCTTTTATTCACACTCCTTATGCTCGCTCTGTCCTGGGTGCTTACGCGGGCGAAGCTTCGTCTGCAACTTTGATCCGAACGAATTTGCCCCATCCGCAGGTTCTACCTTGCGCTTTTTTGCTTGACACTCGGGCTTTTTTGGTCGTTACTTCAGGCATCGGGTAGAGACAAGCTTGCATTGAATCAGACAAGCGGAAGTGCCCGCCCGACCAGCTTTTCGATTCGGAGGGGACCTGATGCGTGCTTCACTGCTGCAAATCGACAGCAAATCCCGGCAAGGACTCTTTTGCATAGCGCTGGCGTTGATTCTTGCGCTCCCGGCGATGGCCTTTGGCCAGGGTTATTTCGGAACCGTGAGCGGCGTCCTTACGGATAGCACTGGCGCCGTGATTCCCGGCGCCAAAGCGACCCTGATCGATCAGGAAAAAGGGTACAAATTCTTCGAGACCTCGGACAGCACAGGCCGATATTTATTTCGCTCCGTCCCTCCGGGCCTTTATACGGTGGTCGCGGAGATGACGGGCTTCGAGAAGACGGAGCGCACCGGCATTCGCGTGGATATCAGCGAAAATCCAACCGCCAATCTGAGCCTTAAGGTTGCCACTTCGACAGCGACTGTCGAAGTCAAATCGCAGACTCAGCGGCTTGATGCGGAAGACGCCACGACCGGCCTGGTGGTCGACCGAAGGTTCATCAACGATCTGCCGCTGGTGGACCGTTACGTGATGGACTTGACCAGCCTCACGCCGGGCGTCACCGAAGCGGACGATCAGTGCTCAACGGGCTGCACCGGGACCAATTTCATCTCCAACGGCAGCCGCAATTCCACCGCCGACGTTCTGATGGA
This sequence comes from Occallatibacter sp., assembly GCA_049676965.1. Lineage (GTDB taxonomy): Bacteria > Acidobacteriota > Terriglobia > Terriglobales > Acidobacteriaceae > Telmatobacter. The sequence goes on from JBAUBR010000266.1 coordinate 55,915, forward strand.
CGGCGCCACCGTGACCAACTACGAACCCAACGGCGGCGTGACGCAAGTCACCTACACGCCCTCCGCCGAAGCCGTCGACGAGTTCCGGGTGGAGCAGTCGAACTTCAGCGCGGAGTACGGCTTTTCCGGCGCCTCCGTGGTCAATATGATCACCCGCTCCGGAACCAACGCTTTCCACGGCAGTGCGTACGACTTTATTCGCAATCAGCTCACCGACGCCAACAACTGGTTCAACAATCTGAATGGAATTCCGCTGCCGCCCGTGCATCGCAATAACTTCGGCGGCACCATCGGCGGACCTATCCTCAAGAACAAGACTTTCTTCTTTTTCGATTACGACGGTACGCGGCAAAGCTCGGCGGGAACCTACCAGGCCGGCGTTCCTACCTCGGCCGAACGCACCGGCGGCGACTTTGGCGTGTTGTGCACCACGCAGGGTGGCACGTTCGACTCGCAAGGCGAATGCACCGTCGCCGCGGGGCAGATCTGGGATCCCTATACCGGAGTGTATGTAGCCAACCAGCAAGGCGCGGGAGCGGTGCGCGCCACGTTCATCCCCTACAACCGGATCGGCGACTATTCGAGCCCCGGAAACCCCAAGCTCGCAGGCACGCAGTTCCAGTTGCCCGGAGGACGCGGCAACCTGATCGATCCGATCGCCAAAGAACTGATGAACCTTTTCCCCACGCCGAATATAGCGGGAGGGAACATTTACGATAACTGGATCGGCTCAGGAGCAAGCAGCTACCCCAACGATCAATACGACATCAAGATCGACCACCGCTTCAGCCAGAAGAATCTTCTAAGCGCCAAGTACTCGCACGAGTGGAACAGTGCCGTCTCCTATAACTGCTTCCAGAACTTTGCCGACCCTTGCGCCGGCGGCCCTAACGTAGGCTCCGCACACCTGTTTACTCTCGACGATACGCATACCTTCACCCCCACGCTGCTGCTTACTGCCATCCTGGGGTTCACGCGGGGAGCAGAGCGCATCAGCGCCTACAACGGCGACGGCGGAGTTACCGATCCGCTGCAGAAGCTCGGGTTTCCCGAGTATCTGAATTCGAACGGGTTCATGGGCGTTCCGTCCATCTTCATCGATCAGAATTCCTACTATACGGCTGGCTATACCAACATCGGCGGCGATCCCTACGGTAACTACAAGCAGGGGCAGGATACCGGCCAACTTACTATCGCGGTCGACAAAGTGCTTGGCGATCACGACATGAAGTTTGGATTCGAGGGGCGGCTGCACCAGCAAAACTACATACAGACCAATGCTCCCAATGGCATATTCAGTTTCGATCGCACCGGTACTTCGGCCTGCCCCTATGATTTTGCAACCTGCGGCGGCGATGGAATGGCCAGCTTCATGATGGGCCAGATGACCCAGAACAATGGAGGCACTTACTACGAGATACAGGACCAGCCGGCCACCGAGGATCATCAATATGCCTGGTATGCCCAGGAGAACTGGAAGGTGGACAAGAAGCTGACCCTCAACCTTGGACTGCGATACGACATATCGATGCCCAGGACCGATCGCTTCAACCGCCAGAACTGGTTCGATCCCACCGTCACATCGCCGATCCAGGTGCCGGGGCTGCCCACTCTTCATGGCGGCGAAGTCTTTGCCAGCCCCAATGAGCGCACGATCGTGAATGACGACTGGAAAGACATCCAGCCGCGCTTCGGCTTTGCTTATCAAATCATGCCGCTCACGGTTGTTCGCGGCGGTTATGGCATCTACTACTCGCAGCCGCGGTCCGGCGCTACCGGCGTAGCGCCTTATGGTTCCCAGGGTTTCAACCAGTACACCAGCGCGATTGTCACTTATAAGAGCGACGGCGCCACGCCCTACCTGCACCTGAATAATCCATATCCCAGCGGGTTGATTAAGCCGCCCGGAAACACTCTCGGTTTGTTGAACGATTTTGGATATGGCGCCAACGGACCGCTGCGCAATGTTACCAGCACGCCCTATGAACAGAGCTGGAGCTTTGGGTTCGAAAGGCAATTGCCCCACCAGGTATTTCTGACCGCAATCTACGCGGGAAAGAAAGGCACCCACCTTTACTACTCCGGTGCCAACTATATCAACCACCTCGGACCCCAGGTGGAAGGTTACTCACTGACTCAGATCAATAACCTCACCAACATGGTCAATAACCCCTTTTACGGGATTGACACTGACCCCAACAGTTCGCTTTCCGCACCGCAAATACAGGAACTCAACCTCGAGCTTCCCTATCCGCAGTTTCCCGGCGGCGTGACGACCGACGCCTTCCCGATTGCGAGCTCGACTTATCACTCTCTGCAACTGATGGCGGAAAAGCACTATTCCAACGGCCTGCAGTTTCTGGCCACTTATGTGTGGTCGAAGTCGATCGACGATTCGTCGGTTCCGGACGACAACACCACATGGCTGGGCAGCTTCACCAGCCTCCAGGATCCGAACAAGCCCTCGCTGGAACGGAGTCTTTCCACCTTCGACATTCCCGCGGTTCTGCAGTTCAGCTATCTTTACGATCTGCCCGTGGGACGCGGCCGGATGTTCTTTAACAAGATGCCGGCCGTGGTGGACGAGATTCTGGGCGGGTGGAAAACCAACGGCATCTGGCGCGTTGCCTGCGGACGGCCGCTTGCTTTCTCCACTTACGATGGAACATCGATTCCGACTTATGGAGGGCAAAGGCCCAACATCGTCGCCAAGCCCCGGCGCACCTACGGAAAGGACTCGGTCTGGATCAACGACTACATCGCCAATCCGGGAGCGCTCGTGTTGCCGCCCGTGTACACCCTTGGCGATGCTCCCCGAGTAACCGCACTGGTGCGGTCGCCGCTGGCCTTCAATACCAGCCTGTCGGTGGAGAAGGACTTCCCGCTTTCAATTATCCACGAAGGGATGAGCTTCGAGCTCCGCCTCGAAGCGCAGAATGCATTCAATCACCCGGTATTCGGCACGCCTGACACATCGGTCGACGACCCTAACTTCGGAATTATCAGTTATACGTCGAACTCTCCACGGCAGGTGCAGTTAGGCGCGAAAATAACCTTCTAGATCGAACCGAGAAATGTGTTCGATCTTGACAGAGTGGACTTGACACGTTGGCTGCGGGCGGAAATCGAACAAATCGGAGTTATACGATAGCCGTCATCCCCGGCGATGGAATCGGCAAAGAAGTCGTCCCCGAAGGCGTACGCGTCCTTAAGGCCGCCGCCACGCACTTCGGCTTCAACCTCCGGCTCGATGAGTTCGACTTCGCCTCCTGCGACTATTACCTGAAGCACAACCAGATGCTGCCGAACGATTGGAAAGAGCGGATCGGCCGCCACGACGCGATCTTTTTCGGCGCGGTGGGCTGGCCGGAAAAGGTGCCCGACCACATCTCGCTCTGGGGATCGTTGATCCTCTTTCGCCGCGAGTTCGATCAGTACGTCAATCTCCGGCCGGTTCGGCTCATGCCCGGCGTACCTTGCCCGCTCGCCGGCCGCAAACCCGGCGACATCGACTTCTGCGTGGTCCGCGAGAACACCGAAGGCGAGTACTCCTCCATTGGCGGCAAAATCTTTCCCGGAACCGACCGCGAAGTTGTCATCCAGGAAACGGTGATGACCCGCGTGGGCGTCGATCGCATCCTCAACTTCGCGTTCGACCTCGCCAATCTGCGCGCGAAGAAGCATCTCACTTCCGCCACCAAATCCAACGGAATCTCCATCACCATGCCCTTCTGGGACGAACGCGTCGAGGAGATCGGCAAAGCCTTTCCCGCCGTCGCCTGGGACAAATATCACATCGACATCCTTACCGCGCACTTCGTCCTCAACCCCGACCGCTTCGACGTTGTGGTAGCCTCCAATCTCTTCGGCGACATCCTCTCCGACCTCGGCCCGGCCTGCGCCGGAACCATCGGCATCGCTCCTTCCGCGAACATCAATCCCGAGCGCCGCTTCCCTTCACTCTTCGAGCCCGTCCATGGTTCCGCTCCGGACATCGCCGGAAAAGGCATCGCGAACCCCATCGGCCAGATCTGGTCGGCCGCAATGATGCTCGATCATCTTGGCGAACTCGAAGCTGCCACTGCCATTCTCCAAGCCATCGAAACCACTCTTGTCGACAAGTCTCTCTGCACTCGCGACGTGGGCGGCACCGCCGACACCATCACTGCCGGCAAAGCGATTGCCGGCGCGCTCGCTTCGAACCACGCGTAGCTTCGGTATCCAGTCAGGCGGGCCGCCCACGTTGCAGCGCTCTGCAGGGCGCGATAGTATAAGAAGGCAATGCGCTCCGTGTGTCCGCAAGCAAAAGCGGCGCAAAACCTCATGTGCGGTCCGGGAAAAAGCGCTGGAATCAATTGAATCAAAGCAGTTTGTGCCGTGCGGAAGTGGTGAAATTGGCAGACACACCATCTTGAGGGGGTGGCGCCCAAAAGGCATGGGGGTTCAAGTCCCCCCTTCCGCACCAATTTGTCAAGGAAATTCTTCAAGACAAAGGAAATAAAGGGGTTGGAGCAATCCAGCCCTTTATTTTTGCTGTCAATGGCGACAATGATCGACAACAGCGACACCAAAACATTGAGAAACCATATCAACCGCAACCGCTGCGGCGTGTCTATATCCCGAAGGCCAATGGGAAGCTGAGACCTCTGGGAATCCCCACGATGAAGGATCGCGCCATGCAGGCACTCTACCTGCTGGCGCTGCTCCCGGTCGCGGAGACGACAGCCGACCCCAACTCCTATGGTTTTCGGCCGGAACGCTCGACCGCTGACGCCATCGAGCAGTGCTTTCGTGCGCTGTCCCAGAAATACAGCGCACGGTGGGTTCTTGAGGGCGACATCCGTGGCTGTTTCGACAACATCAGCCACACATGGATGCTCGACCACATCCCCACGGACAAAGAGGTGCTGACGAAGTGGCTGAAGGCGGGCTTCATGGAGAATCGAACGCTGTTTCCTACGGAGGCAGGTACACCGCAGGGCGGGATCATCTCGCCAACGCTGGCGAACCTGACGCTGGATGGGTTAGAGCGACTGCTCAAGGAAACCTTCCGCAGGAAGGAAATCCAAGGGGAAGCTTATAACCCGAAGGTGAACTTCGTGCGCTATGCCGATGACTTCATCATCACCGGATGCTCGAAGGAGCTACTGGAAAATGAAGTCAAGCCACTCGTCGAACGATTCATGTCCGAACGTGGCTTGCAGCTCTCACCTGAGAAAACCTGCATCACGCATACCGAACAGGGTTTCGACTTCTTGGGGCAGAACCTGCGCAGATATGGCGACAAGCTCCTGATCACTCCATCCAAGAAGAACATGCACGCCTTCCTGGAGAAGGTGCGTGGTGAGATTCGCTCGAATCGAGCCATGAAGCAGGAGTATCTGATTAGGCTGCTCAACCCGATCATCCGTGGTTGGGCATACTATCACCGTCATATCGAGGCGGGTCCGGCGTTTCGGAAAGTGAGAATGGTCCTCTGGCACTCGCTCTGGCGATGGGCGAAGCGTCGTCATCCGAACAAGTCCGCGTTCTGGATCGTAGATCGATACTGGGACGGGGTTGGGCGAGGCAAGTGGTCCTTTGCGGCACTGGCTGGCTCTCACGCGCAACGCTCGCGTTCGGTTGTGGTCCGGTTGGCTGATCCAACCGAGATCCCCATCCGGCGCTACGTTAAGGTGAAGTCGGACGCTAACCCGTTCGACTCGCACTGGCGCGGCTACGTCGAGTCTCGAAAGAGGTTCAGGTGAGCCAGCGGTCGATCCTTGTGCGTTGTTGTTCCGCCGGCCCTGCTCGCGCAGGGCTTACACACGGCTTGAGCCGGATGATGAAAACCATCAAGTCCGGTTCTTAGGGGAGGGGACGGCAGCAATGCCGTTCCCTTACCCGACTCCCTCAAAAACGAAGGAGAGAAGCAGAGAAGAGAGCCGCGAAAATTCCCGAGGCTGAGAATGCACTCGGTGGGAACGCTCCCCTGCTCCCCCGTTTCACGGATGGTTAGGTCTATGTCCAGGGCCGCCGCACTTCGATGTTCCTCTCGACCCTTGCCGCAGGCCATTCGCAACTTTCAATGGTGTTGCGCTCTTGAAAATCTGGACAGTGAAGGACAGCCCCTAAATACGCGGCAGGAGCAACAAATCTTCAAATTATAGTTTACTCGGAAACCATTTCCATGTATTCTATGTAACATGAAAGACACGAAAAAGCGCGATCTGGCCGTCAGCGACCTGAACAAGCACGCAGGATTCTGGCTCCGCTTCGTCTCCAACCACGTCACGCATGCCTTTGCCCGAAAGCTCCTGACCAGCGGAGTCACCGTAGCCGAGTGGGTAGTAATGCGGGAGATGTTCGACGACCCGGAGACCTCGCCGGGCGTTCTGGCGGAGCGGATTGGTATAACGCGCGGCGGGGTGTCAAAGCTTGTAGACCGCCTCGTGACCAGGAAACTCGTCACCCGCCGGGACCGGAGCGATGACCGGCGCTTCCAGTCGATCGCACTGACGGCGGCGGGGCGGCAACTGATTCCGAAACTGGCGGCCCTGGCCGACCAGAACGACGAGGAGTTCTTTCACCCGCTCTCAGCCGGAGAGCGCGCGGTGCTGATCGCAACCATGAAGAAGCTGGTCGAGGCACACGGCCTGCAGACACTACCAACCGAGTGACACTGGCAACCGAGTAAAGGAGAGGAGAGGAAATGAGCAAGCAAGTGATTCACGAATTGGCAATCGCAACACAACAAGGCAAGATGACCTTCCCCCAAGTCGTCCAAGGGCTGCTAGAAGTGGGAGTGGAATCGTACCTCGTGGACTTCGCGGCGAAGCAGAAGACGCACTACCTGGCGAATGGAACCACGCACACGGTGGCCATGATCCTGAACCCCGAACCGATAGCGGAGAATTTCAACGGCGCCAACCTGGTGGCAGCCATTCGCGGCGCGCAAGCAGACACGGTTCGGTACCCCGAGTTTGTGAAACGTTCTACCGCGGCTGGCGTGATTGGATACTGGGCGTTCCTGACCGGCAAAAGAGTGATCTACTTCGGCCGGAAAGGCGAACAGCACATCGAGGAGTTCCCAAAGCCAAAGGCGTGAGCAAGACGAACCTTACCCAACGATCCCAACTGAACCAAATGAATGAAACAGTCGAGACTACGACTTCCCGACCCTGTCTGTCGGTAGCCGCGGTGCCCGGCGTTGCGGGCAGGAACGGAGACTGTTACGGAACTCCCACACGCCGTCAGACCGCACTGGTGGGAAGGCGGCAGGCCTGATCTCCTGCGAGCGAAAAGTTCTCGATGACTCGCAAAAGGGCGTCGTGCTATTCGGTAATCACGCGATCGGCCCATTCCACGAGCGAAACGAAGATTGTCGGATTGCCAAACTTCGCTCCCCAGTTATCCAGATCGGTTTGTGCAACGGACCGGGCCCGGCAGCAGGCACCGCATGCGTAGATTTGCACATGTCGGGCCGCTACTTTCGTCATGGTCTCTTCCAACGGCGGCCAGCCTACCGGTACCACTGCACCGGCAACCGACTTGCGCATCAGCGAGACGGCTTCGCCCAGCAGGAAGATCTGGACCGAGTGTCCGGCTTCGGAAAGCGCTAGCCCGTGGAGAAACGGGAACGCTGCCTTCGTGGGATCATCCGAGCCCCAAGCGCTTTTCATCATCACGTTGAGCGTCTTGCGTGCTGATTCCTGACCCCAGGCTGTCAAGCCAAGGAGCGGCAACGCCATCATCTGTCGAAGAAAGGAACGCCGTGCCATAAGGACCTCGTGGAGTGGCGAGCCCAGTATAGCAACCGACGGACGAGCGAATCGAGGGCAAATCGTTACAATATCCCGAGGTGCGCGTTCACATCTTCATCACCGATCGAATCGTCGACCATGTTTCCGAAGGTGTTGATCTGACCTTCAGGGTCGGAGATCTTGAAGATTCCTCCCTTGTCGCCCGGAGGGTCCTGAAATATCGCCATCAGCTGGTTGCGAGTCCGGCGTACATGAAGAAACACAAACCGCCAAGGGACCCGAAGGACCTCCTTGAACACAGGCTGCTGGCGTTTTCCTTCTGGAAGCCGAAATGCCAGTGGAACTTCATTCATATAAACGGCAAAGACAAGGAAACCCTCGCTTTTCAGCCGTATTTTTCGATGAACGATTATGCCGGACTTGCGGCCGCACTGCTTGCGGGAGTCGGCATCGGGGATCTCCCGCCTTTGGTCGAACCAAGCCTGCTGCGCGAGGGCCGGCTGGTGGAGATCATGCCCAAGTGGAAGTTTCGGAACTTTGATCTTTCCCTGGTCCATGCCGGCAATCGTCACATGCCGCGAGTGGTGCGCGTGTTCAAGGACTTCGCAGCCAGGATGGCCCCGGAACTGTTTCCCAGGTTGCCGGCATAGTAAAGTTGTCTTCCGGCGCATTATCCCATATTTGGAAAATACATTTCCATTGATTCGCCTAGCTGAAGCAAGCGGAAAAAGTCTATATTCGTGTCGAACGGAGACTCGGGAATTTCAGGACTGACGAATGAGTGCCACCACAGACGCGATAACTGCCCTGCTCAAGAAGTACAACGATGCGCTGAATCGATCGAGTACCGATGCGGTGATGCCCCTCTATGCTGAAGACGGCGTCTTTATGCCTCCCTACAGTCCATCTGCGGTAGGCTTAGAGGCGCTCAGGAAAGCCTACGATGCGGTTTTCAGAGCCATAACCCTAAACGTGAGGTTCACGATCGCTGAAATCGTCGAGCTAGCGCCCGAGTGGGCATTCGCGCGCACGAATTCTGCGGGAACAACGTTGCACCACGCGACGGGGACCAAGAGCGCCGAGGCAAATCAGGAGCTCTTCCTTTTCGGCAAGGACAGGGATGGCTCCTGGAAGATCGCGCGCTATAGCTTTTCGTCTACGAATCCGCCAAAGCAATAGTTCTTAAAGGAGCCGACCCATGGCTGAGATGAAGGCCGTCGTAATCTATCAGCCGGGCGGTCCGGAAGTGCTGAAGGTGGAGAGCCGTCCCATACCGGCTCCAAACAGTGGACAGGTGCTGATTCGCGTGAAGGCGTTCGGAGTGAACCGTTCCGAACTCTTCACACGGCAGGGCCACTCGCCGGGAGTGAAATTTCCGCGAGTGCTCGGGATTGAAGCTGTCGGTGTGGTGGAGGAAGCTCCCGGCGGCGAGTTCCAAAAGGGCGACGTGGTGGCGAGCGCGATGGGCGGCATGGGCCGCGAGTTCGACGGAGGATATGCCGAGTACACGTGTCCTCCGGCAAGCCAGGTGCAGAAGATCGAGGTAAAGTTGCCCTGGGAAACGCTGGGCGCGATGCCGGAGATGCTGGAGACCGCATGGGGTTCGCTGTTCCGGGCGCTGCGGCTGGCGAAGGGCGATCGGCTTCTGATCCGCGGCGGCACGACCTCGGTAGGGCTTGCTGCAGCGGCCATCGCCAAGAATTGCGGGGCTTTCGTCCTATCCACAACGCGCAACCCCGACCGCGCTAAACTGCTGCTCTCAAGCGGCGCCGACGATGTCATCGTAGACACGGGTTCGATCGCCGTCGAGGTTCAAGGAAAATATCCGGGAGGCGTCGACAAGGTACTGGAGATGATCGGCACGACGACACTCAAAGACTCGCTGCGCTGCGCAAATCAAGGCGGCACCGTTTGCATGACCGGCATCGTCGGAAACAAGTGGTCCTTCGACCAGTTCGCGCCAATGGAGGTAATCCCCACAGGGGTTTGCTTGACGGTCTATGCTGGCGAGTCGGAAGACTTCATGCGCACGCCCCTCAACGACCTCGCCAAGGAAATTGAGGCAGGCACGCTCGAAATTCAGGTCGGCAAGACTTTCCATCTGGACGAAATTGTGGAAGCCCATCGCCTGATGGAGGAAAACAAAGCGGGCGGAAAAATAGTCGTCCTCACTTGAGTCTGCATCAGTGGGGACAGTAAAGGAAGCACTGCCATGGGTTGCTGGCACAACGAAGAATCGACCGCACAGGAAGACGTTTTCGGGAAGGATTCGATCCGACGGCGTGACTTCTTCAAGCTGGGAATCACCGTTGCTGGAGCCATCGGGATGGGCGGAGGGCTGAACTCGATCGTTGCCGCCGCCCAGCGTCCGGAGCTCACATCGGGGCCTCTCGATGCGGTGAGCGAAGCAAAGAAGATCGCATTCGACCGGATCGGGAACGGAGAGAAGGTTCTCTTGATTTCCGGCTTCCCGCAGACGCGCAGGTCGTGGAACAGGCTGATCCCGTTGCTCTCTCCGAGGTTTCAGACGATTCCGGCCGACTTGCCTAACTTCGGCGACTCCGGAATCCTTTCCGCGCCGGCGACAACGGAAAATGTCGCCAGGGTCTTTCATGAATTCGTTCGAACGCTTGGCGCGCCCCTCAACGTTGTCGCGCATGACTTTGGGGCATGGTGCGCTTACAGCTGGGCGCTTCTTTTTCCGCGAGATTTCAAATCTCTCACGCTGATCGAGGCGGGAATTCCCGGCATTACCTTGCTGAACGACATTCAGCTCTCCGACTTCAAGCGGAAGTGGAACTTTATATTCCAGATGCTTCCCGATTTGCCGGCCGAACTCACCAAAGGCAAAGAGGACATTTATGTCGGATGGTGGTTCAAAAACAAAGTGTTCAAGCCCGATGCGATCCCGCCTGGTGACGTAGCCGCTTACGTGGCAGCCTATGCGCGAGAGGGTCGAATGGACGCAGCCTTCGATTACTGCCGCAAGATCGTCGACGACATGGAATTCAACAAGAAAGAGTTCACCGCGAAAATTCCCATTCGCCTCCTTGCAATCGGCGGCCAATATTCCATTCCGACGATGGGAGAATCGCTCGAGCCTTATTTCGAAAACGTCACGTCCCTGGTCGTTCCCGACGCAGGCCACTTCGTCCCGGAAGAACAGGCCGAATTGCTCGCCAAGTCTCTCATCCCGTTTCTTTCCGCGACAGTCTAGCCGGGCACTGCCGAACCTTTGCTCCGAGCTTGACCTGCTTCGAAAGATCGCCATCGAAAGGAAGTATCGTGTCCACTTTGCTGAGCCAGGCACTGCCCGAAACTCTCAAGAGCGTGCGAACTCGCTCGTTGTTCGTCATGCGCGAACAGGTGCCGCCCCTGTTCGTCGTCGGTCAAACGCCCAACGGATTCCGCCGCATCGGCGTCGTTCCGGGAGGAACCTTCGAGGGCGAGCGGCTCTCTGGCGAAGTGGTCAGCGGCAACGACTGGCAGACCGTACGCACCGATTCCTGCATTCAACTCGACGTTCGACTCCTGCTCAGAACGACGGACGGTGCAATGATCGCGATGACGTACACCTGCCTGCGCGCCGGCTCACCCGAGATTATCGAAAAACTCGATAAAGGCGAGCCCGTCGAACCCGGCAGCTATTACTTCCGCATGATTCCCGTCTTTGAGACCGCCGCGCCGGAATATGATTGGATCAACCGAATCATCGCAGTTGGCCTAGGCCACAGGCTTGCCGACGGCCCTCTCTACAGCATCTTCGAGGTTCTCTGATGGCCAAACCGACAAGCTTTCGCGACGACATTCTCCCACTCTTCACAGAACACGACATTCGCGCCATGAGTAAGGCCTTCAACCTTGCAAGTTACGACGATGTGAAGGCGCATGCGGCCGCCATCTACGATCGTATCCGCGGCATCGGCGGCGCGGTCATGCCGCCACCGCCGCCAAGAGGCGAAGGTCCCTGGCCGCAGGATCGCATTGAACTCTTCGCTCGGTGGATGGCGGACGGATGCCAACCCTAGATTGCCGGAAACCAAATATCCCTGCTTCCGGCTAACCATTCAGGGCCGTCCAGGCAGCTAAGGAGTCCATATAGTCTCTCCAATGGACGATCTTTCTCTTTTCAATTGTCACAACGGAGATGAGCCGGTTGTCATAGGGTGCGCCGCTTGAAAGTACCTTGCCATGCACTTCATATTCGAGGATTACGACGCGACGATCCTCAGAACGATGAACAACAAGCGCATCGCCGGAGTGAGGCTTGATCGTCTTCCCATATCCAGAGAGGCTGGCCATCAGATTGGCCCGCCCTCGAATCTCTCGTGGCCAGCCCGGAAACTGGTAGCGGGACTCGAAGATCGCGTCTGCGGCAAAGGTATCGAAGTAATGTTCCCCATCGACCAGCCCGCTCAGTCCTCGTAAGACGACTTGAACGAAGCCGCTGCGGCGGCGGACGCTTCCACGTGCGGTTGAACCAGCCTTTGCGGCTGTCGGGGTAGCTTGGGACGCAGAGAAGGAGGATTCTCTGTGAACCAACTACGTCAGCTCATGCTTGAGGAGTTGCATCGCCGCAACTTCGCCGCTACGAC